>NZ_JBICKL010000082.1:0-87440 GCF_043104195.1 Pseudomonas sp. xss_2
GCGGGCTTGCCCCGCGATGAGGCCGGCAAGGCCACCTCACTGTTGCTGGTACTGGCTCAGGTACTTGTCCACCGTCGCTTTGTCGCCGCTGCCTTCGACCTGCCACAGCCGCCGCTCGATACCCTGGGCCAGCAGATGCCCCACCGCCGCCTCGATCGCCGAGAGCACACACAGTTGGGCCGGCTCGTTGGTGGTGTAACCGACCTCGGCTTCGAGCAACTTCTTGAACTCGATGAACTTGAACACCCCGGCGCTGCGGCCAACCGAGTAGATGGTCTTGCTGGTCATGACGTTGGCCAGCACCTGGCCGGTGCGCACGTCGACCGCGCGCAGGTTGACCGTGACCTGGTCGACCCGGTACTCACGGGAGATGTCGATGCCCAGGTAACGCGCCCCCTCGCCGCCGCTGCGCACGTTGGTGTCGTAGGCGATGATGCCGCCTTCGAGCATCAGGTTGGCGGCCTGCAGCGGTGGCAGTTCGCTCTGGATGTTGGGCGCAACGTCTGGCTTTTTCTGCGAGGCGCGGATGATCTTGCGCTCGGTCAACAGGTTTTGCAGGCCTTCGCGCTCCAGCACCACGAACCAGCCACTGGCGCTCAGGGCGTCCATCAGCATGCTGGCCGCGCCCTGGGTGACGCTGGTGGAGAAAGAGCTGGCCGGAGTCGGTTTGTATTGCCCGGTCTGGTCGCGAAAGCCATAGACCACCGCCATCAGCCGGCCCTTGGGCCGGGGCATGTTGATCAGGTCGTAGTAGGTCGAGGCGCGCGGGGTCAGGGTGGGCGAATCGGTGTCCTGTTCGGCGGGCATCGGTTCGCGCAGGCCGCAGCCTTGCAAGGTGGCGAGGATCAGCAGTGTGCTCAGCAGACGTTTCATGGTCGTTCTCCCCTAAATGCTAGTCCCGTCCCTCTCAGGGGTTCAGGCCGCTGACCTCGATGATCGAAACTTCACCGGTCGCCCGATCGGTGACCTTGATGCTCAAGGCCCCGGAATCGTCGATGACGTCGATGAGGAAGGTGTCGGTGGACATGCTGCCGGTGTTGCCGTTGCTGATGTTGTCGAGCAACTGCGAAAGCATCCGCGACTCCAGTTGGTTGGTGAACCGCTCCAGGGCCGAGGTGCCGGCGAACGAGGTGCGATCCTTGAGGTCGGGGTCGTCATAGTCGTTCTGCGCCTGGGCGTTGTTGAGCAGCCAGGTGCCATTCAACGGGTTGCCACCGAACGCTGGGTTGACCGGGGTGTAGACCAGCTCGGTGGCCTGCGCCTGGCTAGCCAGGACACCAGCCAGCAGGCTGGCGGCGAGGCCACGTAGAAGCTGCTGTGGAATGTGCTTGCTCATAGCTCGTCCCTCTCCAGATCGGTGGTGTCCTGCAACAGGCGTTGCAACTTGCGTTGGATGATCTGCTGCTTGACCAGGTCGGCGGCCGCGACGGCCTCGTCGGTAAGTTGGGTGGTGTTCGGGGGCAGGAAGCGCCGGTACAGCACGTCGCTTTCAAACTCCACGGTCACCAGGCTGCCCCAGCGGGCGTCCGGGCGTTCGCGCACCACCAGGTTGAAGTCCAGGCGGCTGGTGGCGCGCAGGCGCTCGGTGAAGGCGTTGTAGAAGTCGTGGCCGATGTGCGAGATGGTGTTGTCGACGATAAAGCCCATCATCTCGTCCTCGGGGCCGGCATTGGCCGCGCCGTGGTTGAGCAGCAGGCACAAGGCCAGGACGAACGTTCTGCGGTTCATGGCGCATCTCCCTGGGCGCTGGGCCGACGCTCGCCGTTGCCACCTTCGGCAAAAGCTTGCTCGGCGACGAACTGCCAATCGCTGTAGTGTTCAAGGCCCTCGAAGGCCGACCATTGGGCATCGAAGCCGCTGCGTTTGAGCGGGGCGGCATCGGCGCGGCTGTGCACACCGGTGATGCGCCCGTCGATCGAGCGCAGCAGGCCCCACTCCTCGCCGACGGCAATCGGGTCGGGATACAACCTGCGGATATGCCGCTTGGCCGTGGGGAAGCGGTTGTCTTCGAGCAAGTCGTTGAGATCTTGCGGGTACTGGGCCAGGCCCGGTGATGCGCGGTAGTAGCTGCGCAGGGCCTGGGCGTACTGGCCGCCAACCCAGAGCAATTGCCGCTCACGGTCACGCAGGGCGCTGGTCGACCACAGGGTGCCGGTAGCGGCCAGGGCCATGCTGCTGATGGCGATCAGCAGCAGCACGCCCAGGTAGGTGAAGCCGGCGTAGGCCTTACCACTCTGCATAGAGGCTGCCATCACGCGCCCTCCCGCTTGCACCGCTCTTGATGTCCGCCACGCCGCCGGGCACGCCCTCTGGTGGTGGCACCAGCTGCCAGGCATCGCTGCGCTCGGTGATCGGATCGACTGGGGTGTTGCGCAGATAGCGCTGCTCGACCAGTTGCTCGAGCGATTCGGGGTAGCGGCCGGTGTCGCCGTAGTAGTGGTCGAGCGATTCGCGCAACACCGCCAGGCTCTGGCGCAAGGTGGCCTCGCGCGAGGCATCCAGGCTGTTGAAGTAGCGCGGCATGGCGATGGTCATCAGGGTGGCGATGATCGCCATCACTACCAGCAACTCGATCAGGGTGAAGCCTTGGCTGCGTTTCATGGCCGTCACCATTGCCCGTAGGGGATGCTGTTGAGGCCCTTGCCACGGGCCTTGGAATACACGTCGAAGACGTCTTCGCCATCGCGTGGGTTGTCGGCGCTGCTGTCGTAGGCACGCAGGCCCCAGCCTCCCTGGTCGTCGTCCTTGACCGCCAACAGCGGGTCATGTGGGATGCGCCGCAGGAAGTAGAACTTGGCGCCCTTGGCGCTGCGCACATCGCGCACGCCATCGACCAGCACTTGCAGGTTGGGCGGATAGCCGCTGGCATTGAGGCGCTTTTCGATGTAACCGGCGTCGAACGCACGCTTGTAGGCATCGATGGCATCGCGAATCTGGTACAGCGCTTCGCGCAGCTGTTGCTCCTTGCCGCGCCGTACCACGGTCTCGGTCAGTGGTGCGGCCATGGCGGCAAGCATGCCGAGCAGGGCCAGGGTCAGCACCACCTCGATCAGGCTGAAGCCACGGGCTTGGCGTTTCATGGCTGGACAGTCCGGTTGGCTGGGACCACGGCCATTTGGCCATTGACCAAGGGCGCCTCGGCGGGCGCATCGCCCGGTGTATCACTAGGCAAGGCGCTGGCCGGTAGCGGCTGGGCCAGTTGCCGCACTTGCAGGCTCGACTCGGTGCCAGTAGCGAACTCCATGTCCGAGGGGCTCTGGTACGGCAGGTTACGCACGATCCGTGGGGTGATCGCCAAGACCAGCTCGGACTTGGTCATGTCGTCCTTGTTGCTGCCAAACAGCCGGCCCAGGCCGGGTATATCGCCAAGCCCGGGGATCTTGTTGCCGCTGGCGTTGTGGTCGTTACGCACCAGGCCGGCCAGTACCTGGGTTTCGCCGTCGTGCAGGCGCAGGCTGGTCTGCGCGTTGCGGGTGTCGACCTGGACCGGAATGGTGCCTTGGCGGGTGGCCTCAAGCGGCGTGGCATTGCTCACTTCCAGCGCCACTTTGATTGCCACTTCGTTGTTCAGGTGCACGGTGGGCTGCACTTCGAGCTTCAAGCCGACGTCCAGGTAGGTGATGCTCTCGGTGATCACCGGGCCTTGGGTCGAGGGCACCGACGTGGCGCTGATGATCGGCACCCGCTGGCCGATGTGAATGCGCGCCTGCTCGCGGTTGCTGACCCGAATCACTGGGCTGGCCAGGGTGTTGATGTCTTTGTCCTGGGCGTTGATCTTGGCTTGCGGCGCCGGGGCGATGCTGATGCGGCTGGAGTCGATCCCGCGCAGCTGGTCGAGCACGCTGACCGATTTACCTTCACTGGTAAGCAGGCCGAAGGTGTTCGGCCATTGCAGGCCCAGGTCGAGGATCCGCGAGCGGGCCACTTCCATCACTTCGACTTCCAGCACCACTTCAGGGTTGGACTGATCCTGCGATTGCAGCAGTTTCTCGGCCATGCGCACGGCGTCGGGCGTGTCGCGCATGGTCAGGGTATTGAGCCGCTCGTCAACGAACACGTCGCGCGTCTTGAGCATGGTCTTGACCATGTTCATCGCGGTGTTGGCATCGATGCTGGTCAGGTAGAAGGTGCGCATGACCAGTTCCTGGTAGTCCTTGGTCTTTTGCGGCGAGTCGGGGTAGATCAGCAGGGTGTTGTCGTTGACGATCTTCTGGTGCAGCTGGTTCTGCTCCAGCAGCAGGGCCACGGCGTCCTCGATGCGCACATCGCGCACGAAGATAGTGGCTTTCATTTCCGGACGCAGGTCTTTGTCGAAGATGAAGTTGATCCCGGCGACCTGGGCCAGGACCTCGAAGATGGTCTTCAGGTTAGCGTCACGAAACTCCAGGGTCACCGGCCGTTCCAGCTTGCTGCGCAGTTGCGGGAACGGCTGCGCAGTGCGCGCCTGGACGTTCTCGATGTCGCTACGCAGCATGATGCCCTTCTGGTTTTGCGGATCCAGGCGCAGCACGTCACGCACGATACGCTCGGCGCCGAACAGGTCGCCCTGGCGCAGCGAGGCCTGGCCCAGGGCGATGCGGTCTTCGAGGGTGCGCATCAGCTCGATCTGGCGAATGCCTTCCTGGGCGCGGCGGTTGTTCGGCTCGAAGGTCAGTACCCGGCCGTAGCCCATGCGGGCGCCGGCAAAATCATGGCGGCTGCGGTCACTGTCGGCCTGGGTCAGCAAGGCCTCGACCGCCGCCTGGCGGCCATGGGCCAGGGCGATGTTCAGCTCGGTGTCGCGCGGGTCTTCGCGCAGGGCATCTTCCAGGCGAGCGATGCCGGCCTCGTACTGGCCCTCCTTGAACAGCGCATCGCTGTCTTTGCGCACCGCGCTGGAGCCGCACCCGGCCATCGCCACGCACAGCGCCAGGAGCAGGAATGGAGCAGGCTTGCACAACTTCGAAGGCTTCATGGTGCGCTCCCGACAGACAGGGTCTGTGGCTGGTGCAGTGGCAGGTAGACCAGGCTCAGCTCGGTGGCCGAGACGTGATCGAGGCGGTAGGTGTCGTCAATCACGTCGCCTTGGCGCACGACGTAGAGCTTTTCGCCGCTCTGCAGAAAGATCTGCAAGTCGTCGCGATCGCCGATGCGACCGATGAACTGGAACGGCAGCATGGGCGCCGTGGGGGCGGCGGCAGCGACCGGGGTGGGCAGCGCCGGTTGCTCGGTGACCGTGGCCAGGGTTTGCGCTGCGCTCCAGCGCTGTACCGGGAACAGATCGCGTGATGGCTTGCCTGCGGCCTTGTCGCCGGGCACGCCCGCCGTCACGCGCCGGTCCGTTGCCCGCTCGGCAACGGGGGCGCGGGCTTGCCCGGCCAGGGTTTCAACGCTGTCTTGGGTCTGGCCAAACCAGCGCCCAGGCGCCCAGGCCAACGCCGCGCTCAGGCCAAGAAAGCCAATCCATATCGCCGTGCGCTTGCTGTTCATGACGACCTCGACAGGTAAAGGGTCATGCGCAGGCGACCATTGAGTTCGCTGTCACCGATGCGCTTGCGCTGCAGCTCCAGGTCTTCGAGCACCAGGGTCGGCAGTTGCCCGAGCAGGGCCTGGAGGAAGCCGCGAATCTGTGGGTAGCTGCCGCGCACCGGCAGGACGATCTGGTAGCGCGCCAGCTGCGTCTTGGGGTCGACGCCCAGGGCGTATTCACCGCGCGCCAGGCTGATGCGCTCGGCACTGGCCAGGCGGTACAGGCGCTCGATCAGCTCGCTGGCCTGCGGTTGGCCTGGCAGTTGCTGGCGCAGGGTGTCCAGCGCCTGCTGTTCAGGCTTGACGGCAATTTTCAGCTCGCCGCGCTGCAAACGCTGGACCTGCACGCTGGCGTCGGCTTCGTTGGCGCGCAGTTCGCGCACCGCTTGCCACTGCGGCAGTACGCTGGCCACACCGAACACCAGGGCAAGGCCACTGACCAGCAGCGCGCCGAGGCCAGCGCGACCGAGGCGGCGCGCCTGTTCATGCAGGATCAGGCTAGGGACGCGCATGGCCGATCTCCCAGGTGGCGGTAAGGTTGAAGCGCACCGGGTGCTCAGGCTGGCCGGCGACCACTTCGTGGTTGAGCAGCGACACATCGCGCAGCTCGGCGCTGCGTTCCAGGCGCTGGTGGTACTGCAGCATCGCTTCCAAGTCGCGCGCTTCGGCGGCGATGCGCACCTGGCCCTTGCGCGCATCCGGGGTGATGGTCAGTAGCGCGACGTCTTCCTGCGGCATCGCTTCGAGCATCGCGAACAGTTGCTCCCACGGCCGTTGCAGCTGCTGCGAGACGTTGCGCATCTGCGCCAGTTGCTCGGCCTGTTCGCGGCTGGCGGCGCTGCTCAGCGGCGCGGCGGTAGCGGGTCGGCGGCCAAGCTTGAGCTCAAGGTTGTGCACGCGCGCCTCCAGGTCGACTTGCTCGCTCTGCAACTGCTGCTGCACCAGCAACAGCAGCGCCAGCACTGCGCTGCCCAAGGCCAGCAGCGACCAGGCCAATGCGCTGCTGCGGCGGGGTTGGAATTCCAGATCGAGGCGGCGCATCTCAGGCCACCGCCCGCCACATGGCGCACAGCGGGTCGCTGTCGCCTGCGCTCTGGCACAGCTGCACGGCGGCCAGCTGTGGTACATCGCTGCGCCCTGGGGCATGCAGGTAGATGCGTGGCAGATGCTCGCCGTACAGCTCGCAGGTGCGTTCGATCAGCGCTTGCAGGGCCTGGTCAGTGTCGGCGCAACCCTGGGCCAGGACTTGCTGCCAGGCGCCGCCAGCGGCCAGCAACAGCACACTGCGCCGGGGCTCGGCGAGGACGAACAGGAAGTCGCCCTGCTCCAGCTGGGCGCTGCAATGGTTGTAGGCGGCCATCAGGTAGGGTTGAACCGAGCGCAGGCCCAGCCGGCGCTCCTTGGCCAAGGCTTGCAGCCCTTGCATCAGTGCTTGCGGCAGCGCCGTGGCGATCCGCGCAGCGCCGGCAGCTTCGGGCGAGAGGACGATGCGCCAGTCATCCAGCGACTGCCCGTAGAGGTTCTCGAAGCATGCCCGGGCGTAGGCATCGAGTTCGCGGGGGTGGCCGATGGCATCGCTCCAGGGCACCAGGCAGAAGCGGCTGTAGCGCGCCGACAGCAGTACCCGCAGCTGCGCGCCAGGCAGCGCGTGCTCGCTGAGCAGCGCGTCCAGCGCTTGCAAGGCAGGTGCCCAGGCCGGTTGCGTGGCATCGCAGGTAAAGCCGCAGCTGCCCAGCCATTGATGTTGGTTAGCGTGCCAGCGACCCAGGCCGACACCCTCAGCGCCGAGTACGGCGCAATAGCGATCAGGCGATAAATGTGACACGGTTGATCTCCTCAAGCGTGGTACGGCCCTCGCGGACCAGGTCCAGGGCGGATGCGCGCAGCAGGCGCAGGCCGCGTTGGCAAGCCAATGCCTTGATCTGCGCCAGCGGGCGGCGCTCGACGATCATCTGGCGCAGGTCGTCATCCAGGTGCAGCAACTCGGCAATCGCGTTGCGGCCGCGATAGCCACTGCCGCGGCACTGGCCGCAGCCTTGGCCGCGAACGAAGTGCCACCCACTGACCGCCTCGCGGCTAAGCCCGGAGACCGCCAGCAGCTCATCGTCCGGCTCGCAAGCCACTGCGCAGTGCGGACAGGCCAGGCGAATCAGGCGCTGGGCGAGCACAGCGTTGAGTGCGGAGACGAAGCTGTAGGGGTCGACCTGCATCTGGCTGAAGCGGCCGATCACATCGAACACGTTGTTGGCGTGGATGGTGGTGAACACCAGGTGCCCGGTGAGCGCCGACTGCACGGCGATCTGGGCGGTGTCGGGGTCGCGGATCTCGCCGACCAGGATCTTGTCCGGGTCATGGCGCAGGATCGAGCGCAGGCCGCGGGCGAAGGTCAGGCCTTTTTTCTCGTTGACTGGAATCTGCAACACCCCCGGCAACTGGTACTCGACCGGGTCTTCGATGGTGATGATCTTGTCTACGCCATGGTTGATCTCGCTGATCATCGCGTAGAGGGTGGTGGTCTTGCCGCTGCCGGTGGGGCCGGTGACCAGGATCATCCCGTAGGGCTCGCTGGCCAGCCGGCGCAGCGCACGCAGGGTCTGCTCCTGAAAGCCCAGGGCTTGCAGCTGCACACCGCTGACCTTGTCCGACAGGTCTTGTTTGTCGAGCACCCGCAGCACCGCGTCTTCACCGAAGATGCTGGGCATGATCGAGACGCGGAAGTCGATCTGCCGCTCGCCCACCGCCACCTTGAAGCGGCCGTCCTGGGGTACGCGCTTTTCACCAATGTCCAGTTCGGCCATGACCTTGATGCGCGAGATCACCTGCTCGGCAAAGGCGCTGCCGCTGGCTTTACCGGCGCCGTTGAGCACGCCGTCGATGCGGTACTTGATGGTCAGGCCCTGGCCGGTCATGCCCAGGTGGATGTCGCTGGCATGTTGCTTGAGGGCATCGTAGAGGGTCGAGTTGACCAGCTTGACCACCCGGCTCTGGTCTTCGCTGATGCTGGTCAGCGACAGCCGTTGCAGCGGGTCGGCCTCGCTGCCGGGTTCGCCGTCCGGGTCCATGGCGTCGACGGCGTGGAAGCTTTCTTCGTGGCGGGCCAGGAACGCTGCCAGGTCGGCGGCGTGAGCCAGGTACAACGCGGCGCCTTGCAGGTTATCGTCGATCCAGGCCAGGCGGGCATGATCGAAGGGGTCGGCGAACACGCCGATCAGTTCGCCTGCCTGTTGGACCAGTACGAACTCGTGCTTCAGGCACTGGGCCAGGCTGACCCGCTCGAACACCGGGGTGCAGGCGAACAGGCTGGGGCTGTCCAGAAGCGGGTAATGCAGGGTGTGGGCCAGACGCTGGGTGAAGGTGGCCGGGGCATCGTTGCACAGCCGTTGCAGGCAGTTCAGCAGGCGTTCTTCACCGGCTGCCAGGCGGGCCTGGGCGAGCAGTTCACGGGGGAAGCTGACGATCTGCAGCGCCGGATCTGGATGCTCGGGTGGGTTCTGCTCAAGTACATCGGACATGGCCTGCGACTCCGCTCAGGGGCGCGTCGCAGGTTGGCTCGGTGGGGACCGGGGTGGCCGCGGGCGCCGCTATTCCCCGGTGAGCAGTTGGTCGTCGTCAGGTCCAGGAGGTCGTGCGCCATGACGGCGGCGGTCGGCCAGTACCCAGCTTCCATCGAACAACTGCATGGGGAACGTATCGTTCCTGTTCTGGCGTCGTTCGACGAAACCTTCTGCCGGGTTGTCGCTTGCCCTGCGCTGGCGCTCTACCCCGGTCAGGTCGGAGACTGCGCGGGCCAGTTCCACCAAGGGGAACGGCTTGAACAGGACATGAGTGACGCCGAGTTCGGCGGCCCGCTCACGGACCTCGGCGGTCGGGTGGGCGGTGATCAGCACGAAATGGCACTGCCTGTTCCTGCGCACGGTCTCCAGAACCTGAAACCCCTCCATGTCGGGCAAGCGGTAATCCAGCACGATCACATCGGGTTTGAGCTTCTCAGCCTGCTCAATACCGCTGAAACCGTCGTGGGCAACATCAACTTCCAGGCCTTGCGCTTGCAGATACGCCTGCAAGTTCAGCGCGAGGGTCTGCTCGTCATCGACTACCAATACTCTGTTCACCAAGGTCGACTCCCAAGAACTACCCGGTTTCCCGGTCTGCGAAGTGCGGCCTTGTAGAGGCTTGAGCAGGCTTCGTGCCAGGCATGAAAGGTCATGTTGCACCACTGTAAGTCTTTGATTTTGCTAAGCCATCCAGATACCCAGAAAAACACCCGAGCACCCAGTTCCCCACAAGCGGGGAGCTTGATGGCACTTTGCCCAGAGATATGTCCCCACACTTGGGGAAATCTATGCCAGAGCGTATCAGTCTGCGCGCTCGACGTGGGCCGATTCACGCAAACGTTGGCGTACCGTTTGCCGCGCCTGGGCGCTGAGCTGTTCGGCGAGCGCGAGCCTGGCCATCTGCAGGCCCTGTTCTGGTATGACAGAAGTGTTATCACTTTGGTTCTGCGCTCCTTGCAGTCTTTCTCGATTGGCCTGGTAGAAAGCGTGGACGTCAGCCTCGGACGGCGCCGCTACCGCGCTCAGCTGCGCGTAGACGCGCTGGGCAGCCATTTCGTGACGAGTGTAGTCGGCAAACTCTGCCCGATTAAAGCCCGCCTCGCCCAGCCGCCGCTCGAACACCACAGGGCTGCCGAAGGCCTGTTCCAGTTGGCCGATGTGCGCCGAAACCTGTTCATCGCTGACGACGATGCCGCGCCGCTGCGCCTCCTGCCAGAGCAGCTCCTTGTCGATCAGCTCATCCAGGGCCTGCTCGCGCAGGCGCTTGTACAGATTGGGGTTGCGGATACTGCTCAGCGCCCGCCCCTGCGCCTGCAGGTACTCGCTGAAATAGCGCTCCAGGCGCATGACGCTGATCTCGACGCCATTGACCCGCGCGGCGGCAAGGTCGGCCCAGCTGATCGGGGTGATCCCCAATAACAGGCACAGCAAGACGATACGCATGGCAACCTCCGTTCAAGGGGTGTCCGGCAGCGGCCGGTACGGCGCAACTTCGGCAAAGCGCGGCCCAGGCAGGGCCACCGCCACCACATGAGCCCCGGCCATGCCCTGGCGCCGGCCCGGGCCGAAGCTCAAGGCCGGGGTCAGGCCGGTGTCGATGTCATGCAGGCCTTCCAGGGCGCGCACCAGTTGTTCGCGGCTGGCATCGCGGCCAATCTGCTTGAGCGCCTCGCTGAGCAGGCGCAAGGCGCACAGGGTGTTGACCTGCAGTGAGGCCTGGCGCGCATCCAGGCCCTGGCGCTGATGCAGGCCTGCCAGCCGGGCGCGACCCTGCTCGGTCCAATCGCCGGGGACGAATGGATAGGCCAGGAACACCCGCTGCGACCACTGCGGCGCAAGGTTCGGCAAGCTCCCGGCGACCTGGCTGGCGGCAGCGAACAACAGCGGCGCTCGTCCAGCGGCGTTGAGCGCCTGGGTCAGTTGGCCAAAGGCGTGCGCGTGGCCGAGGAACACCACCCCCTGGCCGTCCGGCGCCTGCCCGGTGAACGCCTGCGCGGCGGGCACACTCCAACCGGCCTGCTGCAGCCGCTGGCGCAACTGTTCGGCCAACGTGGCCTGTTCGGCATCGGCGTAGACCACTCGCAGTCCATCGGCAGGCAAGCCCAAGCCGTCGCGAGCATGCACAGCCAGGCTCAGCAACTGTTCCAGCAGCCCCGGCATCGGGTCGAAGATCTGCGGGCTGGGGCCGCTGCGTGGAGTACTGCCGATCAACGGCACGCCACGCCGTTCAAGGGCTGCGGCCAGACGCTCATCGAGCATCGGCGCCAGCGGCGAAACCACGGCGAATACCCCCTCCTGGTCCAGCAAGCGGTCCAAGGCGCGGCTGGCGCTGCCCAGGTCTGCACCCGGATCCAGCACCACCAGTTGCAAACGCCGGCCATTGATCCCGCCTTGCTGGTTGAGCTGCTCCAGCCCGTCGTTAAGCACGGCCCGCACCACCCTGCCCGCCTCGCCCAAGGGCCCGGAGCCAGGCAACAAGGTGCCCAGGCGCAATACGCTGTCCTCCACGCCCGGATCACGCTCCTCGCCCAGGCGCTTGAGATAAGCGGTGAGATTGCGTTGATCGGCCTGGCTCAAGACAAAGCGCGGCATCGCCGGATCGAGCCGGTTGCCAGCCGGATCGATGCCCTGCTGCACCGCCCGGGCCAGGCCTGACGCGTCGTAGGCCGGGTAACTGCGGCCATTGGCCTGGCGCTCACCGGCGCCGACGCTCAGGCGCTGCCAATCCAGGCTTGGCGGACGCACACCGCCTTCGGCGCGGCCCTTGCCATCGTTACCATGACAACTGGCACAGGGCAGCACGCTGGCCGGCACGCTCATGTCACTGACACCGACCCGGGCGACCACCTGGGCGTCGCCACTGGCAAGGCCCTCACGGTACAGGCGCTTGCCGGCCTGTTCCTGAGCGGTCAAGTCCAGGGCCAGGGCTGTGGTGCACAGCGACAGCCCCAGCCACAGTGCCAGCAGCCGGCCCACGGCGCTCACCGGCCGGCCAGTGGTTGAGTGAGCAACTGCATGCGCTGGGCGATGGCCGCAGGTGGCGCGTCGGGGCGGATCTTGCTCCAGCGTTTGCTCGCCACATCGCCAGCGATCAATTGCGTTGAGTGCTGCTCTGGGCTGGGCAAGAACTGCCCAAGGCGCCCCAGCACCAAGTCGACATTGGCCTTGTCACCGGTCAGGAACAGCCAGTTAGGGCCATCCACGCCTTGTTTTTCGGCAAACGCCTTGAGCACTGCCGGGGTATCGTTGAGCGGATCACTGCTGACCGAGATGAAGGTCACCTGGCTGGCCAGTTCGCTGCCCATGGCCTCACGCACCTCGCGCAACTTGCGGGTAATCAGCGGGCAGGCGTCGTTGCAGTGGGTGAAGATCACATTGAGCATCACCACCTTGTCCTTGAGCACATCGCTGTAGAAGCGCAGCTCGCGACCGTTCTGATCCTTGAGCACGGTATCGGTGAACCAGGCCTGGGCATCGCGGGTGCCGCCACCGCTGCTGATCGTCGGCGGTGCTGGTTGCGGCGCGGGGGCTGTCGGCGCATGGCCCTCGTGGGCCAAGGCAACGCTGCTGAGGATCCACAGGCAGCCGATCAGGGTCAGCCAGTCGAGACCGCGCATGCCGCTTCGGCGGCTGGTGAGACTGCTCATGGTTGTGCCTCCTGGGCGGCAGGGTCTGGGGTTGCGGCGATCGCAGTGCTCTTGGCGTGCACACGGCGGGCGCTGAGGCGGTTGATCTCGGCGACCAGCACGGCCGGATCGGTGAAGCCGTAGTAGCGAGTCCAGTGGCCGCTGCGACCATCACCGACGATGATCATCGGTGGGTGCTGGGTCAGGTCGGCGCTGAAGCTGCCCAGGCCCTTCAAGGTCTGCGTGATGGCATAGGGTGAGCCGGTCAGCCAACTCCAGCCCGGCCCCTGCTGAAACGCCTTGGCGTAGCTGGCCAGGCGCTTGGCATCGTCGCGCTGCGGGTCGACGCTGATCGACACCAGCTGGATCTCCTCACCAACCCGCCCGCCCATCTGCGCCTGGACCTTGGACATGATCGACGACACCACCGGGCACACCGTGGTGCAGCTGGTGTAGATAAAGCCCATGACCACCAGGTGATCGCCAACCAGGTCCTTTTCCAGGCGTACCGGCATGCCGTCCTGGTCCTGCAGGGCGACATCGGCAAAGCTGACGCTGGCCTTTTCCTGGCGCGCCGCTGGCGGTTGCGGGGCATGCCCACTGTGATCATGACCGGCATGCGCCCAGGTCAGGTTACTGGCGAGCAGCAGGCTCAGGGCGAGCAGTTTGCTTGGGCAGTTCATCGCACACTCCTGGGCTCCCCTTGGGAAGCGGTAGACGCTGCGGCCGGCAGGACACGCAGGCTGGTGTAGTTCTCTTCGGCAAACGTGCGGCCCAGTGATGGCGACTGCACGTGCAGGTACCAGGCACCGGCTTCGGCCAACTCCAGCGAGGCTTGGTAGACCCCCTCACCCACCTCGGTCAGGGGCAAGCTGCGCGGCAGCGACGACGGCGCCAGGAAGTAGCGCAGGCTCAAGTCGCGCAGGCCCAGGCGAGGCTGGCCGTCGTCACCGAGGATGCGCACGCGGGCAACGAAGGGGCTGTTTTGCAAGGCCGGCTGATCATTGCCGATGAACTCGGCGTGAGCGCCGTTGCGCTTGGCCGCCTCAGGCGCCACGGCGATGTCGGTGCTGAAGCAGTGGATGATTTGCGGCTGGTTGAGCAGAAAGGCCACGTCGAACTTGCCCGCCGCCGGCATCTTCACCGTCGAGCCATACACACCTGGGGCCAGCTCGCGCAGGCTGCGGTCGATGACGATCGCCGCCCGCGCCTGATGACCGCGGTTGTTGTAGCCGGACATCGGCGCGTTCATCCCCTCGGCGTAGAAGTAGGTGGTGTTGTCCACCGGGTTGACCACGAACACCGAGTTGTTGTCGCGGGCCACCGACAGGCCTTGGGCCAAGGGCAAGTCACCGGCCTGGCGCGGTGCGGCGGGGCCGGCCTCGAAGCCTTGGACGATGGGCTGGCGGCCCTCGCCCAGGCTACCCAGGTTGATCATGCTGACCTTCGGCGACGACAGCCCACGCACGTAGGCATACCCCTTGGTGAAGGTCAGCTGGTACGGTTCGGCCGCCACTGCAATGCGGTGGATCAGCGTGTCGGTACTGGCATCGATCACCAAGGCCTGGCTTTCCAGGGTGTTGAGCACGATACCGTAGCGGCCATCGTGGCTAAAGCGCATCGGCCCCAGCCCCTGCTCTGCCTTGACCGTGTGGCGCAGCTGATGACTGCGTGCGTCGATGACGCGCACCGTTCCCTCCTCGCCATCGGCCACATAGACCGCCTGGGACAGCGGCGAATAGGCCACCGACAACGGGTGCGGGCCAACGTCGAGGGTTTTCACCAGGCGCATCTCGGCAGCATCGATGATGCTCAGCGTGCCGCCATCGCGATTGGTGACGAAGGCATAGCGCGAATCACTGCTGAAGGCGATCTCATGATGCCCGGAGCCGGTGGCGAACGACTTGAGCATGCTACGGCTGTGCACATCGATCACGGTTACCCCGCCCTTGGCCGGATCATCACTGTTGTTGCCTACCCACAGCAGCCGCTGGTCGGGCTGCAGGGCAACCCGCAACGGCTGGGCGCCGGCCTCCAGGGTCGCCACGCGGCGGAAGGTTTCGGTGTCGATCACCGCCACCTGGCCACGCTCGGGCATGGACACGAACACCTGCTTGTCATCGCCCGTGGCCGCCCAATCCATCGGCCGGCCTGGCAGGTCGATACGCGCCAAGGTGCTGGTGACCCCGCCCACCGACACGGTGGGGTCGATCACCGTCAGGCTGGGGTCCTTGTTCAGCACCAAGAGAAAGTAGCTGTTCAGGTCCAGCAATGGCCGGGCGCCGATGCTGCTCTTGAGAAACAGCGCCACGCGCGCCTTGCAGCTGCTGTCGCGGTCACCTGCCGGGGCCGACTGGGCCGGGTCCAGCCAGGCCCCCGGTGACATCCCCGACAACGGTTGGCCACTGCTCTGGTCGCTGACCTTGAAGCGCACGTTGGCAAAGCTGCCTTCACGCAGCTGGCCACCGTCCATGGCCTTGGCTTCGAACTCCACGGTCACCCCGTCGCGGCTGAGCCGGTGCAGGGCCTGCGGGTCGGCAGCCTCCTGCAACAGCTCGCGCGGGTCGCACCAGAGCTTCTCGTAGGCCACCCCCATGCCGATCAGCGCCACTCCCAGCAGTACCCCCAAGTAAGCAGGGCGAGTCTTTTTGTTCATGCTCGCGCTCCCCTTCTGTCATTGCGCCGGGGCGGTTGCCGGCGGCGCTTCGTTGGTCACCCGCAAGATCCCCCACAGCCCCGAGGCATTGCCGTAGGCGGCGTAGTCGCGGAACAGATAGTCACCAGGGATGGCGTTGGCACCGCCGGCGCTTGGCAGCATGAAGCTGAAGTGCGCGGCCGGCAGCACGCTTTCCTGGGCGCCGATGTAGATCGACATCGGGTTGTAGCCAAAGCGCACCGAGCCAATGCCCGGCAGGCTCATGGGGTAGCCGTCGAGGTCGTTCTTCTCGGCCTGGTAGGCGTGCAGTGGCCACAGGTGCCCGTCCAGTTGGTAGGTGATACCGCGGCTACCCCCGCTGGGCATCAGCACGTGGCTGCGTGCCGGTTGCCCAGGCTTGGCCCAGAGCACTGGGGTTTGTGGATCGCCACCGACCAGGGCATTGCTGTAGGCCATGTGCGCGTTAGGCACATCGGCGAAGCCAAAGCCATCGGCATGCCCGAACGGTGCGTCCGGCGCCAGGCCGAAGCGCAGCCACAGCGGCTCGGTCTTGTAGTTCATGGCCATGTTGCCGTTGTCTTTCGGGTCACCCGGCACGCCGTTGCCTTCGGTGGCGATGCCCTCAACCGGCCGACCATCGGCCCAGCGCATGTTCAGCGAACGCTGCCAGACAGTGACGAAGTCGCGGTAGTCGGGCTGGCCACTGACCTTGACCGTGGCCTGGGCGCGGCTGGCGTTGTCCTCGGTCCAGGTCGCACTCTGCGGCAGGATGCTCATGCCACCGACCAGGCCCTTCTGCGGCTGCTTGATCACATCCGAAGGGGTCAGGTTGAGGCCGCCGAACTCGATCGCGGTGGTGTTGATGTTGTCCACCGTACGGCCCAGTTGCAGCACAGGCTTGCCTTCGCGCTCCAGGTGCCCGGCGTAGTACTGATACACCTTGCTCGGGTAGGCGCCGCTGCTACCCGCACGCGGGGGTACGGTCTGGATCGGGTTGAGGCCCACGTTGGCACCATCGGACTTGGTGATGTCGTAGCTCAGAAGCTGGGCATGCAGGCCAACGTGGCTGGAAGGTCGCATCAGGTTGTTGTTGAAGGCGGTGGAGCCTTCGCTACCGTTGCGATCACGCTTGACCACGTTCTGCATCACTGCGGTGCTGGGCAGGTCCGGCATCATCAGCGGCAGGCGGTTTTCCAGGGTGATGCTGATGCAGTCGCCCGCGTTGGCGCGCAGCACCAGCGGCTCTACCGGCACCCCGGCCTTGAGCTTGCCGGTGCTGGTGTCCAGGTCGGCCTTGCGCACATACAGCACCGCAGTCGGGTCATGCAGCGGTGCGCTGTGACCGCCGATGGTGAAGGTGGCACCGTCCTCCTCGTCGGTTACCGTCACTTGCGGGATGCTGGTCTTGCGGCTGTTGAACACCAGGGTGCCGCCATTGGCCTTGAGTGGACCGCCGACATGCTGGCCGATACCCGCCGGGTCGGCGATGCTCACGCCATGACGGTTGTCGAGGATGTCGTTGGCCAGCGCTGCGACGATCTCATAGTTGCGTTTGACCGTCGGTTTGCTGCCCACGCCATTGGTGTTGGCGGTAGTCCTCGGGCAGATGCCGTCGAACGCCACGGTGTTGCGCATGGCCACCGGCTGCGGGTTATTCGGCAACGGGAACAGGTCGGCGCGCTGCGCGGTGTAGTTGCGCATGAGGCCCCAGATGCCGTTCCAGTAGCCCTCCAGGGCCGCGTCGAGCGAGTACAGGTAGTCACCGTTGGTGGCTGCGGAGCTGGAGATCATCGACACCGGCGCCATGAAACCGAGCTGCTCGGAGATACCGATCATCTGCGAAGCTTTCCAGCCCGAGTTGGAGCTGTTGCCGAAGCCCGAACCGTTTTGCAGCCATTTGACCCCGTGCAAGGTGACGTTGTGCTCCTCTTCATGACCGCCGGCGTGCATGCGCAGGCGCACGTTGTCGCCCGAGTAGGTACGCAGCAGCGGGGTGAACGGGTCGCCTGGCTCGCTGCCCTTGTTGATGTGCGGCGGGAACAGCGTGGTGCCGCCGGTTGGGCCGAGCGCCGAGGTGATCGCCGAGGGCGCCAGGTTCATCGCCGGGATGGCGCGGTCGGTACGGGTCTGCAAGGCATAGCTCAGGTCTCCCGCCAGGCCATCGGCCTGCATGCCGCGCTTGCCATCCGGGCCGACCTTGTTCGGGTCGAACACGCGCAGGGCCAGCGGCTCGTTGCGGTAGTTGACGACGAACATGCCAGGGTCATCCACCGAGATCGCTTGCGGGCACGGCCGGCTTGGGCAACCTGGGCTCAGGCCGCCGCGCGACTCGACCACCGACTCGAGCAGGTTGGAGGCTGCTTGGCGCACCGGTGGGTTGATGGCGTAGCGGAAGCTGTCACTGGTGGCCGGATACGCCTGGCCATTGGGCACGCCATCGGGGCCGGCGCCAACATACACGCCGGCTTCATAGGCATGTTGGAAGTCGCTGTACTCAAGGAAGAACTCGCGATAGCTGTCGTTACGCCCGTCGCCGTCGTGATCGCCGGTCTGGATCACCGCTTGCCACGAGGTCGGCCCACCGTCCTGGCGAATCGCCGGGTTGTAGAGCTTCTCGCCGGTCTCGGCGTGGTACCAGGTCGAGCCGGCAGGTTCGGCCAGCACAGTGGCATACAGGCCCAGTTGCTGGTGGGTCGATGGGCCAAGGTGGTCGTGGGTGAAGATGGTGCCCAGGCCGCGATCGACGTTATGCACGTTGATCAACGGGTCGGCGAACCAACGCTGCATGGCGGTGCGCGCACCGAGCCAGTCTGCCCTGCCGAAGCGGCCGAAGTACGGGTGCTGCTTGGCTTTCGGGCAAGCGGCGCTGCCATCACGGGCATCGCCTTCGCTGCAACCATTGAAGCTGCGGATGGCCTGGATGCGCTCGACCACACTGCCGGGCGAGAGAATGCCGTCTTCGTAGTTCCAGCCGTTGGCCGAGCCGTCGGCGGCGGTCAGGTCCCACTTGGGCAGGTGGATGTGCTGGCCGATCACGTCGGTTGGGGTGCGCACCTGGTAGTCGTCCATCTCATAGAACGACGGGATCAGGTTGGTGTGGGTGTACATGGTGCAGTCGAAGGTGTTCATGCGCATCACCAGTGGCTCTGGTGGGCGCTGCTTGGTAATCACCGGCCAGGCGTCTTCCCACAGGGCCAGGATGCGCGCCTGCGGGAAGTGGTAGCCGACCTTGTTGTATACCGCGTCGAACTGGATGTTGGCGCCTTTGTAGATCCGCGGACGGTCGGCGGTGAAGGTCGAGGCACCGCGGAAGTTCAAGCCAGTCAGGCTCTCGCCGCTGAAGAACTCACCCGCGCCGGAAGCTTGCGTCAGGCGCTTGCCCCGGTCATCCATGCACGGTTCATAGAACGGTGCCCCAGCAGTGGGCAAGGCGCCGTTGGTGCGGAAGTTGCGCGCCACCGGCTGGCTGCCTGGGATCAACGCGTAGCTGGCGTGCTCGGCCTTGGCGTGGAACTGCATGGCGGCCTGCTCGACGTCGGTGCCCTCCTCGGGCATGTAGATCGGCTTGGCTTTGTGCACCACCTTGGAGAAGTCCAGCTTGGTGGTGGTCGACACCGCTTCGCCGCCAGCGGAAATGCCATCCAGCGCGTGCCGGCCCAGGCCCCCATCCCAGCCATCGACCTGACCGGCATCAAGGTTGGCCCACAGGGCGTTACCGCTGTTCTTGAGCTGTTGCGCCAGGACAGGGTCGAGCATGTCCAGTGGTGGCGTCGGTGGACGTTGGCCGACGCTGCTTTCCATGCCGCCGATCCAGAACGGATAGCCAGGGTTTTTCAGGCTGCCGTCGGCGTTGCGGTTGCTTTCGCTACGATCGACCAGGGCCAGCGAGCCGATGGCCCGCGGGGCGCCGTCATCATTGCCATGATGGCCATGGTCGTCGTCGCCCTCGTCCTCTTCCTCCTCTTCATGTTCGGCGACCAGCTGTTCAGCCAGCTTGGGCACCACTACCACCTTGCCGGGCATCGGCGCCATCGCTTTACCAGGCAGCGGCACGATGGCCGGAATCGGCGTACCAGCAATGATCTCGCCATCCGGCAAAGCCCGGGCGCCCGCTGCTGGCTTGCCACTGCGCAGGGCAAACGGCGTGCTGTGGTAGCCGTTCTGCGCCTCGCCGCTGACTTCCAGGCGGGTGCCTTCTTCGAACACATCGTGTACCCGCCACATGGCCCACATGCCTTGGGCAAAGTGCGGGTAGAAGTGGCAGTGGTAGATAGCATCGCCCGCTACCCGGTTGCGGTTGCCCGAACCGCCGTTGGCGATCTCGTAGGTGTAGCCGATGCCTGGGCCAATGCCCTGGGCATCGATGTAGTCGGAGTTATCGTCGTTGGGGTTGAACAGCCACTGATGGCCATGCAGGTGGAAGATGTGCTGTTCATGGCCGTTGTGGGTGTTGCGAAACTTGGTGAAGTCACCGATATAGCTGTGGTGCACGTTGGCCGGCTCCGACGGGTACAGGGCCATGCTGGCCTTGACCCCAACGGCATTGGCCGGCGGTGTTTCACCTGGGCGAATGTGCTCCAGGCCAACGTTGGCCGGGACATCGACCAAGGTGCCGATATCGCCCACGGTGTGGGCACTGAGGAAGAACTCCTCGTAGGCGCAGGACAGGCAGTCATGCATCGGGCCAACGCCCAGGCGGTTGGCCACCACCTCAGCGCCCATGCCGCCTGAGCCATAGTTGATCATGAACGAGTCACGCGTCGGTTCCAGCACATGGCCCATGATCGGGTCGGCCCAATAGCCAGGGAATGCCTGGGTGCCGGCCACTTCGTCGGCGAACTGCGAGCCGAAGTCGCGGAACGCTTCCAGCCGGTTAGGCAGTGCCGGGTTACGTTTGTTGATGCTTTCCAGTGGATAGGTCGAGCGCGGGAAGCTGCCGTCAGGGTTGGGGCCCATGACGATGGCGTCGGTCTCGCTGCTGAGGATCTCGCTGCCGTCGATCATGGCGATGATCGGCTTGCCAGCCTTGCCCTCGCTGATCCAGGGTTCCACTTGCGGGTAACGTGCTTCGTAGTCGAGCACCGGTTGACCGGTGGGTGCACGGCCAGTGCTGGCCAGGCGCATCTCCTCTTCGGTCAGGGTGTTGCGGTAGGTACGGCCGCCTTTAGGCACTACCACCACTTGGCCGAACAGGCCATTGGCGACGTTGCCAGCACCACCCTGGCCGCCAAACGTAGCGCCCTGGCTGGTGGCGGCGAAGGCGCCTTCGCGCTCGGCGTACAGGGTATAGCTGCGGGTGCCACCGGGGGCGACCAGGAAATTGCCATTGCGCCCGGTGTTGGCGGCAATATCGCTGATACCGTTGACTGCCTGCATGCCATTGACTTGGAAGCCCACGTGACGGTCGGTGACTTGCTCGTCGGCGATGAAATGCTCACCGCCCTCGTTTTCCAATTCACCGGCTTCGTTCTCGTTCTCTTCCTCGCCCTCGACTTCGTTGTCGTCGTGGTCGATGCCGTGCTTATTGGGGTTGGCCTGGTAGGCCAGCAAGTTGGTCAGGTTGACCGTCAGGCAGTCACCGGCGGCGACGCGCAATACGATCGGACGTGGGCGTTTGTCTGGACGCAGGGTGACCTTGCCAGGCACGGCCGCGCCGCCCTTGGTCAGCGGGATATGGTTTTCGTCGACCACATCCTGGCGCAGGGCGAACATCATGCCGTTGGCGTTCTGCGCGCCGAGGCGGTTGAACATCAGGGGCTGGTCCAGGGCCACTACGTTGGCGACCAGGTTGCGCTGGCATTGCACCGCCGCTTCGCTGGTCGCTTGCCAGCCGAACAGGGCTAGCACGAGTGATGTCAGGACTGAGCGTTTGAGCGGGGTCATCATGCTGCACCTCCGGGGGACACAGGGACTCTGCGAGGAGGTGGAGCAAGGTGTATGCCATAAAAATTATTGTTGTTTTTCAGGTGGTTGGGGTTTGAAGTGCAACGGATTGGGGAGGATTCCCCAGTAGGTTTCCCCGAATTGGGGGTTTGGGTTTGGGTTTGGGTTTGGGTTTGGGTTTTTAGAAATTTGGGCATATCCAATGGCGAAGGCGACGCTGAGTCACCTTTCCGCCCTTACGGCGGGTCACTTTTGGTCGTGGCCAAAAGTAACCAAAAGCCGTGCGCTCCACCATCAGTCCCGCCCGTGGCGGGATCCCCTCGCGCCGGTGCCTTCCGGGCCCGCGCGGCCTACGATTTGCTACGCAAATCTACATCTCGCGCCTTCGGCTACGCCGAAGGGTGCTGCGCACCTGGCCCTCCAGACACCTCTGCTCGGCCTCCTGAAGTCGCGAAGTTAGTGGCGGCGCCTGGGCTGGCTTTATCTGACGATAGGGCCAGGTGTGGTGGATATACCGGCCTCTTCGCAGGCACACCGCCAGCTGGAAGAACCGCGCGGTACCTGTGGGAGCGGGCTTGCCCGCGAAGAGGCCAGAACAAACAACACAAAAGCAGCACTCAATGCTTGGCTTCGTCTTCGTCTTCGTCTTCGGCTTCGGCTTCGGCTTCGGCTACTGCGAGAGCGCAGCGCCTGGTTAACTCAGCCATACCAGCTTTACTTGAAGAAAAACAAAACCCGTCACAGAGGGAAGTGCCCCATGAAGATTGTGGTCACCAGCATTCTTGTCGACGATCAAGCCAAGGCATTGGCGTTCTACCACTACGTACTGGGCTTCGAGCCCAAGCACGACATCCCCATGGGCCGCCACCGCTGGCTCACCCTTACCTCCCCCAATGACCCCAACGGCGTCGAGCTGTTGCTCGAACCCGACGCCCATCCCGCCGCCAAGGCGTACAAGACCGCCATCAAGCAAGACGGTATCCCCGCCACCTCGTTCGGCGTACGCGATATCCACGCCGAGTACACCCGCTTGTGCAAGGCCGGGGTCGAGTTCACCCAGCCACCCACCGACCTGGGCCCGGTCATCGTCGCGGTGTTCGACGATACCTGTGGCAACCTGATCCAGATCGCCCAGCGCCATTAATCAGCCATCCCCCCCCCCCCCCCCCAGTACCGGCAATTTCCCAGCGCGGATGCCGGTACTGACACCTGCCCAGCCTTCCGCTACAGTCTCAAGACCCCCAGCGCATCCAGAACAAGGAAAACACCATGCGCTATGAGTTCAACGAAGTGCTCAACGACCTGGTCGATTACTTCCTGCTCGGTGACATCCAGCTGCTAGCGCGCTTCAAGCAGGAAAACGACTTGCCTGATGACCTGGCCTACGAGTTCACCCACAACGACAGCGGCGATCAGGCAGTCCTTGAAGGGGTGGTCCTGCCCCTGGCCGGCATCGAGAACCTGCCCTACACGATCATTTTCAGTGTCGATGAAGACAACCCGGCCCTGCTCGAAGCGGGCAGCCGCTTGCAACATCGGCGCGGCGGCTATGTACTGCGGGTAGAAAACCGTGCAGTGATGCTGTTCACCTGGAGAATCCTCCAGCACTTCACCAACAAGACCTTGGGCGACCTGCTGGCGCGCTACCAGATGCCGAATCGGCCGATCATCGAGCTGGAAAACGGCTGGTACAACGTTGAGGTGCTCGCTGGTGCGGTCAAGCGCGACGGGCTCTACGAGCCGACCTTCGAGTTTCTGTTGAAAAAGTCCTGGAGCCGCGGCGACGCCTCCGGGGTCGATACCAGCTATGCCTTTACCCTGCGCGGGGATTTCGCTTGAGCGACTGGCCCTACCGACGGTATCGCCAAATAATACCCAGGCAATACCGTCGATAGCGTCCAGAGCGCGATCAGGTGATATCGCGATCCTTGGTTTCCGGCAGGAACAAGATCCCTAGAATCGCCGTCATCACTGCAATCACGATCGGGTACCACAACCCGTAATAGATGTCGCCGGTGGCCGCGACCATGGCAAATGCCACCGTTGGCAGGAAGCCACCGAACCAGCCATTACCGATGTGGTATGGCAGCGACATCGAGGTGTAGCGGATGCGCGTCGGGAACAGCTCCACCAGCCAGGCGGCGATCGGCCCGTAGACCATGGTCACGTAGATCACCAGGATGGTCAGCAGCAACAGCACCATCGGGTAATGGATCTTGGCCGGGTCGGCCTTCTCCGGATACCCCGCCTCTTTCAGCGCGCCACCGAGGGTAGCGGTGAAGGCATCGTTCTGCGCCTTGAAGTCTGCCGCCGCCATCGTCCGGCCATCGAAGCTTGGGATCACCCGCTCGCCGATGCGGATCTGGGCCACGCTGCCAGGCTCGGCACGTTGGTTCTCATAGGGAATAGCGCGCTTGGCCAGCAGGCTCTTGGCGATGTCGCAGGAGCTGGTGAATTTGGCCTTGCCGACCGGGTCGAACTGGAACGAGCACTGGTCAGGGTCGGCGACCACCACCACAGGGTTCTGCTCCTGGGCTACGAACACGTCCGGGTTACCGTATTCGGTCAGGGCTTTGAAGATCGGGAAGTAGGTTAGCGCAGCGATGATACAGCCGGCCATGATGATCTTCTTGCGCCCGATCCGATCCGACAGGCTGCCAAAGATGACGAAGAACGGCGTGCCGATCAGCAGTGAACCGGCAATCAGCAAGTTGGCCGTCTGCGGGTCGATCTTGAGCGTCTGCAAGAGGAAGAACAGCGCGTAGAATTGGCCGGTGTACCACACCACCGCTTGGCCGGCGGTGCCGCCAAGCAGCGACATGATCACCACCTTGAGGTTGTCCCAGCGGGCGAAGGATTCAGTCAGCGGTGCCTTGGATGACTTGCCCTCGGCCTTCATCTTGAGAAACACCGGCGATTCGTTGAGCTGCAAGCGGATATACACCGAGATCGCCAGCAGCAGGATCGACAGCAGGAACGGGATGCGCCAACCCCACGCTTCGAAGGCCTCGTTGCCAAGCACGGTACGACACGCGAGAATCACCAGCAGCGAGAGGAACAGGCCCAGCGTGGCGGTGGTCTGGATCCACGAAGTGAAGAAACCGCGCTTGCCCTTGGGCGCATGCTCGGCCACATAAGTTGCCGCACCGCCATACTCACCGCCCAGCGCCAGCCCTTGCAGCAGACGCAGGGTTATCAGGATGACCGGCGCCGCCACGCCAATGCTCGCGTAGCTGGGCAACAGACCGACGATCGCGGTGGACAGACCCATGATGACAATGGTGATCAGGAAGGTGTGCTTGCGCCCGATCATATCCCCCAGCCGACCGAACACGATGGCGCCGAACGGGCGCACGGCAAAGCCTGCGGCAAAGGCCAGCAAGGCGAAGATGAATGAGGTGGTTTCGTTGACGCCGGCGAAGAAGTGCTTGGCAATGATCGCGGCCAGTGAGCCGTACAGGTAGAAGTCGTACCATTCGAACACTGTGCCTAGGGATGAGGCGAAGATGACCTTGCGCTCCTCCCGGGTGATGCCGCGTTGGGGCGCGCTGCCCGTCGATGTGCTGTCGATAACCGCCATGGGTTGCCTCCGTCTTGTTCTTGAAGGCCTGAGTACCTCAAAGATCAACACCGCACCCTGGCCCTTGGGCTTGTTTGGCTCACGGTTGCGCGAAGCACGACGAGACGAACCGCCTCGGATCGCAGCAAGGTAAGCTCAAGCATAATCGGCTTTGCGCGGATATCCACCCGCCAGGCCGCGCCCTTCACCAGCTACAGCGCAGGCGGCGGATGAATCACGGCATGCTCAGGCCAGAAACTGCCTGACGGCGCTCAACACCACGTCTTCATGTTCGCGATGAGGCACATGCCCACAGCCGGGCAGCATCCGCATCACGCTCGGCCCGCCGGCCATGGCGATGAAGCGGCGCGGATGGGCGTCGGAACCGAACTCGTCCAGATCGCCGTGCAAACTGAGTAGCGGGCAGCGCACCTGGGCAAGCACTGCATCCAGGTTCCAGCCGGCGAAAGCGTCGGACAACCAGTTGTCTACCCACGCACGCAACACCCAGTGCGCCTTGTTGCCGTGGTACTTGCTCAGCCGTTCGATCTGCCCAGGCTCGGCGAACTGGCGATCGGCGGCGCGAATCCCGGCAAGGGTGCGCGCCTCGACAAAGGCCTGGGCCGATTCGGTAATCAGCCCCTGGCAATGCTCGGCAAAGCGTGCCGCGCAGCTGATCGCCATGCCGCCACCGACACTGTGGCCAAAGACGATGAACGCATCGATGCCGAGCTGGCTGCGCAGCGCGGTAAATTCCTGCTCAGCTTGCGCTTCGACAAAACCCAGGCGCAGTTGGCCAGGGTGGCGGTCGGAGCGGCCAAAGCCGAGCCGGTCATAGGCAATCACCCGATGCCCGGTAGCGCGCGCCAGGCGCTCGGGAAACTCGCGCCATAACGCCACGCAGCCTAGCGAGTCATGCAACAGGATGATCGGCACGCCCTGCTCGGCCTCGGGCGTCCAGTCCTGGGCGAATAGCCGCCCCTGTGCAGTTGCGATCCAGTGCTGCCTGACCTGCGGCTGCATCATGGTTTCTCCTGCACCGGCCCTTTGAGCTCGACCTGGTTACCGTCTGGATCGAAACAGTACAACGACAGCCCCTCACCCTGGGCGCCGTAGCGCTTCTCGGCCGGCTCGACAATTACCCCAGCGGTTTTGAGGTAGTCGCTCAGCGCTTGCTCATCGAACGGCTCGATGCGCAGGCAGAAGTGATGCAGGTTGCGCCCCTGATCCTGGGCAGCGCGACCTCCCGGCAGGCCCAACGGGCCGTCGATGCGCACCAGGTCGATCATCGCGCTACCGGCGGCCAGATGGACCATGCCCAGGTCTTCGCGAATCCGACTGACCTGACAGCCGAGCAGGTCTCGATAAAAGCCGATGCTGCGCTCAAGATCGCTAACCCGCAGGACTAGATGGTCGATCTGTTCGATGGTGAAAGGCCGCATGCCGCATCTCCCTGTGGCGACGTGGAAACAAGTGCACCAACATAGCCCATCACAGCCTGCGGCAACAGACCCGTGTTACTCGTTGACCAGCCGCTGCACCGCCCCCTGCTCATGCCGGGCCAGTACTCGCAAGATCTGGTCGACAAGGGCGCGCTCAGGCGCCTCCAGGTGCAGATGATGCCCACCCGGATGCCAGGAGACCTTGGCCTGGCGCGGCAGAGCCGCCTCACGGCGGGCGAAACCGTCACCGGCAAAAGCGCCCTGACGACCCAGCATCAGGTACAGCGGGCAGCTGACCTGCGCCAGCAGTGCGCAGGCTTCACCTTCGGTCAGCGGCATGGGTTCGGGCAATACCAGGCGCGGATCATGGCGCCAGCAATAACCATCGCCGACCTGCAACAGATCCCGCAGCGCCAGGAGCCGCGCAGCGTCCTCCGACAAATTGCCATCGAGGCGACTACGGCGCTGCTGCAATGCCGCGTCAAGGCTGTCGAACTGGCTGCCATCCGGTTCGCTGAAGCCCTGCAAGCGACTGCGCCGCACCAAGCGCTTGAGTCGATAGGCCTTGGCCAGATGCTGCACGCGATCACCCTCGGCCACGGTAAACGGTGCGCCCATGCCATCGAGCAGGATCATGCTGGCAATGCCACTGGTCATTGCCGCAAGCAGGGTGGCGATGCCACTGCCCATGCCATGGGCGATCAGATGAAACTGGCTTAGGCCGAGGCTGTCGACCACCGCCAGCATGTCTTCGGCATGCTCCCACAGGTAGTAGCCACTGTCGTGACGGCGGTGATCGGAGCGGCCATGACCGACCAGGTCGGGGGCCACCACGAAGCAGCCATCGAGCAACGGCGCCAGGCGTTCAAATGAGGCGGCATTATCCAGCCAACCGTGCAGGGCCAACACCGGGATACCATCCTCCGGTCCCCAGGTACGCACGGCGATCTCGATGCCGTCGAGGTCTAGCAGGTGATCCTTGGGCCTCATGGGCACTCTCCATGACTGCGCCCGACGCCCACGCGCCGGGCCGGCAGCCTACCATCGCCTAGTGCGCAGCCAGCTGCTGGCCCGTCACCGACGACGACATGCGCGACACCGACCCTGAGCGCTAGTTATGTACCGCAGCGCGCAACGCCCATTGCGGCTTGATAGGGCTCCACTTGTCAGGAGCAACCGCATGTCCAGTACCTCCGCCTACCATCACGCGCAAATCGTTCGCACGCTGCCCTCGTGGAGCAAGCAACTGTATCCAAGCCATGCCAGCAAGATGATCCAGAGCCTGCGCAAGGACTATCTGGATGAACAGGGCCAGCCTTACCCCTGGTTTGCCAACGCTCGTCCCGACTATCAAGATGGCATACGCAGGGCGATCGCCAAGCGCGATGCCAGCCGCAAGGCCCTGCAACACGCACTGGCGCCGCTCAAGAGTATCAGCGAATTTTGCACCCCGCTGCTCGCGCAACGACTGGCGCTCAACGTTGCGGTAGACCAGGCGCAATACCGTTTTCAACCCTTTGAAGAAGTCGGCGACATCTGGGTGACGCCGATCGACGTCGAATATCCGCTAGAGACCGGTCGAGAAACCGACGTCACCGCGATTCGCCCAAAGGGGCCTGCGCAACTTTGCAGCTTGCTCGAAGCAGCGCTGCATAATTTCGAGGGTATCTCCCAAGCAGGCCCCTTCAGTGCCCTGCAGTACAGTGGCACAGATGCTCGGGCACTCCCCAACCTGACAGTGGCGCAGTTCATTGACCATTGCCGCGCCCTGGACCTGGGCGCTCGCTACCAGGCGCATCTGGACGCCATCTATGGCGGCGCTGCTGGCGCCGCGCTCGAAGCGCTGCTGATCGAGGCAAACCGTGATGAGCTCCGACTCAGAGCGCGGATCGCTTCGCTGCAGGGCCTGCTGTCTGCTCATGGCCTGCATGCGGTGCAGCAGCTGAGCAGCGACCTCGCGGCGCCGCGTTATAACCAGTCTGCACTGCACTGCTGGCGACTCGACCTGTTCGACATCAGCCTGCACGAAGTGCTGCTGATCGGCCCGGACCAACCCGGCCAGGTCAACCCCGTCATCCTCTACATTCCCGGTGATGACCTGCAACCGCTGCGCGAGTACCCGTCGCTTCAAGAAGCGGGACGGCACTTGAGTGCGCTGCTGCTCAAAACCACCTTTCGCCGGCAGATCACAGCCTTGGCGCCAGCACCCTTGCAACCCGCGCTGGCGGCCAAGCTGCAGCAGGCGCTGTTTGAAAGCCGCGAACTCAACGACAGCGTGGTTCAGCATCCTCGCCGTAAGGCAAACATCCGTCTGAACACCACCCGCTTGCCCAGCCAACCCTGGGCCACGTTGCACACGTTGCATGTGCAACGGCTCAAAAGCGACGCTGCCTGTATCGCGGTCCCCACGGCCAATGTAGACGCTCAAGCACAACGTGAGCGCCTAGAGCATTGGTTCGAGATCGGTATGAATGTGCTCAACGTCGCTGCCATGTTCATCCCCGGGCTCAACAGCGTGATGCTGGCGATCGGCGCCAGCCAGGTCCTCGAAAGCGTGTTCCACGCTGTCGACGCCTGGGAGGAAGACGATACCGCCCAGGCCTTGGCGCAGCTTAAGTCGATCATGGTCAACCTTGCCGTTGTCGGCGGCCTTGCTGGCGCAGCAGGGCTGATCAAGGCCAGCGGATTTGTCGACCTGATGAAAAGCGTCTGGATCGACGGTGAGGAGCGTCTTTGGTCAGCCAACCTAGCTGCCTACCGCAGCCCGGTCGAACTGCCTGATACGCTTGAAGCCAACACGCAGGGCCAATATGTGCTACAGGACAAGTACTACATCCGCCTGGACGGCGAGGTGTATGAGCAGGTCAAGACTGGCGAGGACTCCTGGCAGTTGAAGCACCCTGAGGATCCTCAAGCCTACCGCCCGCGCCTGAGCCACAACCGCCAAGGCGCCTGGCGCGTGGAGCACGAACAGCCCATGGACTGGGACACCACGCGTTTGCTGCGCCGCCTTGGCCCAGCTAGCGCAGGCTTGCCCGACCAAGAACTGCTGAGCGCACTGCGCAGTACCGGCCTGGACGACGATGTCCTGCGCTACACTCTCATGGCCGACAAACCCGCTCCGGCGCTGCTGGCAGACGCCCTGACCCGCCTCAAACTCGACTACGAAGTGGACGACATCATCGCCCGCATCGGTGACGGTCGCTCACTCGCCGCCTACAAGAACTACGCAGTCCCCGCGTTACTGGAACTGCCAGGTTGGCCAGAAGATCACGCCATCCGCGTATTTGAAGGCTCACAGTTGCAGGGCAGCTCCACACGATTTGGCCAAGGCAGTGTGGAGATCCTGCTCAGCAGAAGTGATCTGCAACAAGGCGAGCTGGCCACAGCAGTGCTGGATCAGCTGGACGAACAACGTGCCAACGCCTTGGTGCCAAGCACCGCCCCCGAACTACGCGCCACAGGCCTTCAGGACAAACTCGCAAACCAGCTCAGTAGCCAGCGCCAGGCGATGTTCCAGAGCCTGTATCAGGGCCACCGCGCACCGCTCAACGCCGCCGCACAGACCCTCGGTGGCCAATTCACGGGGCTTGCAAGACCAGCCCTTGAGGAACTTGTCGAGCATGCCACACCTGTGGAACGCAACCGTCTGGCAGAGGGCCGCGTTCCCTTGCGCATTGCCGAAGAAGCCCGGCGGCTGCAAGCACGAGTGCGCCTGGACCGAGCATTGATTGGCCTGCACCGGCCGACCCTGGCCAACGCCGATACCCGCTTGTTGCAAGAGGCCATCGTTGCGCAACGACCAGACCTGACCAATGCCACGCCCGCCCAGCTATTTGCCCTGCTGACCCGCGATCGCCCGCTGGCCGCCCAGCTGCTTGGCCAACAACCGGTCAGGCCGGGGTTTCGCTCGCCCTTGCGCCTTAGCGATGGGCGCGTGGGCTACCCCCTGAGCGGCAGGCTGGGCAATGCAAGTAACCGCTTACGCAACCTGTATCCGACGCTCAATACCGCCGAGCGCCAAGCCTTGATCCGGCAACTGTCGCAACGGGGTGACTTGGCCACTCAAATCAACCTGCTGGAAGAACAATGGCGAAACCTCGATGCCAGCCTGGACGCCTGGTCACGCGCAGTCGGGGAAATATCCCGCGCGAGTCGAGAAGTCTTCAGCGACTGTATTCGCAGCGCCTGGCGGCGGGAGACCGGAACCAGTCTGGAACTGGCTTCCATCGATCTGGAAACGCTACCACCACTACCGGCACAACTGCAGCACATCACAGCCATCACAGTGCGAGATGCCGGCGTGCACCACGTGGCCGAGGGGTTCTTGCAGAGCTTCCCCGCACTTGAGCGGCTGCGCCTTATCCAGAACCCCGAGGTGGACAGCCAAGTACTGTTTCAAGCCCTACGCCGCAGCACTCGCCTGCGCGAGCTGGATCTGCGCAGCAACCAATTGACGACGTTGCCGGCAAATGCCATGCAGACCCTCAGGGAACTGCGGCAATTACGTAGCTTGAGCCTGTACAACAATGGCTTGAGCTTGAGCCCCGAACAATGGCGTGCCATTACCCAACTGCCACTGGAAACGCTGGACCTTAACCGCAACGCCATCGAACTCAATGCCACCACCAGCGCCTACTTCCAGGACATGGTGCACCTGCGCCGCCTGACGCTTGCCGCGAACCCGCTGCAGGTCGCGCCGGATGTACGCTACCTGGCGCGTCTTGAACACTTGAACCTGAGCAGAGCTCGCCTGAGCGCCTGGCCTGAAGGCCTGACCACCCTGATGAGCCAGCGCAATTATCAGCTGCGCCTGATCGATCTGAGTGACAACAACATTCTCCGACTGCCCGACTTCGAGACGCTCTTGGCCACACCTTTTGCCCAGGAACTCAGCAGCGGCCGTACCACAGTCCGTTGGTTTTTCAACTACAACAGACTGGTGGAAGAACAAGCCCTGCGCCTGCGCGAGATCCATGCCAGCGTGATCGAGCACCCGGTATCCGAATCAGAAAGCGAGGGCGGCTGGCTGGAGGCTGGTTCAGCGCAGCAACGCGCACGCGCAGAAGAACTGATGAGCAGCGCCGAAAACGAGCCATGGGTCGATGTTCTGGATCGGCTGACGCTCTCCGCTGAAGCACTGTACGATCCGCAAGGTATGTACCGACGCGTTTGGACATTGATAGGCCGTTTGACTGACGATGATCAGCTGCGCCAGCGCATCGTCGAGGTCGCCCGCCAATACCCAGCCACCTGCGGCGACGCTGGAGCCGATGCCTTCAGCGCGCTGGAGCTAGAGGCCCAGGCGTACGATCAAACCCAATTCGCCGGGCTTCCCCCGCAGTACAGCTTCAACTTCTATCGCCGCTTGTTCCGGCGCGCGCAAGTTAATGCTGTTGCCGACAACATTGCACTGCGCAGAGCCATGCGCCGAGCTGCGTTGGTGGAAAATCGCGCTGAGCTGCCTGAGCTCGCTCCAGAAGATGACATCAGTGACGATGATCTGCGCATCTCGCTGGTCGACGATATTGAGATCCGCCTGGCACTGCGCCAAGCGCTGGCACCTGAGGCATTACTGGACTTCCCAGAGCCAAGCCGAGGCATGCTCTATCGGCAGACGGCAATGATCACCAGAAGCATCGAGTACAATGTCGAGCAACACGTTTACCAACTCGACAGCGTGCCCGCCAACCGTCATGAATGGATGATCGAGCAACCGGCCTGGCAGCTGTTTCTCCAGCGTGAGTACGCTGAGCAGTTAAGCGCATTGACCGAGGCCTGGCTGCATGGCTCCAACTACCTTTCCGGGTTGTATGAGCTGGAAGATGGCCCACTCACTCCTGAAGTGACCCAGGCGCTGACGGCCGCCGTAGGACACAGCCCAATTGAGAACGGCCAATTGCGCCAGGCCGAGCTTGAGGGGCAAGCGCTGATCGACGCCTGGGCGTCGTTCAAGCAGGCCAAGGAACGTGCTGATCGCGCACTCCGGCTCAGCCTGACAGCGGCCTTGGATCGCAATAACCGAGGGCCAAATTCATAGCGTGAATCACCCTACTGGCCGCGCAGGTCTTCGAAGAACACCTGCCGGCCATCAACTTGGCTGGAGGCACGCGACAACTTGGCAGTCTCGCCAGAAGCCGCCTCCACATGCCAATAGCAGTGCCTGACTGCGCGGGTCACCGCCACGTAGGCCAGGCGCTGCACTTCTTCTTTCTGCGCGGTATCGAACGGCTGGGCGTCGCCAGCGCGGCCAAGATCTGCCAGACGATAGACCTGGTTCTTGTACGGCGAGCTGGTCAGGTACTGGCAGTCGCCGAGCATGAACACCGCATCGGCCTGCAAGCCCTTGGCGCTGTGGTAGGTCAGTTGGCGCAGGCGGCGCTGCTCGGCCGGCAAGCTAGAATCAGCTTTAACTACAGCCTGAATATGATCTGAAATCAGTAACTTATCGATACTTTTTCGAAACAATATCATCACCGATTCGCCGCGCTCGTAGTGTTCGATCACGGTCTGTCCAAGGGCCGCCTCATCACGATCGAAAATCCGCACCGGTGACAACGGCAGCGCTGCCGCCACGCCACTGGCTCGGGCCTTCTTGCCGGCAATCGCCTGCGCGCCTTTGACCAGATGCTCAGCGGCATCGATAACCTGCTGCTGGCTGCGGTAGTTTTCCACCAGCATCACCCGGGTATTGGCCGGTGACGGGAAGGTCTTGGTGAACTCCATGAAAAACTTCGGCGAGCTGCCGCGCCAGCCATAGATCGACTGCCAGTCATCGCCCACGCACAGCAACGATGAATGCTGGGCGCTACGCCCCACATGCATCGCCGGGCCGCGCCGGCGAATCTCGGCGAGGCTGGCGCGCAGCCAGCTGACGATCTGCGGCGAGACGTCCTGGAACTCATCGATCATCAAATGCGCCAACGGACGCAGCAATGGATCGGGCAGCAGTTGCAGGTTCTCTGGGTTGTTCTCGCCAAACAGGGCAAACATCCGGTTGTAGGTCATGACCGGAGGCGACTGGGCCAGCAGGTGCGCTTCCAGGGCTCGCCAGTACAGCGCCAAGGCCTCGAAGAATTGCCCATCGCTGTCACCTGGCGGGAAGCTCATGGCGGTAACCGCACCGCCCACTTCCAGGCCGAGGTTTTCGATGAAGCTCGCAGCCGCTACGAAAGCATCCAGCAAGGGCGCCGGCGCCAGCTCGCCCTTGACCTTGTATTCAAAGCCAGGCCCGGCTACAGCGTCGCCCGCCAAGGAGGCGGCCAGGCGCTTAGCCGATGCATAATTATCAAGCCATATCAGTGGCTTATCGCAGAAAGCTTGAAACAAGGTGCGTTTTACCGCCCACTCTGCGCGCACCGCAAGCTTGGCCCCCGGGCGCTGATACTGAGCACTTTCATTAGGGTCGAAGCCCAGCACCACCCACCCATCCTGGCCTTGCAAACGCCCATGCACATGGAAGCTGTGGCCTCGAATCTGCACGGTTTCGCGGCATGGCTCGATGCCCTTGATCGGCCAGGCACCGGCAGCGAACCACAGATCCTCGATCACGTCGCACAGCTCTTCGTCGCGCTGAGCGGCCAATTGGGTCACCTGCACGCGCTTTTGCACGTCGGGGTGGTCCGGGTCCAGCGGCTTGAGCTGCAAGGCCTCGCGGCGCAAGGCGCCTATCAGCTCGGCGAAACGCGGGCTGTCGCGCAACAGGTCGCGATAACACAGGTTGAGCTGCTGGCGCTGGGCGTCGTTCAAGCGCAGGTCGAACGGGTTGCTGTCGGCCCCAGCCTCACTGCCAGCGGGCATCTCGTTGCCCAGGGTTTCGAAGGCGCGTAGTTGGCCAAAGCCAGGCAGGCTGCGAACCAGCGGCAGGATCCGCGAATGGAAGGTACGCACCAGCTCGCGGGCGCTGACCGCTGGCAAGTCGAGCTGCCAAAGCGCGAACACCTGTTGCAAACGCTTGATGAAGTCTTTGCGCGACTCACGCGTGAAGGTCACCACGGTCATGGCGTCGAGCTCATAGCCCAGGTAATGGCGCAGCAACAGGATGCGCAGCACCAGCGAGGTCGACTTGCCCGCGCCCGCCCCGGCCACCACACAGGTTGACGGCGTATCGCTGAAAATCAGCTTCCACTGCGCAGCGCTAGGCTGGGCCTCGGCCGGGAGGCGCTGGGCCACATCAGCCTTGAAGCGCTTTTTCAGCTCGGCGCTCAGCGGCAGGCGCCAGTCATCGAACAGTTTGTCGTCCTGTCCGGGTACCCCAGGGTTTTCCGGGCGAGTATCGCGGATCACCAGAACCTGGCGCCCGGCCTCATAACCCTCGGCCCGGCCACGCTCGTAACCCTCGCGCAGGCCATCGGTATGGCCGCTGCGCTGGCCAGTGGCGTGGCCGAGGAACCAGGAGTCGCGGTGCTGCGCTTGCAGACGACTCAGGCCACGGCCCAACAGGCGTGCCGCCAGACGCCGAAACCAAGGCAGTTGGGCAGGCGGAGACAGGTCCGCTGGGACAAGGGGCTGCTCGTGTGGCACGGTCACTCCGTTGAAAATCCAATCAGCTGTGCATGTTCGCCGTATCCGCCAAAAATCACCAGCGAATGCTTGAAGATCAGTGAATTAGGCGATGAAACGCATAAAGCACCGCACCTTTACATATCTATAATTACGATCATATTTAGCCGATATTTACGCTTATTTTCGATCATTCAAACGCGCATCATGGCCCCATTCCACCGACTCAAGGAGCACGATCATGCTGCAACTGCGACCCTTCGATACCCTCGGCCATGCCAACCACGGCTGGCTCGACGCCCACCATCACTTCTCGTTCGCCGAATACTACGATCCGGCCCGGATGCACTGGGGCAACCTGCGGGTGTGGAACGACGACCTGATCGCCGCCGGCAGTGGCTTCCCGCCACATCCGCACCGCGACATGGAAATCATCACCTATGTGCGTGAAGGCGCCATCACCCATGAAGACAGCCTGGGTAACAAAGGCCGTACCGAGGCCGGTGACGTGCAGGTGATGAGTGCCGGTAGCGGCATCGTGCACAGCGAGTACAACCTGGAGCAGGTCGATACGCGGATCTTCCAGATCTGGATCATTCCACAGCGGGTCGGCGATGCGCCGTCCTGGGGTACCCGGCCATTCCCTAAAGGCCAGCGCGGCGAAGGCTTCGTGACCCTGGCCAGCGGTCGCGAGGGCGATGAGCAGCAACTGCGCATCCGCACCGATGCGCGCCTGGTGGCGGCTACCTTGCAAGCTGGGGAAAGCGCAGAGTACCGCTTTGACCTGGGCCGCCGTGGCTACCTGGTGCCGGCCAAGGGCGCGGTCGAGGTCAATGGGGTACGGGTCAATGCCCGGGATGGCCTGGCGATCGAGCAGGAAGCGCTGTTGACCGTCACGGCGATCGAGGACAGCGAGATCGTCCTGGTCGATGTAGCCTGATCACGATGCCCTTTAGCACCTCATCGCGGGGCAAGCCCGCTCCCACACGATCCGCGTTGTTCGCCGATTGTGTAGGCGCGGGCTTGCCCCGCGATGAGGCCCTAGAGGCCGCTTACCTCAATTGGCCAAACGCCGAAACACCATCCCCGATACCCCGCACAACCCCGCACACACCAGCATGACCGTGGTGACATCCGCCACCGACGTCTCCGCCCTTCCGTCCACCCCCGCCAACACCCCCAGCATCAACCCCGCCAGGCTCACCGACATGGCCATGGTCAACTGCCCCGACATCGACGAAAGCGAGGTGGCAGCAGCCGAGCGCTCCCCCGGCACGTCCTGATAGCTTGCCGCCCCCAGGGTGGAAAACTGCAACGAGCGCACCAGCCCTGCGACGAACAACACCAGTGCCATCAACCAGATCGCCGTATCCCGGTCGAACCAGGCGCACAGGGCAATCCCAGCGCCACTGAGCACGGCATTGCAGCTGAGCACCTGGCGATAGCCGTAACGGCGCACCAGAGGCACTGCCAGCAGCTTCATCAACAAGGCGCCGACGCCGCCGCTGACCACCAGCCAGCCCGCAGCCATCGGGCTCATGCCCAGGCAGTTTTGCAACAACAGCACCAGCAGGAAGGGTTGCGCCGCCGAACCGAGGCGAAACAGCCCGCCGCCGGCCTGGGTCACGCCAAAGCTGCGCAGGCGCAGCAGCGACAGGTCAACCAGCGGGTTGGGATGGCGCCGCGCATGCAGCAGGTAACCCAAGGCGCAAGCCACGCCGCCGCCGATCAAGGCCAAGGCCCACATCCGTGGCAGTTGGCCCAGCCCGAGCGACTCAAGGCCAAACACCAGCATGGCCAGTGCGCCGCCACTGAGCAGCAAGCCGCGCCCATCCAGCGGTGGCACCGCGCGCGGGGGGAAATCCGGAACGTGCTTGAGGATCAGCAGGCATCCCAGCAGGCAGATCGGCAAGTTGATCAAGAAAATCCAGTGCCACGACAGCGCCGTCACCAACAAACCACCCAGCAACGGCCCTAGCAGCGGCCCCACCAAGGCAGGCAAGGCCAGCCAGGACATGGCCTGGAGCAATTGCTCGCGGCTCGACCAGCGCAGAATGATCACCTGCCCCACCGGCGTCATCAGCGCCCCCGCCGCGCCCTGCAGCATACGCCCCAGGCATAGCTGCCAGAGCGACTCGGCCAAGGCGCACGCCAGTGATGCAGCGGTGAACAGCCCCATTGCCAGCAACATCACCTGACGCGGGCGAAAGCGCTCGGCGGCCCAGCCGCTGAGCGGCACGCACAGGGCCAAGGCCAGCATGTACAGCGACACCACCAGGTTCATGCGCAGGCCCGGCTCGCCAAAATCCGCCGCCATGCTCGGCAGCGCGGTCATCACCGCAGTGCTGTCGAGCAATTCCATGAACAGTGCGGCGCCGATGATCACCGGCACCTTGGGGCTTTGCAGATGGCCGACCAGGGCGGCCGGCTGTGCCGTCAAAACAGCCCCGAGACAGGTGGCCGGGTGCCTTTGAGTTGCCAGGCGCCCACCACCGCCGCCTTCCAGTGACGCGGGTTGTGGTTGGCCACGGTGCGGGCATTGCGCCAGTGTCGATCGAAGTTGTGCTGGCGGCCAGTGGTCGAGGCGCCGCCGACGTCGAACAGCGTTTCGGCGGCTTTGAGGGCCAACTCCGCCACCAGGTATTGGGCTTGCGCCACGTCCAGGGCGGCCTGCTCCACTGCGGCTTCGTCAAGCTGTGCGGTCCAGGCCCGGTCGATGCTCGCTGCTGCCTTGAGCACCAGCGCCTCGGCGCCAAAGGCACGCGCCGCGATATCGCCTACCGACAGCTCGACGTAAGGGTCATCGACCGAGCGGCTGGCGCTGCTGTGCTTGATCGGCCGGGCGTGCTCGCGGGCAAACTGACTGGCATCGTTCAAGGCATTGCGGGCGATCCCGGCCAGCACGGTGCCGAGAAACAGCTGCAAGAACGGCGTGACGATGGTGCGCTGGCCGTCTTGCACCGTGCGCGTGCGGATATCACTGGCCTCGACCCGCACGTTGTGCAAATGGGTGGTGCCGCTGGCGGTCAGGCGTTGGCCCATGGCGTCGAAATCGTCGACCAGCTCCAGGCCTTCTCGGTCACGCGGCAGGATGAACGACACCGGTTGTTCGTCCTCATCCAAGGCCACCGCGCTGACGTAGTCGGCGAACAGCGCCCCGGTGCTGTAGAACTTGCTGCCGTTGGCGCGGAAATGGTCGCCCTCGCGCACCAGGCGCGCGGCGATGGCGCCATTGGCGCCGCCCAGCTCCCAACCGGCATTGCCAATCACCGCGCCGTCAAGGTAGCGGGCGAACCAACGCTCACGCTCCTGTTCGGCGCCTTCGGCGGTTGCGGCCAACAGCCCCTCGACGAAGGCAAAGCCAGGGCGCAGGGCTTGGGCAACGTTGGAGTCGACCGAGGCCACCTGCAACAACAGCTCGATCACATCGCTGACACTGCCGCCCGGGCCGCCGTATTGCTGGGGAATGCGCACGGTGTACAGCCCAGCGGCGGCGAGCTGGGCGATGGCCGCATGCGGCAGGCTGCGCTCGCGTTCGCGCAGGGCTGCCCCGGCGGCGATCTCCGGCAGCAAGACTGCGATACGCGCTTTGAGTGCGGCGACAGTGGCAACGGGCGCCTGGGCAGGGAAACGTTGAAAGGTGGTCATGGGGCAGTCCTTAGATGGCAATTTTCCACAGTCGTGATTCATCGAACAGGTCGAAGGCTTCGTGTTCCAGGTCCAGCGGCGGCACTACCAGTTCGGCGCCGGCGCCCGGCAGGCGCGGCACCGAGCCGAGCAGGCGGCGGGTGTATTCATGTTCAGGGCGCTCGAACAACTGCTCGACGGGAGCCTGCTCGACCACCTGGCCATGGCGCATCACCAGCACGTCGTCGCTGACATGGCGGATCACCCCCAGGTCATGGGAGATGAACAGGTAGGCCAGGCCCAACTCGTCCTGCAGGTCAGCCAGCAAGTCGAGCACCTGGGCCTGCACCGAGACATCCAGCGCCGAAACCGGCTCGTCGCAGATGATCAGGCGGGGTTCGCTGGCAATCGCCCGGGCGATCGCCACCCGCTGGCGCTGGCCGCCCGACAGTTGCAATGGCCGGCGCTGGGCAAGCTCTGCTGGCAGGCGCACCTGGTTAAGCAGCAAGGCGATCCGGGCCGGTCGCGCGGCAGTATCGATACCCGCCACTTGCAGGGCATCGTCGAGGATCTGCGCCACGCTCCAGCGTGGGTCGAACGAGCCGAGCGGGTCTTGGTAGATCACGCTGATCTGGCGCCGCAGCGGCCGTCGGCTGGCTTCGCTGACCGCCTCGTCCGGCAAGTTCCACGGCTGGCCGCGGTACAGCACCTGGCCCTCGTCTGGGCTCAGCAGGCCCAGGGCGATACGCGCGACGGTGGTCTTGCCAGAGCCCGATTCACCGACGATGCCCAGCGTGCGCCCAGCGCGCAGGGTGAAATCAACCCCCTGCACCACTTGCCGCACCAGGCCATCGGGGCCGGCATAGCGCTTGCCCAGGCCGCGCCCTTGCAACAATACATCGCCATGCCCGCGGGCAACGGCTGGGCGGGTTACGCCCGCTGGCTGTGGCGACAGCCGCGTACCACGCGGGTGCTCGGCCGGCACTGCGGCGAGCAAGGCCTGGGTGTAGGCATGCTGGGGCTGGCGCAAGACCTGCTGCATCGGCCCCTGCTCCACCACCTCGCCGTGGCGCAGCACCAGCACCTCGTCGGCCAGCTGGGCGACCACCGCCAGGTCATGGCTGATGATCAACAGCGATGCGCCACGCGCCTTGATCTGCTGGAACACCTCAAGGATTTGCGCCTGCACCGTGGCGTCCAGGGCCGTGGTCGGCTCGTCGGCGATCACCAGCGCAGGGTCAAGGGCCAGCGCGCTGGCGATTAGCGCGCGTTGGCGCAGGCCGCCAGACAGTTGCCCCGGGCGCTGACGGGCGCGCAGGGCAACGTCCGGCACGCCGACTCGCTCCAGCAGCTCCAGCACCCGCGCATTGCGCTGCTGGCGGTCGCCGTAGCGATGGGTCTGCAGCACTTCGAGGATCTCCTTGCCGACCGGGCGCAAGGGGTCGAGCGAAACCAACGCATCCTGCAGCACGAAACCGATGTCCTTGCCGCGCACCTGGCGCCATTGGCGTTCGCCCAAATCGAGCAGGTCATGGCCGGCAAAACTCAGCTGGCGCGCGGTCACTTCACTGTTGGGCCCGGTCAGCCCGACCAGGCTACGCGCGCTGACGCTCTTGCCCGAGCCCGATTCACCGACCAGCGCCACGCAGCGCCCCGGGGCCAGGGTGAAGCTCACGTCGCGGACCACGCTGTTGCCGGCGAAGGACACTGACAGGCCTTCGACGATCAGGGTCTTGTCAGTCATGGCAGGCGGCCCTCCAGGCGTTGTTGGATATAGCGGCCGGTCACCGTGGTGGCCAAGGTGGTCAGCACGATGAACAGTCCTGGGAAGAAGGTCAGCCACCAGGCGTTGGCGATGAAGTCGCGGCCCATCGACAGCATGGTGCCCCACTCCGGTGCCGGTGGCCGGGCGCCAAGGCCGAGAAAACTCAAGGCCGAAGCCCAGACGATGGCCTGGCCGACGCCCATGGTCAGGGTCACGATCAGCGGCCGCATGGCGTTGGGCAGGAGCTGGCGCACAATGATCCGCGAGGTCGGATGGCCGAGCGCCCGCGCCGCTTCGATGTAGCCTGCGTTGCGCACCGCCAGCACCTGGCCGCGGACCATCCGCGCATAGCCCGGGGCGCCGCCCAGGCCGGTGGCGACGATCAGCGGGCCGATGCCGCTGCCGAACACCGCCACGAACAGCAGCGCCAGCACCAGGCTGGGAAAGGCGAACAGCACTTCCAGCAACCAACCGACCCCACGGTCGAGCTTGGCCCCGCCCAGCCCCCCAAGCAGCCCCAGGCTGATGGCGATGGCCATCGACAAGGCCGTGGCCGCCACGCCGATCAGCAGGCTCTGGCGGGCACCGTGGATGACCCGGGCGAAAATATCGCGACCGGACTGATCGGTGCCCAGCCAGTGCGCCCAGCTCGGCGGCTGGAACGCTTCGCGGGGCACGATGGCCAGCGGGTCGATGCGGGTGAACAACTGCGGCGCCAGGGCCGCCAGCAGCAACCCGGCGAGAAACAACAGAGCCAGGCTCGCACCCAGCGGCGGCAGGTGCAGCCGCCGTTGCCGGCGCAGCGGGGCCTGCGCCCGCTCAAGGATCAGTTCGCTCATGGCTTGGCCTCCTGTTGACGGGGATCGATCCACTGGTAGAGCAAGTCGACCAGAATGTTGGCCAGCACGTAGCCGGCAGCCACCACTAGGCTGATGCCGATCACCAGTGGCAGGTCCTGCACTTGCACCGCTTGATACAGCTGACGGCCGACGCCTTTGCGCGAGAAGATCACCTCGCACACCACCGCGCCGCTGATCAGCGCGCCAATCGCCCAACCGGACAACGACACCCCCGGCAGCAGCGCATGGCGCAGGGCATGCCGAAAGCGCACGGCCAGGTCGCTCAAGCCGCGACTGCGGGCGGTGAGGATGAACGGCTGGTCCAGGGTCAGTTCGAGCGATTCGCGGGTTACCTGGGCAATGAAGCCGGCCAGCGGGATGGCCAGGGAAAACGCCGGCAGCACCAGGCTCGCCAAGCTGTCGCTGCCCGCCGGCGGGAACCAGCGCAGGCCAAAGGCGAACACCGCCAGCAGCACCACGCCGAGCCAGAAGTGCGGTAATGCCGCGCTCAGGGTTTCGGCCATCGACGCCAGGCCACCGACCAGCCTGCCACGCCCGGCGGTCACCACCGTCAGCAGCAACACCAGCAACCAGGCCAGCAGCAGCGCCGCCACGGTCAGCTCCAGGGTTGCCCCGCCCTGCTCGGCCAACACCTGGGTCACCGGCTGGTGTTGCGAGTAGGACACGCCCAGGTCGCCCTGTAGCAGGCGGCCGAGGTAGAACACGTACTGCACCGCCAGCGGCTGGTCCAAGCCGTATTCCTTGCGCGTGGCTTCGATCGTCTCCGGGCTTGGGTTGGCGCTGGGACCGCCGAGGATCGCCAACACCGGATCGCCCGGCATCAAGCGCAGGGCGAAGAAGGTCAAGCTGGCCACGGCCCACAGCACCAGCACGCCACCGGCCAGGCGGATGACGGCGCGTCGGCCCAGGGCGGCCAGGCGTTCGCGGCGTGGGTCGGTCACTGCCAGGGAAGTTGCGCTGCTCATTTGCTCACCCATGCGTCATACAGATAAGTCACCGCCAACGACGGCTCCAGGCGCACGCCGTGGGCGGTCTTGTAGATGCCCAGGCGCGTGCTTTGCGGGTAGGTGTTCAGTTGCAGGTACTGCGCGGCCGCCTGCTGTTGCGCCCGGTGATAGAGGGCCCGGCGCTGCTCGGGGTCCTGGGTGGCCAGGGCGCTTTCGAGCAAGGCATCGAAGCCGGGGTCGGCATAGCCCGAGGAGTTCTGGTGGTAGCCGCCGACGCCCGCAGGCTGGACGAACGCCGAGCTGAAGATGATCCGCAGCACATCGGGGGTATTGGTATTCCAGTAGCCGGTGCGGATGTCGTAGTCCCAGGCCGCCTGGCGCGCGGTGACCTGGGCGTCGCTCATCTGGTCCAGCACCAGCTCCAGGCCGACCTGGCGGGTGGTGGCCTGGACCTGCTCCCACAAGGTCAGCTCCGAGGGCGGTGTGCGCGCGCCGATCAGCACGGTGGCGCTCAGGCGCTTGCCATCCTTGGTGCGGTAGCCGTCGGCGTCACGCCCGGTCCAGCCGGCTTCATCGAGCAGCTTCGCCGCACGGTCCGGCTGGTAGTTCTGGCTGTCTTCAAAATCGCCGCTGTAGAACGGCGTGGCCACGCTCAGTGGCCCGGCGGCACGCGGAAACTCGCCAAAGTAGACACTCTTGAGCGCGCCCTCGACATCAGCGCTGCGCACGAACGCCTCGCGCACCCGAATATCGTCGAACGGCGCACGGCGCATGTTGAAGGTGCCGTTGGTGGGGTTGCCGGGGCGCTGGGCGACGATCAACTCGACGTCCGGGTTGCGCCGCGCGGCTTCGTGGGATTCCGGCGGCAGGGTTTCGATCACATCCACCTCGCCCGCCTGCAGCGAGGCAAAACGCACCGAAGGCTCCTGGATGAACTTCCAGACGATCCGCTCCAGATACGCTGGGCCTTGATGCTTGGCGGTAGGCGGCGCCCAGTTGTAGTCCGGGTTACGGACCAGCTCGACCTGGTTCTGCCGGTCCCAACGGGCCACCTTGAACGGGCCGCTGCCCACGGGGCTTTCGCAGTTCTGGTCACGGCTGCGCTTGAGCGCGGTGGGTGACTGGATACCCAGAAAGCCCTGAGCCAAGACTTCGAGGAACGCCGCATAGGGCGTGGCCAGGCGCACCACGGCGGTGTAGTCGTCGAGCACATCGGTGCCGCGGTACTGGCGGATATAGCCGCCGGCCGTGCTCGATTGGGTCTTGGGGTCGGCCATATGGTCGAGGTTGGCCTTGACCGCCTCGGCGTTGAATGGCGTGCCGTCGGTGAAGCGCACGTCGCGGCGCAGGTGGAAGGTATAGCGCAAGCCGTCGGCGGACACCTCCCAGCGAGTCGCCAGCCACGGGCCGATACGCCCGTCGCTGTCCATCGACACCAACGAGTCGAGGTACTGCTGGGCGACGAACACCTGGGGCATGTCGCCGGCAACGTGCGGGTCGAGGCAGGTCGGCTCGCGGTCGGTTGCGTAGACCAAGGTGCCGCCATGCACCGGCTGGTCGCTGTGGACCGTACGCTGCTCGGCGCGCTCGCAGCCGACCAGGGCCAAGGCGGCACATAGCGGGATCAGGGGAAGGATTGGATGATTCAAGGTCGCTCCTGCGCAAGGCCCAAGGATGGTCAATGGGCTATTGCAGGAGTTGTGCCGGGTTCAAGGGCCTGATTTTATTGGGGTTGGCGACGTTTGCAGTGAATCAGGGCGGGCAAAGTGTAGGGCTGCTGTTGGCCTGCCAACAGTTGCCGCCTCATCGCCAATCGACGCCACTTAAAAATCGATCGAGCCTGAGAACTTCACCAACCGCGGATCGCCCTGGGTCAGGTAACCACCATTGGCCGAGGCCCAGTAATTCTTGTCGGTGAGGTTCTCCACATTGACCCGCAAGGTGATGTCCTTGCGCTGCACGCTAAAGCGATAGCGCGCGCCGACATCGAAGCGGTTCCAGGTCGGCAGGCTGAGCGTGTTGCCAGGGTCGGCATACTGCCCGCCGGTGCGCAGCATGCGCGCATTCAGCGCCAACCCCTCAAGCCCCGGCACATCCCAGTCGACGCTGGCGTTGAGCTGGAAGGTCGGCACCCCGACAGCGTGGTTGCCGTCATTGCTGCCATCCAAGGTGTTTTTCAACTCGGTGTCCATGCGCGTGCCGCCGGCCATCAGCCGCAAGCCGGCAATCGGTTCGCCGAACACACTCAGCTCCACGCCCTTGTTGATCTGCTCACCATCCTGGACGAACACGTTGCCCTGGACAAAGCCATCAGTGGGCCGCTCGATGCGATAAACCGCGAGGTTGGCGCCAAAGCGCTGATAGTCGAACTTGACCCCGGCTTCGACCTGCTTGGTCTCGGCGGGCGCAAATACCTCGCCGGCATTGATCACCTGCCCTGAAGCCGTTGCGCCCTGGGCCAGGCCTTCGATGCGGTTGGCGTACAGCGAGATCGACGGATTGAGCTTGTAGACGATGCCATACACGGGCGTGGTGACCGCTTCATCGTAGAAGGCATTGCGCCCAGCATCCGCGCCCTCGCCGTCATAGGCATAGCCCTCGACCCGCAGTTGCTGGCGGCGCACCCCTGCGGTGAGCAGCAGGGTGTCGTCGAACAGGCCCACGGTATCGGAGATGGCGATACTGCGGTTGCGGGTTTTGCCGGTCACGCCCGGGTCGTCCAGCTTGCCGCCGACGAAGGTCGGCGTGGTCGGTTTGGGTAGCGGGTCGGTGTGGTAGATGTTGGTGTCTTGCGAGTTATAAAAGACGAAGGCGTTCTCCTGTTGGGTCCAGATACTTGCCGCGCCGATATTCAGCTGATGGCTCAGCGGCCCGGTCTGGAAGCGGCCGTTGATGCCGCCCATGAAGGTCGTGTTGTCCTCGTTGTGGGGGATCTTGGAGCCACCGATAGTCGCCGCGCCGCTGCTGTCGGTAAGGATCGGCGTACCGTAGAAGCCATTCTCGTGGGTGTGCTTGGCGCCACCGGCCAGGTAGCCGCTCCAGTTGTCGTTAAAGTCATAGTCGCCGCGGACCATGCCGAAGGTGTCCTCGGTTTCGGTCCAGGCCCACTCCTGGCCGTAGTTGTGATCGGCGTCGGGGGCGCGTGGAATATCCGTCAGGCCGGCGCCCAGGCGCACCGAGTTGCGCATGTGGTTGACCCGCTGTTTCTGATAGCCGAAGTCGGTCGAGAGCTTGAAGTTGTCGCCACGGTAATCCAGGCCGATCACGAACAGCTTGCTGCGCTGGTGCTGATCATCCACCGCGGTTTCACCCTCGCGCTGAGACAGGTTCAGGCGCACGCCCAAGCGGTTGTCCGCGCCAAATCGCTGACCGAGGTCCAAGTGCTCGCCCAGGCGCCCATCGCTGCTGATGTCCTGGGTGTAGCGACGCGTTGGCGTGTCGCCGGCGCGCTTGGGTTGCAGGTTGACGTTGCCGCCCAAGCCGGTGCCGGTGGGGCTGGCGCCATTGAGAAAGGCGTTGGGGCCTTTGAACACCTCGACGCGCTCGACGGCATCAGGCGAGATCATCTGCCGCGGCAGCACGCCGTACAGCCCGTTGAAGGCGACGTCATCGCCATTGAGCGGCAGGCCGCGAATGACGAAGACCTGCGATTGGTTGCCGAAGCCGAACGACTGGCGCACCGAGGGATCGTTGAGCAGCACGTCGCCGATGTCTTCGGCCTGTTGATCCTCGATCAGCTGCGCGGTGTAGCTGGTCATGGTAAAGGGCACGTCCATCATGTCCTGGTTGCCCAGGATGCCCATCTGCCCACCGCGCGCCACTTGGCCGCCGGCAAATGCCTCGGGCAATTGGCTGGGCGATGGCTTGGCTGCCTCGGCGTTGACCGCGGTGGCATCGAGTTCGATAGGGCCGTCAGCCGCCTGGGCGTTGACGGCGAGGGAACAGCACAGGGCCAGCAAGGTCGGACGAACAGGGCAAGGTCGCGCCATGAAAAGCTCCGCAAGCGGTAGAGGGACGCCTTCCTGGCAGATGAGAAATGGAGAACAACTGAGTATTGTTTCTAGACGAGGTTACGAATTATTACCAAATCATCGCACTTTCGACGCGACCAGCGGTCTACTGCCTCTTTTGCCGCTTCTATGTCATAGCCGGCCGTTTTATTCGAACTGCACGGCAGAGGGCCAAAAGCCCCGTGCTTGTGTAGGATGAGCAGCGCAAACCAAGGCGCTGCCAGATAGGGAGATATACATGCGCGTCCTGCCATCCGTTGCCTGCATTGCCATGCTGTCGATGGGCCTGCTCGCCGCCACCAGCGCCCAGGCCTTCACTGGCGAAGAAGGGCAACTGATCGAGTCGATCAACGCTTACCGCAGCCAGGCCCAGCGCTGCGGCGACGCAGGCTCGCTGGAGCTGCCACCGCTCAGTAGCGATACTCGCCTGGCGCTGTCGCCAGAGGGCACCCGCGACTTGCAACAGGCGATGACCCGCGCCGCCTACCCGATGGTCAACGTCCAGGCCATCAGCCTGTCCGGCCCGCGCGATGCGAAAGCGGCGATGCACGCCATTTCCGAAAGCTTCTGCCAGGTGGTACTCGATCCGCAGTTCGTCGACATCGGCGTCAGCCAGGAAGGCCGCGACTGGCGTATCGTGCTCGCCCGCCCCTTGCTCAGTGGGCGGCTGGGTGATTGGCAGGCCGAGGGGCAGAAACTGCTGCAAGAGATCAACGCCGCGCGCAAGCTGCCGCGCCAATGCGCTGGCCAGCCGTTCGCCGCAGCGCCGGCGCTGGCCTGGAACACGACCTTGGCTGGCGTTGCCGCCAACCATACCCGAGCCATGGCCAACCAGAACTTCTTCGACCATATCGACCGCGATGGCCGCACCCCAGGCGATCGCGCCGAGCTGGCCGGCTACCTGTACCGGCAGATTGGCGAGAACATTGCCGCCGGGCGTGACACCCCGCGCAAGGTGGTCGATGGCTGGCTGGCCAGCCCTGGGCATTGCGCGACGCTGATGAACCCTGACTTCACCGAGTTGGGCGCCGCTTACGCGGTCGACCCCAAGAGCGATGCGGGCATCTATTGGACTGGGCTATTCGGCGCGCCGCAGTAACGCTATCGCGGGGCAAGCCCGCTCCCACGCAAGGCACGGATCAGGCCCCTGAATACCTCGCGTGGGAGCGGGCTTGCCCCGCGATAGCGTCAAACGCCCTTACGCAAAGCCATTGCGGTACACCCAAAGCGCCGCCGCACGCACTTGCCCAGATACCCCGCATCGCCCAAGCCCACCTCATCGGCAATCTGCGCCAGGCCGTGGCTTGAGTTGAGCAAGCGCCAGCGTACTTGCTGCAGGCGCATCTCCAGCCACCAGGCCTTGGCGCTCATGCCATGGCTGGCGAGAAACTGTCGATCCAGCTGGCGCCGGCTGATACCCAACTGCGCCGCCAGTTGCTCGACGGTCATCGACGCGCTCAAGTGGTGACGCATCAATGCCGCCGCACGCTGCACCTGCCCTGCCCCAACTTCCAACGAACGCAAGGCATGGCGACTGTCACGGGTTTCATCGACCAGCATATCGGCCAGCCCCTTGAGCGCCCGCGCTCGGCCGCAGTTGCGCGACAACAGCTCCACCGCCAGGTCGATCGCGGCACTGCCGCCGGCGCAAGAGATGCGCGCCCCATCGAAGCAATACAACTGCCCGGTCAGTAGCTGTAAATGCGGAAAGGACGCCCGAAACTCGGCTTCGTGGCGCCAGTGCACCACCACCTTGTGCCCTTCCAACAGGCCGCAGGCAGCCAGCAGAAACGCGGCGTTGTCGACACACACCAGCTTCACCCCTGCCCTGGCGGCGCGTTTGAGCAGCGCCCGGTAGTCAGGTGCCAAGGCAGCAGTGGCCGCGGCATTGCGCCCGCCGAACAGCACCAGATAGTCGTAGCCGGCGAAGTCCAGCGCCTGCGGCGTGACTTCCACTTGCACCACCGCCCCGCTGCTGGAGGGCACAGGTTGATCGCTCAGGCCTAGCAGCGTCCAACTGCAGTAGCGCTGCTGGCTGTAATCCTCGTCATCGGCGCTGAAGCGCAGCTTGTCGAGGAACGCGCCAAACGCCAGCAAGGCGAATTCCGGCAGCGGCAGGATCAGCAAGCGGATATCAGGCGTCATGCAGCCGTCCAGAAATAACCCTCAGATGTCCAGATCATACCCTGGGTTTAGCCACATTTGGCCTAGACTGGCGCCCTCTGACACTGCAAGGCATACCCCATGGCACTGGATACCTGGCTTATCTACCTGCTCGCCAGCATTGGCCTGTCACTGACCCCTGGTCCGAACAGCCTGCTGGCGCTGACCCACGGCGCGTTGTATGGCGCACGGCGCACACTGTTGACCATCGTCGGCGGGGTGGTCGGCTTTAGCGCGCTGATCGCCCTGACCATGTTCGGCCTGAGCGCGCTGCTGCAAACCTCGGGCTCGGTGCTGCAGGTGCTCAAGTGGGTGGGTGGGGCTTATCTGGTGTGGCTCGGCATCCAGCTGTGGCGCAGCCCGGCGATGCGCCTGGAGTTGACCGAGGGGGCTACGCGCTTGAGCAATGCGGGAATGATGCGCCAGGGTTTTCTGTCGGCCATGGCCAACCCCAAGGTGCTGCTGTTCTATGGGGCTTTCTTGCCGCAGTTCATCGATCCACAGCGTGGTTTGCTGGTGCAGTTCGTGGTCATGGCGGCGACTTTTGCCAGTGTCGAATTTGTTGTCGAATACCTGTTGGCGCGCCTGGCGTTTCGGGTTCGGCCTTGGCTGGCCAAGGGCGGAACGGGGTTTAACCGCTGCTGTGGCAGCCTGTTTGCGTTGATCGGGATCGCCTTGCCACTCGGCCGATGAGCCAGGCTGCCCTTGATCCTCACGCGTTCCGTGTGGGAGCGGGCTTGCCCGCGAAGGGGCGTGAAGCGCCCCCCTAAGAAGCACGCCGCGAAATCAACAGGAAAACCACCAGCGCCAGCAGCGGCAACCCCGCGCCCACCAACACCACGCCATGCCAGCCAAACTGCGTGTACAGCGGGCTGGCCACGGCCGACCCTAGCGCCCCGCCGAGGAAGATACTGGTCATATACAGCGCATTGAGGCGCCCCCGGCTAGCCGGATCCAGCGCATACACTTCACGCTGGCCGATCACCATGTTCATCTGCACGGCAAAATCCAGCAGCACCCCGGTCAGGCCCAAGCCAATCACGCTCAAGCCCGGTGCACTCAAGCCCAGCAACAACGCCAGCGGCGCCAGCAACAAGGCCAACAGTGAAGCGCGCCGAGCATGCCCGGCGTCGGCCAGGCGGCCCGCGATGGGCGCGGCGATCGCCCCCACCGCCCCGACCAGGGCAAACAGCGCGATCTGGCTTTGGCTCAAGTCATGCTGCCCCGCCAGCGCCATCGGCACAGCGGTCCAGTACAAGCTGAACGCAGCGAACATCAGCGCCTGGTACAGCGAGCGTTGGCGCAACAGCGGATAGCGACGCAGCAGGCTGACCAGCGAAGCCATCAGCCTGGCATAGCTGGCCTGGTGATCCGGCACCCGCCGCGGCAGGGTGAGGGCCAGCAACACAATGATCGCCAACATCACCCCTGCCGCGCCGATGAACACCGCACGCCAGCCAAAGTGATCGGCCACCAGGCTCGACAGCGGCCGCGCCAGCAGAATGCCCAGCAGCAAGCCGCCCATGATGTTGCCCACCACCCGCCCGCGCTGCTGCTCAGGTGCCAGGTGCGCGGCCAGCGGGATCAGCATCTGCACCGCCACCGAGCTGAAGCCGATCAGCAAGGCATAGCCAAGGAACAACCCCCCTTGGCCATGGCCGCTGCTACCGGCCAACAGCAGGCTGACGCACGCCAATATCGCCGTGGCGATCATCAACCGGCGGTTTTCCATCAGGTCGGCCAGCGGCACCAGTAACAACAGGCCCAAGGCGTAACCGAGTTGGGTCAGCGAGACGATCAGGCTGGCCCGCTCGCCAGACAGGCCCAAGTCTGGCGCGATCAAGCCGACGATGGGTTGGGCATAGTAGATGTTGGCGACAATCGCGCCGCAGCAAAACGCCAGCAGGGTCACCAGGGCCCGGCTCAGGCCCCCGGCAGACGACTGGGTAACAGCGATGGAAGGGTTCATTGCAGGTGCCTCGGCAAATGACGGTATATGCCGCGCACCTTACCCAGGCGCGAGGAGCGGGAGAATCCAGCGCCTGCGCAACGCGCTTTTGCGTCAGGCGCAACGCTGGGGTTTCAACGGCTGAGCAGCGCCTGGCAAAAATCGACGAAGACCTGCACCCGCCGCGAGCCGCGATGGTTGGGCAGGTACAGCGCGTTGATGGCGCTGCTGGCAGTCCCCGGGCTGATCTGCCAGTCGGCGAACAGCCGCTGCAAGCGCCCGGCCTGGACATCTTCGCGCACCAGCCAATCGGCCAGCAGGGCAATCCCGCTGCCGGCCAGCGCAGCTTCACGCAGCAGGTCGGCATTGGCGCTGCGCAGGGGGCCGCTGACGTCCAGCTCCAGCGCTTGTTCGCCCTGGCGCAGCCGCCACGGCCGGCCGGACTGACCATAGCGAAAACGCAGGCAGGCCTGTTCGAGTAACTGCTGCGGATGCACCAAGGGTGCGCTAGCGCAAAGATAGGCGGGGCTGGCGACCAACCAGCGCTCAAAGCATCCCAGGCGCTTGCAGACCAATTCGTCGTTCGGCGCAGCTTCGCCCAAGCGGATCGACACGTCGTAGCGACCATCGAGCAGATCATCGAAGCGGTCACTCAAGTCGATGTCCAACTCCAACCCCGGGTGCGCGGCCAAGAATCGTCCCAGGTGCGGAGCAATCACCCGTCGACCGAACTCCACCGGTAAACACAGGCGCAGTACGCCGACCGGCTCCTCGCCGCGATCGGCGACACTGGCATCGGCCTCGGCCAAGGCTTGAACGATCTCCCGCGAGCGCTGGTAGTAACCGACCCCGGCCTCGGTCAAGCTGACCTGACGGGTCGAGCGGTTGAGCAAGGTGGCCCCCAGCTCGCTCTCCAACGCATCGACCAGGCGCGTTACCGAGGAGGTGGCAACGCCCAGCTTGCGCGCGGCGGCGGAAAACCCGCGAGCCTCGACCGTGGCCATGAACGTCTTGATCGCCAGCAACTTGTCCATCGGCTGTTTCTGTCCGCCAAATCCTGGAACCTTCCTACAATCAGGGTTGGGAATCAACTCAGCGCGAGCCACCCATGCCAGACAATCTGTTTGCTGCCCTGCCCCTGCCTGACGTGCATGCCGCCGAGCAGTTCGACGAGCTGTTGACCCGTCCGGGCCTGCGCATCGAACGCATCGTTTCCAGTGGCCAGGCCAGCCCGGCGGGATTCTGGTACGACCAGGCTGAGGGGGAGTGGCTGGTCGTGCTCAGTGGCAGCGCCGGATTGCGCCTGGAGCATGAGGCCCAGGTGCGGGTGTTGCGCGTTGGGGATTATCTGGATATCCCCGCTCATTGCCGGCATCGGGTGGAGTGGACCGAGGCTGGAGTGATTACCGTGTGGCTGGCGGTGTTCTATTGCGCTTGATCAAGTGGGGGGATTTAGACGCCATCGCGGGGGCAAGCCCGCACGTTGAGTACGATTTGCTGTTGCGAGGGCACCCTACGACCAACGTCGCAATTGCGAAATTTTCACAAGTGAGAAAACACGCCGTTTAGTGACAAATTCACCCCCTGTTCTATGCTTTTCGGTGCATCTTAGCTTGCAAACGCCTGCGACAATCAGCCTCACATCGAAATGTACTAACTTGTTAATTAGCTTGCTAAGGGCTTAAACTGCGCACATTCCACCTGCGAGATCCCTGGCATGAACGAAACACCGCGCGCCTCTGGCGCCTCGACATTGATCATGGTCGGCTTGGGCGTTGTCATCGCCCTGCTCGGCTTGCTCCTGGCTGCTGGCGGCGTCAAGCTGGCCGGCCTGGGCGGTTCCTGGTACTTCCTGATCGGCGGCCTGGCCATGGCCATCGCCGGTATCCTCATCGCCCGGCGCAAAACCGCTGGCGCCTGGCTGTTCGCTGCGTTCCTGGTAGGCACTGCCATCTGGGCCGTGGCCGATACCGGCCTGGTGTTCTGGCCGCTGTTCTCGCGCCTGTTCATGTTCGCCGCCATCGGCATGGTGGTCGCCCTGGTCTACCCGATGCTGGCGCGCGCCAATGGTCGCAGCGCCGGTCGCGGCGCTTATGGTCTGGCAGCGGTCATGGCCGTTGGCCTGGTGATCGCTGCGGGCAACATGTTCGTCGCCCACCCAAGCGTGGCACCTACCGGCAACGGCCCGGGCATGACCCCGGTCGAGCCGGAAAAAGCCCAGAAAGATTGGGCTCACTACGGCAACACCGAAGGTGGCAGCCGTTTCGCTGCGCTCGATCAGATCAACCGCGACAACGTCGACAAGCTGCAAGTGGCCTGGACCTATCACACCGGTGACGTGGCCATCAGCGACGGTAACGGCGCCGAGGACCAGCTGACGCCGCTGCAGGTTGGCAACAAGGTGTTCATCTGCACCCCGCACAACAACCTGATCGCCCTCGATGCCGACACCGGTAAAGAGCTGTGGAAGAACGCCATCAATGCCCAGTCCAAGGTCTGGCAGCGTTGCCGTGGCATGGCCTACTTCGACGCTAGCGCGCCGCTGGCGCAGCCGACCCAACCGAACAGCTCGCCTATCACCGTGGCCAGCGTGGCGCCTGGCGCCAACTGCCAGCGTCGACTGCTGACCAACACCATCGACGGCCGCTTGATCGCCGTCGATGCCGACACCGGCGAGTTCTGCCAGGGCTTTGGCAACAATGGCCAGGTCAACCTGATGGCCGGCCTGGGCGATGTTCCGGATTCGTACTACCAGCTGTCCTCCGCGCCGCTGATGGCCGGCACCACCGTGGTGGTTGGCGGGCGCGTCGCCGACAACGTCCAAACCGACATGCCAGGCGGCGTGATCCGTGGCTTCGACGTGATCACCGGGCAAATGCGCTGGGCCTTCGACCCGGGCAACCCTGAAGATCGCAACGCACCAGCCGACGGCAGCAGCTATGTACGCAGCACGCCCAACAGCTGGGCGCCGATGTCCTACGATCCGGCGATGAACACCGTGTTCCTGCCGATGGGCTCCTCGTCCACCGACATCTATGGTGTCGAGCGCAGCAAGCTGGACCACACCTACGGCGCCTCGGTGCTGGCCCTGGACGCCACCACCGGTAACCAGAAGTGGGTCTACCAGACCGTGCACAACGATCTGTGGGACTTCGACCTGCCGATGCAGCCAAGCCTGATCGACTTCACCAAGGACGACGGCAAGACCGTCCCTGCGGTCGTCATCGGTACCAAGGCCGGGCAGATCTACGTGCTCGACCGCGCCACCGGCCAACCGCTGACCCAGGTCGACGAAGTACCGGTCAAGCCGAGCAACATCCCTAACGAGCCGTATTCGCCTACCCAGCCAAAATCGGTCGGCATGCCGCAGATCGGCGCGCAGACCCTGACCGAGTCGGACATGTGGGGCGCTACTCCGTATGACCAGCTGCTGTGCCGTATCGACTTCAAGAAGATGCGCTACGACGGCCTGTACACAGCGCCCGGCACTGACCTGTCGCTGAGCTTCCCAGGCTCGCTCGGTGGCATGAACTGGGGCAGCATTTCTACCGACCCGGTGCATGGCTTCATCTTCGTCAACGACATGCGCCTGGGCCTGTGGATTCAGATGATCCCGTCGCAGAACAAAGGTGCGGCTGCCGGCGGTGGTGAAGCACTGAACACCGGCATGGGCGCTGTACCTCTGAAAGGCACGCCGTATGCGGTGAACAAGAACCGCTTCCTGTCGGTTGCCGGTATTCCGTGCCAGGCCCCGCCCTTCGGCACCCTGACCGCCATCGACATGAAGACCCGCCAGGTAGCCTGGCAGGTTCCGGTCGGCACCGTGGAAGACACCGGCCCGCTCGGCATCCGCATGCACCTGCCGATCAAGATCGGCCTGCCAACCCTGGGCGGTACCCTGTCCACCCAAGGTGGCCTGGTGTTCATCGCCGGCACCCAGGACTTCTACCTGCGCGCCTACAACAGCGCCAATGGTGAAGAAGTCTGGAAAGCCCGTCTGCCAGTCGGCAGCCAGGGCGGCCCGATGACCTATGTTTCGCCGAAAACTGGCAAGCAGTACGTGGTGATCACTGCCGGCGGCGCCCGTCAGTCGACCGACCGTGGCGACTACGTGATTTCTTACGCCCTGCCATAAACCACCGTTGACTTCATCGCGGGGCAAGCCCGCTCCCACGCCAACGACTCAACCCGGCGTGGGGGCGGGCTTGCCCCGCGATGAGCCCCCGCAATTCCCCAGGAAAGCCTCGCAATGTTCTGTGCTTTGCCCTTCACCCCGACCCGCATCACCGCCGGCCTGTTGCTGGCCCTGGCCAGCACCTGCGCCATGGCCGAAGCCGATTTGCTCAACCGCAGCAGCCTGACCGGCGACTGGGGCGGCTTGCGTCACCAGCTTGAGGACGACGGCGTCAAGTTCACCGGCGACTACAGCGGTGAGACCGCCTATAACGCCCACGGTGGCCTGCATCGCTCGGCGCGCTACTCGCAGAACCTCAAGCTCGGCGTGCAGTTCGACCTGAGCAAGCTGTACGGTCTGGATAACGCTGGCAAGGTCCAGCTGACCATCAACGACCGTCGCGGTAACAGCGCCTCCGAGGAGCTGGTCGGCAACCGTCTGCCCATCCAGGAAAACTACGGTGGCCTGTACACCCGCCTGACCGAGCTGAGCTACGAGCGCAACTTCACCCCCGCGCTCAACGTCAAGCTCGGCTACATGGCCATGGGCAACGACCTCGGCGGGCTGGACACCGGCATCCTGTGCAACTTCATGAACGCCGGTTTCTGCGGTCACCCCCTGAACATGTCCGGTGGCAGTGGCTGGACCAACTACCCCAACGCGCATTTGGGCGCCCGGGTCAAATACGACTTCTCCTCGTCCTGGCAGCTGCGCGTGGCGGCGTTCAACGTCGACCCCGAGAGCAACGGCAACTCCAGCCGCGCCTGGCACCTGGGGCCCAAGCACACTACCGGTACCGTGGTGCCGGTGGAGCTGGTGTACAAGCTGCAGGGCGAACTGCCGGGTGAGTACAAGCTGGGCTACTACTACGACAGCTCCAACGTCAAACGCATTGGCAGCGACAAGGAAGTGGCCGGTCGTGGCGGTCATTACCTTCTGATCGACCAGGCCGTGTGGAACGATCAAAGCCTGCCGGGGCGCAGCCTGCATGCCTTTGGCCAGTACTCGGCGTCGAGCAAGGCCGCTTCGCCATTCACCAAATGGTATGGCGCAGGCGTAGTGCTGTACAAACCGTTCGAAGGGCGCCCACGCGACACCGTGGCCTTGGGCTATGGCCGCGCCGTGCCTAACCCGCGCAGCCGCGATGTGCTTGAAGACGCAGCGCTGCAAAGTGGCCAGGACTTCCCCGACATCGACAGCGCCGAGCAGTTGATCGAGCTGAGCTACGGCTACCAGGCCACACCTTGGCTGAACCTGCGTCCGGATGTGCAGTACATCATCGAGCCGGGGGCCTTCTCCGGGACCAACATCGATAATGCCCTGGTGGTTGGATTGCAGGTCAAGGCAACCTTCTGATCATCTGCCCGCATCGCGGGACAAGCCCGCTCCTGCACGTGTCTTGCAGGAGCGGGCGTGTCCCGCGATGAGGCCACCCCGTCAATGCGCCTGGAGGTAGTCCACCAGGCGCCGCAACATCGCATCGCACCCCGCCAACTGCTCGACACTGACAAACTCGTCGGGCTTGTGCCCCTGCTCCATGCTGCCCGGCCCGCACACCACAGTGGGGATGCCGGCCTGATCGAACAGCCCACCTTCAGTCCCAAAAGCGACGGTGCCGAACTCAGTCGAGCCACTGAGCAGTGCAACCAATTGCGCCGCCTCGCTCTGAGCAGGCGTGGCCAAGCCCGGATAGCCGCTCAACGGTTGCAGGCGAATGTCGCTAGCCGGATTGACCGCACGCATGCGCGGTAGCAGCTGCGCCTGGGCATAGCGCTGCAACTGGTCGGCCACAGCCTGCGCCGCGAAGCCTGGCAAGGCGCGCACCTCGAAGTCGAACTCGCACTCTTCAGGCACGATGTTCAGCGCCCTGCCGCCCTTGATCAGGCCAGTCTGCACGGTGGAGAACGGCGGATCGAAGCGCGCGTCCTGGTCTTGCGCCAGAACCTCGCCAATCTCGCCCAGCTTGCCGATCAAGCGTGCGGCATACTCGATCGCATTGACCCCATACGGCGCATAAGCCGAATGACAGGCCGCGCCCTGCACCTGGCAGCGCATGGCCAACTTGCCCTTGTGGCCGAGCACCGGCTTGAGCTCGGTGGGCTCGCCGATCAGGCACAAGCGTGGTTTGTGCGCCCGCTGCTGGAGTGCTGCGAGCATCGAACGCACGCCCAGGCAACCGACTTCTTCGTCATAGGAGAAGGCCAGGTGCACGGGGGTTTGCAACGGCTGGGCGAGAAACGCTGGCACTGCGGCCAGGACCGAGGCAATGAACCCTTTCATGTCGGCCGCGCCGCGACCGTACAGGCGCCCGTCACGTTCGCTCAGGCGAAACGGCTCGACCGTCCAGGCCTGGCCATCCACGGGCACCACGTCGGTATGCCCGGAGAGCACCACGCCGCCCTTATCCAAGGGGCCAATGGTCGCGAACAGATTGGCCTTGGTGCCTTCACTGTTGTGAAACAGCTCGCTGTCCACCCCCAGGCCGGCAAGGTAGTCGCGGATAAAACCGATCAACTCAAGGTTCGAATCACGACTGACCGTGGCAAATCCGATCAGCCGCGCCAGCAGGTCGCGGCTGCTTGGCTCATTCATCCCCCGGTACTCCGTAGCTCGGTGCGCTGGTCGGGTTCAGCGCTCGGGTCACGTAGTCCTGCATCTGTGGGCGGTAGGCTTGCCAAAGGCCATCGAGCTGAGCGATCGGGTCTTGATCCGCCCAGTCGACCCGCAGGTCCACCAGCGGCCAGGTCAGCTCACCGGCAATCTTCAGCGCCGCCGAATGAATCGGCCCGGCCTCGCCCCCTGCGGCCACTGCCGCATGCATCGCTGCCAGCAGGCGATCAGCCAGATGCCCGCTGGCCTGTTCGAAGGCGGCGACCATCGCCTCGATCACCTGGATCGACGACAACAGGTTGCCGGCTGCGGCGCATTGCTCACCCGCTACTGCGTTGTGCACACCCAAGGCCTGTTTGCCGGTAAACAGCGCAACCTGGCCGTGGCTGTCGATCACCGTCACCTGGCGGTACTCGCTCCAGCCGTTGGTACTGAGCACCCGGTCCAGTGCCGCTGCCGCAGGGTCACCCTGCTCCAGGGCGTCGAGAATCTGCGGACCAAGCGCCGGCAAGGTGATGTTCTGGGTCGCCACCGCACCAACGCCTGCGCGCACCCACGGGCAACGGGCACCCACGGCAATGCTCGAAGAACTGATGGCAATGCCGACTTGGCCGGTTTCCTGGCAGCGGCCAATGATGGAAAAGGTCATGGTGCAGCTCCTGTCGTGTATTGGCTAATCCAGCGCAAGGCAACTTCCGCTCGATGTTGTACGCATTCTGAACAGAAGCCCAAGGGCCACGAAACGACCTTTTTCCTTGGCCTTGAAAAGGAAAAAACTAAGTCTGTAAACGCGCGCCTCAAACCCTCTTCACACAACCCCAAAACAGCGCTGCAGCCCTTATTCATCAAGGCCTTCGCCAAACTATAGGCAAGCACTAGCTAAATAATATTTTCGCGATCAAAGGCACATCCCTAGTCTGGCTCCAGGCAAAGGCGGTTCACCCACCGACCTGATTAAAACCGCCTTCCAAGAAGGGCTCAGAGATGAACTTGAACACTATTGAAATCGATACCCTCGTGGTCGGCGCCGGCCAGGCCGGGGTTGCCATGAGCGAACACCTGAGCAAGCTCGGCGTGCCGCACCTGGTGCTGGAGCGCAACCGCATCGCCGAGGCCTGGCGCAGTGGCCGCTGGGATTCGCTGGTGGCCAACGGCCCGGTCTGGCACGACCGCTTCCCAGGGCTGGAATTCGACCTCGATGCCGATGCCTTCGCCGGCAAGGAGCAGGTCGCCGACTACTTCGAGCGCTATGTGCGCAAATACAACCTGCCGGTACGCACCGGGGTCGAGGTGAAAAAGGTGGTGCGCAACGCCGACCGCCCTGGTTTCACCATCGAGACCAACCACGGCACCATTCTCGCCAACCGCGTGGTCGCCGCCACCGGTCCGTTCCAGCGCCCGGTCATCCCAGCCATCGCGCCGCAGGATGAGCGACTGCACCAGATCCACTCGGCCGCCTACTTCAACCCCGAGCAGTTGCCTGAAGGCGCGGTGCTGGTGGTGGGCGCGGGCTCCTCTGGGGTGCAGATCGCTGAGGAGCTGATGCGCGCAGGCCGTCAGGTGTACCTATCGGTGGGCGCCCATGACCGCCCGCCGCGCAGCTATCGCAACCGCGACTTCTGCTGGTGGCTGGGCGTGCTCGGCGAATGGGATGCGGAAATCGCCAAGCCCGGCCGCGAGCACGTGACCATCGCCGTCAGCGGCGCACGTGGCGGCCACACCGTGGACTTTCGCGCCCTCGCCCACCAAGGCATGACCCTGGTCGGCCTGACCCAGTCGTTCGCCAACGGTGTGGCGCGCTTTCAGGACAACCTGGCCGAGAACATCCAGCGCGGCGACGACAACTACCTGGCCCTGCTCGATGCCGCCGATGCCTATGTCGAGCGCAATGGCCTGGACCTACCGGAAGAACCCCAAGCGCGCCAACGCCTGGCCGACCCGCAGTGCATCAGTGCACCGATTCTCGAACTCGACCTGGCCCAGGCTGGCGTCACCAGCATCATCTGGGCAACCGGTTACGGGGTTGACTTCAGCTGGCTGCAGGTCGACACCTTCGACAGCCACGGCAAGCCGCTACACCAACGCGGCGTCTCGAAAGAGCCTGGCGTGTACTTCCTCGGCCTGCCGTGGTTGTCGCGGCGTGGCTCGTCGTTCATCTGGGGCGTGTGGCACGACGCCAAGCACGTCGCCGGCCATATCGCCACCCAACGCACCTACCTGGCTTACCGCGATCGCGAACAACGCGATGCCGATGAGCAAGGCCAAGCCTCGGTCACTACCCTCAGCACCCTCGGAGCCCACTGATGCCTACTCATACTCGCGTTCGCATGTTCAACACCAAGGCCACCTACCCTAATCAGTCGCTGGATAACGACCTTTGCCAGGCGGTGCGCGCCGGCAACACGGTGTATGTCCGCGGCCAGGTGGGGACCGACTTCGAAGGGCGTCTAGTGGGTTTGGGCGATCCGCGTGCTCAGGCAGAGCAGGCGATGAAGAACGTCAAGCAGCTGCTTGAGGAAGCTGGCTCGGACATGTCGCATATCGTCAAGACCACTACCTACATCACCGATCCGCGTTTTCGCGAGCCGGTTTATCAGGAAGTTGGCAAGTGGCTCAAAGGGGTATTCCCGATTTCTACCGGGCTGGTGGTGGCGGGGTTGGCTCAGGCGGAGTGGTTGATGGAGATCGACGTGATTGCGGTGGTACCGGATCAAGTGTGATGAGCTGAGAGTGCTATCGCGGGGCAAGCCTGCTCCCACGTGTGCGCACAATTAGCGCAGTGGCACGTGGGAGCGGGCTTGCCCCGCGATGGTGTTCACATCTTGGCCAACTCTTCGCGGCAAAACTCGACGAACAACTGCGCAGGCTTGGTCCACTGCACCCGCTTCAAGCGCGCCGCCGCCAACCCCGACAGGGTCACCGGCTCGGCGATATCCACGGTCACCAGCCGCTGGCCGTCATAGGTGCACTGCGAATGCGGCCGGGTCACCAGCAGGGAAAAACCAAAACCCTGCCCCACCATCCCCCGCACCATCTCGATCGACGGCGAACTGAAGACGATGTTCGGCGTCAGCCCCAGCTCGTTGAACAGGCTGACGAAGTAGGTCCGGCTCGGCGCCACATCCAGCAGGATCATCGGCTCTGGGCACAGGTCGCGCAGCGACACCTGGGCTTGCCCGGCAAAGCGGTGTTTTTCCGGCAACAGCACATAAGGTTTCTGCGGCGGCATCAAGGGTTCGGCTTCGATGGTGCCGTCGAGATCGTGATCGTAGAGAAACGCCAAATCGAAGGTGCCAGCGGTCAAACCCTGGATCAGGTCCTGCTGCTCACCATCGCGCAGGCGGATATCCACGCCCGGGTAACGCTGGCGAAAACCTGCGATCAGCCGCGGCAGGTACAGCGGCGCCACTGTTTCAAAGCAACCGATGTCGATCTGCCCGGCTACGGTGTCGTTGTCGGCCAGGGCGTTCTGCTCGAACTCATGGGCCATCTGCAGCAGTGACTTGGTCTTGGCGTAGAAGCGCTTGCCGCTGGGGGTCAGTGAGACGCCCTGGGCATGGTGGCGGATGAACAACTGCACGCCGAAGCTTTCTTCCAGGCTCTTGATGGCCGTGGATATCGACGGCTGGGCGATGTACAGCTGGCGTGAGGCCTCGGCCACGCTGCCCGCCTCCACCGTGGTGACGAAATACTTGAGTTGTCGCAAGGTATAGGAAGCCACAGGCACCTCTCTGGCGCCGTGGGCGGCGCGCTCGAATCATTCCTGTCACCTTACCTTAGCGCTTGCTCAGCGGGCGTGCGGGTGGGGAAGGATTTAGCTATGACCTGACGATAGTTTTGTGGGGCTTGGGCCGGCCTCATCGCGGGGCAAGCCCGCTCCCACGCAGCTCGCGATAAGGCGTCAATAACTGAAATCATGCCCCAACTGCCCCTGCATCCATTCCAGGAACCGCCGCACCCGGGGCAGTTCGGCATTGCCTCGCGGAAACACCAGGTGATGGGCACTGACGGGGCTTGCCAGGGCCTGGTCGAACACCGGCAGCAGACGCCCTTGGGCCACGTAATCCTCGGACAACAATGAGCTCTCCAAGGCCAAACCATAACCGTGGCTGGCCGCCTCCAGGCTCATGTAAGAGCGATCGAAACTCAAGGCGTACGGCGTCTGCGGCAACGACAGGCCCTGCTGGGCAAACCACTGTGGCCATTGCACCAATGCCGCTTCGGAGAGAATCAGGTTGTGCCCCAGCAGATCAGCCGGGCGCTCGATCGGGCTGCGCGCCAGCAACGCCGGTGCAGCCAGGACGGTTGCTTGTTCATGGCGGATGGTGCGCACCTCAAGGCTCGGCCAGTGCGGGTATCCGTGGCGGATATCGACGTCGATCTGATGGCGGCCAAAGTGCAGCGCTTCATAGGAGCATGACAGGTTGATCTGGATATCCGGGTGACTGCTGCGAAATCGCTCCAGGCGCGGCAACAACCACAGCAAGCCGAAACTTGGCGCCGAGTGCAGGCGCAGGCAATCGAAGCTGACATCACTGCCAGCCCGTTCGGTGGCCGAGGCCAGGCTTTGCAGGATGCCGGATACCTCGCGCAAGTACTGCTCACCCGCTGGGGTCAAGCTGACGCCCTTGGCGCTACGCAGGAACAGCGGGCGGCCGATCAAGGCTTCGAGATTGGCGATCTGGTGGCTGACCGCCGAGGGCGTCAGGTTGAGCTGCTCGGCAGCGCGGGCAACATTGCCGAAACGAGCGGCCTGCTCGAAGGCCTGGATGGCTTTGAGGGGTGGCAGTTGGAGGGGCTTTTTGCCTGGGTCGTAGTTCATGGCGTCCTGCTTTTCCCGCGATGAGGCCAGTACTGGAGGAACCGCTGCGGTCCTGCGCTGTGCTGAATTTTTTTCAGCATAGGCTGAAAGCCACTGCGTTGCCCATCCCCCGCCTGCAGACCAAGCTGTGCCCATCGGTTCTGCCTGGACCGAATGCTCACAACAACAATCATCTGGAGCACTGCTCATGCTACTTGAAGGCAAGATCGCAATCGTCACCGGCGCCGCCTCTGCCCGCGGGATAGGCCGCGCCACCGCCCAGGCCTTCGCCGCCCACGGGGCCAAGGTCGCCATCCTCGACCTTGACCTGGATGCCGCCATTGCCGCTGCCGCCAAGCTCGGCGACGGCCACCTGGGCCTGGCCGTCAACGTCGCCGACGAGGCCCAGGTGCGTGATGCCGTGGCCCAGGTCCTGGCCCGGTACGGGCGGATCGACGTGCTGGTCAACAATGCCGGTATCACCCAGCCGGTGAAGACCTTGGAGATCACTGGCAAGGATTACGAGCGAATCCTCGACGTCAACCTGCGCGGTACCCTGCTGATGTCGCAGGCGGTGATCCCCAGCATGCGTGCCCAGCGTGCAGGCAGCATCATTTGCATGTCGTCGGTTTCTGCCCAGCGTGGCGGCGGCATCTTTGGCGGCCCTCACTACAGCGCGGCCAAGGCCGGCGTGCTCGGCCTGGGCAAGGCCATGGCGCGTGAGCTGGGCCCGGATAACGTGCGCGTCAATTCGATTACCCCCGGCCTGATCCAGACCGATATCACCGGCGGCCTGATGCACGACGAGCGCCGTCACGCGATCATCGACGGCATCCCCCTGGGGCGTCTGGGCCAGCCAGGCGATGTCGCCAATGCCGCGCTGTTCTTGGCCAGCGACCTGTCCAGCTATCTGACTGGTATCACCTTGGACGTCAATGGAGGCATGCTCATCCACTGAGGTCCTGCCCATTGTGTTCTGCATCTGAGCCCCGCCACGGCGGGGCAATCGATAACAACAAGAGATCAGATCGACATGACCACCCTAGCCCTCGACGCGGCCAGCGCCGCGCGCAGCAATGCCTACCGCAAGACCGCGTGGCGGCTGATGCCGTTTCTCATGCTCTGCTACCTGTGCGCCTACCTCGACCGGGTCAACGTCGGCTTCGCCAAGCTGCAGATGATGGACGACCTGGCCCTGTCCGAAGCGGTCTATGGCCTTGGCGCCGGCATGTTCTTCATCGGCTACTTTCTCTGCGAGGTGCCGAGCAACATCATCCTGCACAAGGTCGGCGCACGGCGCTGGATCGCCCGCATCATGATCACCTGGGGGATCATCTCGGCGATGTTCGCCCTGGTCGAGACGGCCTGGCAGTTCTATACCCTGCGCTTTCTCCTGGGTATCGCCGAGGCCGGTCTGGCACCGGGCTTGCTGCTGTACCTGACTTACTGGTTCCCGTCTTATCGGCGGGCCAAGATGACCGCCCTGTGGTTCATTGCCATTCCCCTGTCGGGGATGATCGGCGGGCCATTGTCGGGCTGGATCATGGAGCGCTTTGCCGGCGTGCACGGCTGGGCCGGCTGGCAGTGGATGTTCCTGCTTGAGGCCATTCCCACGGTGCTGGTCGGCATCCTGGTCCTGAGCTACCTCAAGGACGGCGTCGACCAGGCCCATTGGCTCAACGACGAAGAGAAGGCGCTGGTGCGCAAGGAGCTGGCCGAGGATGAGCAACACAAGGTCCAGCACAGTTCGGTGGGCGACTTCATCCGTGATCGGCGCCTGTGGCTACTGGCGGGCATTTACTTCTGCGTGGTCATGGGCCAGTACGCGATCACCTTCTGGCTGCCGACCCTGGTGCGCAATGCCGGTGTCGCCGAGCCCCTGCACATCGGGTTGCTGACCAGCCTGCCGTACATCTGCGCCATCGGCGCGATGCTGCTGGCCGGGCGTAGCGGCGACCGCCACCGCGAGCGGCGCTGGCACCTGGTGATCCCGATGCTCGCCGGCGCCCTGGGCCTGAGCTTGGCGGCGCTGCTGAGCAACCATCTGAGCGGCTCGATCCTCAGCCTGTGCCTGGCGGCGGCGGGCATCCTCTCGGCATCGTCGCTGTTCTGGATGCTGCCTACCACCCTGCTCGGCGGTGTGTCTGCAGCAGCGGGAATCGCCGCGGTCAACAGCTTCGCCAACCTCGCCGGCTTCTGCTCGCCCTACCTGATCGGCTGGGTCACCACCAGCCTTGGCAGCAACGCCATTGGCATGTACCTGATCACCGCCGTACTGGTGTTCGGCGCGCTGCTGGTCTTGCGCGTCCCGGCCAACCTGGTCAACCGTTAACCAACAAGGAGTCACCCATGACTGCTGTGCCTACCCCACAAGGCGCACTGCCCCTGGCTGTGCGCGCCCACAATATCCGTCGCCATGCCCTGCGCATGGGTCAAGTCCAGGGCCAGGGTTATATTGGCCAGGCCCTGGGCGCCGCCGACCTGCTGGCGGTGGCCTACTTCCATGCCCTGCGCCTGGACCCGGCCAACCCCGAATGGGAGCAACGCGACCGCTTCTACCTGTCCATCGGCCATTACGCCATTGCCCTGTATGCGGCGCTGATCGAAGCCGGGGTCATCCCTGAAGAGGAGCTTGAGACCTACGGCAGCGACGATAGCCGCCTGCCGATGTCTGGCATGGCCGCCTACACCCCCGGCATGGAGATCACCGGAGGCTCGCTCGGCCACGGCCTGGGGATCGCCGTCGGCGCCTGCCTTGGACTCAAGCGCAAGGGCTCGGCCAGCTGGGTGTACAACCTGCTTTCCGATGGTGAGCTCAACGAGGGTTCGACCTGGGAAGCGGTGATGTCCGCCAGCCACTGGCAATTGGATAACCTGATCGCGATTGTCGACGTCAACAACCAGCAAGCCGATGGCCACTCCAGCGAAGTGCTGGCGTTCGAGCCGATCGTCGAGCGCTGGCAGGCGTTTGGCTGGCATGTGCAGCGGGTCGATGGCAATCACCTGGCGGCCTTGGTCGAGGCGTTCGATCAGGCTCGCAGCCACCCGGCCAGGCAACCGCGGGTGATCATCTGCGACACGCGCATGGGCAAAGGCGTGCCGTTTCTGGAAAACCGCGACAAGACCCACTTCATTCGCGTCGATGAACACGAATGGGACCTTGCCCTACACGCACTGGACGCCGGGAGCCACCTATGAACTTGCCAACCACCGCCAAGAAACGCCTGACCACCTCGGCGATGATCGCCTCGATCGCCAGCGAAGGCCAACCAACCCGGCCCGCGCCGTTCGGCCACGCCCTGGCCGCATTGGCCGAGCAACGCGCGGACATTGTCGGCTTGAGCGCCGACTTGTCCAAGTACACCGACCTGCACATCTTCGCCAAAGCCCACCCGCAGCGCTTCTACCAGATGGGCATGGCCGAGCAACTGTTGATGAGCGCCGCCGCCGGCATGGCCCGTGAGGGCCTGACGCCGTTCGCCACCACCTACGCGGTGTTTGCCTCGCGGCGTGCTTACGACTTCATCTGCATGGCCATTGCCGAGGAAAATCTCAACGTCAAGATCGTCTGCGGCCTGCCCGGCCTGACCACCGGCTACGGCCCCAGCCACCAGGCCACCGACGACCTGGCGATCATGCGGGCAATGCCCAACCTGATGATCGTCGACCCCTGCGATGCCTTGGAGATCGAACAAGCGGTGCCAGCCATCGCTGCCCACCAAGGCCCGGTGTACATGCGCCTATTGCGCGGCAACGTGCCGTTGGTGCTGGACCGCTACGACTACCGCTTCGCGCTGGGCAAGGCGCAGGTGCTGCGTGGTGGCCGCGAAGTGCTGGTGATCGCCAGTGGCTTGATGACCATGCGCGCGCTGGAAGCAGCCGAGCAGTTGCAGGCCGACGGGGTGGACGTGGCGGTGTTGCATGTACCGACCATCAAGCCGCTGGATGAGGCGACGATTCTGGCCGAAGCGCGCAAGCCAGGGCGCTTGGTAGTCACGGCAGAGAATCACTCGATTGTCGGTGGGCTGGGTGAAGCGGTGGCCGGGCTGCTGCTGCGCAACGGCGTGACACCGACCTTCCGCCAGATCGCCCTGCCCGATGCATTCCTCGATGCTGGGGCATTGCCGACGTTGCATGATCGCTACGGGATATCGACTGAAGCGGTAGCCCGCCAGATCAAAGCCTGGCTGTAGAGTGACCGGGGCTGCCATGCAGCCCCCTTTGCTGTTTTTGCATCCACCGCATCACCCATAACACCAGCAGTACGTTGACCAACGCCAACCCACACAACGTGCCCATCACCCCCATCGCGCCAAAGTGCTCGAACAGATAGCCACCCAGCAACGGCGTCAATGCCTGGCCTATCAACGATGGCCGCGACATACGCCCCATCAGCAACACATAGTGCGCAGGTGGCATCAGTGCCAGCGGCAACAGCCCGCGAACGATGGCCCGCAGGCCGTTGCCACAACCGAAGATCAACAGCCCCAGCGCGGTCATGCCTGGCGCAAAGGCCACCAGCAACAGCCCCAACGCAACCAGCGACACGCAAAACAGCGCGGTCCAGATCGGATGCCGCTTGCCAGCAAGGATCTGCAGAACCCGCGACGCCACCTGGCTCGGCCCCAGCATCGCCGCCAGGCCGATGGCCGCTGGCAGGGAGTGCCCCAAGCCCTGCAACACCGCCACCAATTGCACGGCCACTGCAGTCATGATGATTGCGCCCAGGGCAAAGATCGCCGTCAGCAACAGGTACAGGCGCCGGTCCACCGCAGCGCCCTCGCCCGCTGTGGCGAGCTTGGCCTGTTCGCCCTGACCGCCCTTGGGCAGCACCTTCATGTACAGCGGCGCCACCACCAGCAGCAAGACCAGCGCGTAGGCCACACAAGCCACACGCCAACCGAACTGCTCGATGAGCAAGGCCACGGCCGGCCACGACAAGGTCGAGGCAAAGCCTGAGATCAGGGTAATGCCGGTGATCGCCCGCCCGGCGCCCTCGGCGTACAGCGCACCGAGGGTGGAAAACAGCGCTTCATACAGACCCATCGCCATGCCCACGCCGATCACCGCCCAGGCCAGCAGAAACAACGCCAGGCTGTGACTGCCTGCCATGATCAGCAGCCCTAGTGCGACCACCGCGCCGCTGCCAGCCAGCTGCGAGCGCCCGCCGTAGCGCGCCACCAGTCGGCTGGACAGCGGCGCCAGCAGCGCTGCGACCATCAGGCTCAGCGACAGCGCGCCGTATACCCACTGGCTGGCCCAACCGGTCTCGCGCATGATCGGCTCGGCCATCACCGCCAGGATGAAGAACGAACCGCCCCAGACCAGGATCTGCAGTACGCCCAGGCCAATGATGGTTTGCGTGCTGGGGTTAAGGGGATCAACTTTCACTATTGGACCTTGTACAAGAAAAGCAAAATGAAGCGGGATCTGATCCCGGCTTCGCGGTGTTGCTGCAATGTAGTAGCGCCGCATCGCAGGCAAGCCAGCGCCTACAGTTAACTGCAAGGCCAAGCACCATGCCCGCCATCGATGAAATATCGCGACATATCATTCCGCGTGATAATAACCTTCGCCGCGTTCGATTCGTTCCCTGCGCGCACGAGCCGCAGAATCCGCCCACTATCCAATAATTGGCGGAGTTCTCCATGGAACCATCACTCAAACCCCTGCGCTATCCCCTCGCTGCCCTGGCAGTGCTGGTGATCAGCGCTTGCGGTCGAACCCCCGACGCCGTGCAGGCCCCCGCCGCGCCCAAGGTCAGTGTGGCCAAGGTGATCGAGCAGCCGATCAACGAGTGGGACGAGTTCACCGGGCGCCTGGAAGCCCCGGAAACCGTCGAGGTGCGTCCGCGGGTGTCGGGCCAGATCGACCTGGTGGGCTTCACCGAAGGCGCCCAAGTGAAAAAAGGCGACCTGCTGTTCCAGATCGACCCGCGTCCGTTCCAGGCCGAAGTCCGCCGCCTCGAAGCACAGCTGCAACAAGCCCGCGCCACCGCCGTGCGCAGCGAAAACGAAGCGCGTCGTGGCGAGCGTCTGCGCGACAGCAACGCGATCTCTGCCGAGCTTGCCGAATCGCGCACCAGCGCCGCTGCCGAAGCGCGTGCCGGTGTCGCTGCGATTCAGGCCCAGCTGGACCTGGCCCGCCTGAACCTGAGCTTCACCCGCGTCACTGCGCCGATCAGCGGCCGGGTCAGCCGCGCCGAGTTCACTGCCGGCAACATCGTCACTGCCGACGTCACCCCGCTGACCTCGGTAGTGTCCACCGACAAGGTCTACGCCTACTTCGACGCCGACGAGCGCGTGTACCTCAAGTACACCCAGCTGGCGCGTGAAGGCCAGCGCGGCCAGAGCACCCCGGTCTACCTGGGCCTGACCAACGAAGCTGGCAACCCGCACCTGGGCCAGATGAACTTCGTCGACAACCAGGTCAACCCGCGTACCGGCACCATCCGTGGCCGCGCTGTGTTCGACAACCGCGACGGTCAGTTCACCCCGGGGCTGTACGCCCGTCTCAAGCTGGTCGGCAGCGCCAAGTACGACGCCGTGCTGATCAACGACGAAGCGGTCGGCACCGACCTTGGCAAGAAGTTCGTGCTGGTCATGGACAAGGACAACAAGGCCGCCTACCGCGCGGTGGAGCTGGGACCGAAGCTTGAAGGCCTGCGCATCGTGCGCAGCGGCCTGGGCAAGGACGACCGCATCGTGGTCAAGGGCCTGCAACGGGTACGCCCAGGCTCGCCGGTGACCCCGGAAGAAATCGCCATGGCCAGTGAGCAGACCCTCGCCACCCTGGCCCGTCAGCGCCAGGCGCTCGAAGCCAGCAACCCGGCGCCGCGCGTGGCCGGCTCCAGTGAGAAAGTCGCCAGTGCCCAGGCACCGCGCGGTTAAGGGACAACACCGATGAACTTCTCGAAATTCTTCATCACACGGCCGATCTTTGCCGCCGTGCTCTCGCTGATCCTGCTGATTGCAGGCTCGATCGCGCTGTTCCAGCTGCCGATCAGCGAATACCCGGAAGTGGTCCCACCCACCGTGGTGGTGCGTGCCAACTTCCCCGGCGCCAACCCCAAGGTGATCGGCGAAACCGTCGCCGCACCGTTGGAGCAGGCCATCACCGGGGTGGAGAACATGCTCTACATGTCCTCCCAGTCGACCGCCGACGGCAAGCTGACCCTGACCATCACCTTCGCCCTGGGCACTGACCTGGACAACGCCCAGGTGCAGGTGCAAAACCGTGTCACCCGCACCCAGCCCAAGCTGCCGGAAGAAGTCACGCGCATTGGTATCACCGTCGACAAGGCCTCGCCCGACCTGACCATGGTCGTGCACCTGACCTCGCCTGACCAACGCTACGACATGCTCTACCTGTCCAACTACGCCATCCTCAACATCAAGGATGAGCTGGCGCGCCTGGGCGGTGTCGGTGACGTGCAACTGTTCGGCATGGGCGACTACTCGCTGCGGGTCTGGCTCGACCCGAACAAGACCGCTTCGCGCAACCTGACCGCCAGCGATGTGGTGGCGGCGATTCGCGAGCAGAACCGCCAGGTCGCTGCCGGCCAGCTCGGCGCACCGCCGGCGCCAGGTTCGACCAGCTTCCAGCTGTCGATCAACACCCAGGGCCGCCTGGTCAATGAAGAAGAGTTCGAGAACATCATCATCCGCGCCGGTGCCGATGGCGAGATCACTCGCCTCAAGGACATCGCCCGGGTTGAGCTCGGCTCCAGCCAATACGCGCTGCGCTCGCTGCTGAACAACCAGCCGGCGGTGGCGCTGCCGATCTTCCAGCGCCCTGGCTCGAACGCCATCGAGATCTCCGATGAGGTGCGGGCGAAGATGGCCGAGCTGAAGAAGGACTTCCCTGAAGGGATGGACTACAGCATCGTCTATGACCCGACCGTGTTCGTCCGTGGCTCGATCGAAGCGGTGGTGCACACCCTGTTCGAAGCGCTGATCCTGGTCGTGCTGGTGGTGATCCTGTTCCTGCAAACCTGGCGCGCTTCGATCATCCCACTGCTGGCCGTGCCGGTGTCGCTGATCGGTACCTTTGCCGTGATGCACCTGTTCGGCTTCTCGCTCAACGCCTTGTCATTGTTTGGCCTGGTATTGGCGATCGGTATCGTGGTGGACGACGCCATCGTCGTCGTGGAAAACGTTGAACGTAACATCGGCCTTGGGCTGAAACCGCTGGAAGCCACGCAAAAAGCCATGGGCGAAGTGACCGGGCCGATCATCGCCACGGCGCTGGTGCTGTGCGCCGTGTTCGTCCCGGCGGCGTTCATCTCCGGCCTTACCGGGCAGTTCTACAAGCAGTTCGCCCTGACCATCGCCATTTCCACGGTTATCTCGGCGTTCAACTCGCTGACCCTGTCACCGGCCCTGGCCGCGGTGCTGCTCAAGGAGCACCATGCACCCAAGGACCGCTTCTCGCGGCTGCTCGAGCGGCTGTTCGGCGGCTGGCTGTTCGCCCCGTTCAACCGTTTCTTCGACCGCGCCAGCAATCGCTATGTCGGCGGTGTGGGCCGGGTCATCCGCTCCAGTGGTATCGCCCTGTTCGTCTACGCCGGCTTGATGGGCCTGACCTACCTCGGCTTCTCGTCCACACCGACCGGCTTCGTCCCGGCCCAGGACAAGCAGTACCTGGTAGCGTTCGCCCAGCTGCCGGATGCGGCCAGCCTGGATCGCACGGAAGCTGTGATCAAGCGCATGAGCGAGATCGCCCTGGAGCAGCCAGGTGTGGCCGATTCGGTGGCCTTCCCGGGCCTGTCGATCAACGGTTTCACCAACAGCCCCAACAGCGGCATCGTGTTCACCCCGCTCAAGCCGTTCGATGAGCGCAAGGACCCAAGCCAGTCGGCGGCGGCGATCGCTGCCGCGCTAAACGCCAAGTTCGCTGATATCCAGGATGCCTACATCGCGATCTTCCCACCGCCGCCGGTACAGGGCCTGGGCACCATCGGCGGCTTCCGCCTGCAGATCGAGGACCGCGGCAACCTGGGCTATGAGGCGCTGTACAAAGAAACCCAGAACATCATTGCCAAGAGCCACAACGTGCCGGAGCTGGCGGGCCTGTTTACCAGCTACCAGGTCAACGTGCCACAGGTCGATGCTGCCATCGACCGGGAAAAGGCCAAGACCCATGGCGTGGCCATCAATGACATCTTCGACACCCTGCAGGTGTACCTGGGCTCGCTGTACACCAACGACTTCAACCGTTTTGGCCGCACTTACCAGGTCAACGTCCAGGCCGAGCAGCAGTTCCGTCTCGACGCCGAGCAGATCGGCCAGTTGAAGGTGCGCAACAACCTCGGCGAGATGATCCCGCTGGCGACCTTCCTCAAGGTCAGCGACACCTCCGGGCCTGATCGGGTGATGCATTACAACGGCTTCATTACCGCCGAAATCAACGGTGCTGCGGCCCCCGGCTACAGTTCCGGCCAGGCCGAGGCGGCCATCGAGAAACTGATCAAAGAGGAACTGCCCAACGGCATGACCTTCGAATGGACCGATCTGACCTACCAGCAGATCCTGTCCGGCAACACTGCACTGCTGGTATTCCCGCTCTGCGTCTTGCTGGCCTTCCTGGTACTGGCGGCCCAGTACGAAAGCTGGAGCCTGCCGCTGGCGGTGATCCTGATCGTACCGATGACCCTGCTGTCGGCGATTACCGGGGTGATCATCTCTGGGGGCGACAACAACATCTTCACCCAGATCGGCTTGATCGTACTGGTGGGCCTGGCGTGCAAGAATGCCATCCTGATCGTCGAGTTCGCCAAGGATAAACAGGCCGAAGGCCTGGATCCGCTGGCTGCGGTATTGGAGGCCTGCCGTCTGCGCCTGCGTCCGATCCTGATGACCTCGATTGCCTTCATCATGGGTGTGGTGCCACTGGTGTTCTCTTCCGGTGCCGGTAGCGAGATGCGTCATGCCATGGGTGTTGCGGTGTTCTCGGGAATGATCGGGGTGACGCTGTTCGGCTTGTTCCTGACCCCGGTGTTCTTCTTCCTGATCCGCCGATTCGTCGAGCGTCGCCAGGCCCGCAAGGCTGCGCACGCCAAGCCGCTGGAGAACCATGCATGAAGCTGCTCAAACCCCTGACCCCAAGCCTGCTGGCGTTGGCCTTGGCGGCCTGCGCAGTGGGCCCGGACTACCAGGCGCCGAACACCGAACCGGCAAGGCTGGACACTGACGCACAGGCCAAGGCGTTCGATCGCAGCCGCTTCGAAAGCGTGTGGTGGAAGCAATTCGACGACCCTGCGCTGAACCAGTTGGTGCAAGCCTCGCTGCAAGGCAACCGTGACCTGCGCGTGGCGTTTGCCCGCCTCAAGGCCGCCCGGGCGATTCGCGAAGATGCCGAGAACGACAATTTGCCGGTGGTCAGCAGCCGTGCCAGCAGCGAGCTAGGCAAGGGCCAGATTCCTGGCCAGACCGAGCGCCGGGTCAATAGCGAACGCTATGACCTGGGCCTGGACATGGCCTGGGAGCTTGACCTGTTCGGCCGCATTGCCCGCCAGATCGAAGCCAGCGAAGCCCAGGAAGCGGCAGCCGAAGCCGACCTGCAACAATTGCAGGTCAGCCTGATCGCCGAGCTGGTCGATGCCTATGGGCAACTGCGCGGTGCGCAACTGCGCGAGAAAATCGCCCTGGCCAACCTCAAGACCCAGCAGGACTCACGCAGCATCACCGAGACCCTGCGCGATGCTGGCGTGGGCAACGAGCTGGACGTGGTCCGCGCCGATGCCCGGCTGGCAGCAGTCGAAGCCACGGTGCCGCAGTTGCAGGCCGAGCAGGTACGTGCACGCAACCGCATCGCCACCCTGCTTGGGCAGCGGCCCGACGCGCTGAGCGTGGATCTGTCGCCCAAGCAGTTGCCGGCGATTGCCAAGGCGCTGCCAGTGGGTGACCCGGGTGAGCTGCTGCGTCGTCGCCCAGACATCCGTAGCGCCGAACGGCAGCTGGCAGCGGCCACAGCCAATGTCGGCGTGGCCACCGCCGACCTGTTCCCTCGGGTCAGCCTCAGTGGTTTTCTCGGCTTCACCGCCGCCCGCGGCTCGCAGATCGGCTCGTCCGCCGCCAACGCCTGGGCGCTTGGCCCGAGCATCACGTGGGCAGCGTTCGATCTAGGCAGCGTGCGTGCCCGCCTGCGCGGGGCCAAGGCCGATGCCGATGGCGCGCTGGCCAACTATGAGCAGCAGGTATTGCTGGCGCTGGAAGAATCGTCCAATGCCTTCAGCGATTACGGCAAGACCCAGCAACGTTTGCAGGCGTTGATGCGCCAGAGCGATGCCAGCCGCAAAGCCGCAGAGCTGGCTTCGGTGCGCTACCGCGAAGGCACGGTGGATTACCTGGTACTGCTGGACGCCGAGCGCGAACGGCTCAGTGCCGAGGATGCCCAGGCCCAGGGCGAGGTCGAGCTGTATCGCGGCATCGTCGCGATCTACAAGGCCTTGGGCGGTGGCTGGCAGCCTGAGACGGTGGCCAGTGTGCGCTGATTCTTGATACTGATTTAACGACTCCTTTGGTTGGCTCCTCCCCCAACCGTTTGCCCCGCTGGCCTTGGTCCGCGGGGCTTTTTTATGGGTTGCAAAGCGCAGGTCGTCAGCCGCACCCGCTGCTGTACCGACGTTGTCACTACGGTGTGTGGCTTGGGAGGCAGAGGCTGCCTGACGCAGGGTCATCGCTGCTGAATGAACGCAGGTCCTGCGGGCCCAGGACATAACTTAGGTAAAACGGCGGCTGAGCAGCCCTGTGGGTCGTCAGCAGGTCTGGCTAAGGGTTGGCTAAGGCAAGGGAGAATCAACACCTCAGATCGGCCTCATAGCCCCATAAAAGCAAAACGCCCGATGCGATGCACCGGGCGTTTGAGGGTTAAGGCCTAGTTTGAACTAGATAGACAGCACTCAGGCTTGCCCCATGTCCAACACCACACGACCACCGCATGGGCACTCGTCCATGTAACGGTGCGCCTCGACCACCTGCTCGAACGGGTAGACCTTGATGATCTGCGGCGTCAGCAGCTTGTCGGCGGTGAACTGGTTGATATCGCGCAGCGCCCGTTGCAGCGCCACCTGGTCCTGGCTGATGCCCAGCTCAGGCTTACCGGTGAAATTGCCGATGCAGTGCACGTAGAACTGAATATTCTTCTGGAACGCAGCGCACGCCGGAAATGGCGTCTGGTTGCCGCCCTGCAGCCCATACAGCACCAGGCTGCCACGTGGTGCCAGAACATCGCCCAGCAGCGACATCTGCGGGCCACCGAGGCCGTCCAGGACCATATCGACGCCACGCCCATCGGTGTATTTACCGATCTGCATGAGCAGGTCCTGCTCTTCGGTGACGATGACCTTGTCAGCGCCCAGGCTCAGCAGGTAATCACGCTGCTCCGGCTCTTTGGTGGCGGCAAATACCTTCAGCCCCAAGGCCTTGCCCAGCTGTACGAAGGCCGGCCCTGCGCAGTGGCTGGCATCGGTCACCAATGCAGTCTGCCCGGCCTTGGCCCGGGCCAGGTCGACATAGGCGAAATAGGCGATCAGCAGCGGCGTGTAGTGAACGCTGGCCTCGATCGGCGTCAGGTTATCGGGGTAACGGGTTATGGCCGTGCGCGGCAAGACGATGACATCGCCATAGACCGGGTGATCATTGGCGCTGGTGGCCGGGAAGCTGGCCACCCGGTCGCCGACAGCAATATCGTCGACGCCTTCGCCGACTGCCGTCACCACACCGGCCATTTCATGGCCGATGCCCGCTGGCAGGCGCGCCTTGGACGGTGCCAGGTTCTGTCGCCAGAGCACGTCGTACCAGCTGACGCCGATCGCCTCGACGCGGATCTGCAGCTCGCCGGCGGCGGGCGACGGCTCGCCCTGCTCCTCGCAACGGAGCACATCGGCCGCGCCGAACGTATGGAATCGGATCATGCGGGACATCGCATACCTCGCCTGTGTGAACCTCGTATTACCATGGACTTTATCCGGGCTTTGAGCGTTAGACCATCAGTGGCCGTTAATAGTCGACATGCTTGTCATTGATTGGGCCCCTGGCAATTTCGCACATTGGCCCCCGGAAATCGGTGCAGGGTAACAGCCTTTGGCCTTAAGATTCACCCCTGCCCCACCTTTGGCGAATAGGCTAAGCGCATCGATGAACCGTAACGACCTGCGTCGCGTAGACCTCAACCTGCTGATCGTGTTCGAAACCCTGATGCACGAGCGCAGCGTGACCCGCGCCGCCGAGAAGCTGTTTCTCGGTCAGCCGGCGATCAGCGCCGCCTTGTCGCGCCTGCGCAACCTGTTCGACGACCCGCTGTTCGTGCGGACCGGGCGCAGCATGGAGCCCTCGGCCCGCGCCCATGAAATCTTCGCCCTGCTGTCGCCCGCGCTGGACTCGATCTCCACCGCCGTCAGCCGCGCTGCCGAGTTCGATCCCGCCACCAGCACCTCGGTGTTTCGCATCGGCCTGTCGGATGACGCCGAATTCGCCCTGCTGCCGCAGTTGCTCAAACGCATCCGCGCCGAAGCGCCCGGCATCGTCCTGGTGGTGCGCCGGGTCAACTACCTGCTAATGCCCACCCTGCTCGCCTCGGGCGAGATCTCGGTGGGCGTCAGCTACACCAGCGACCTGCCCGCCAACGCCAAGCGCAAGGTGCTGCGCCGCAGCAAGCCCAAGCTGCTGCGCGCCGACAGCATGCCCGGCAGCATCACCCTGGACGACTTCTGCGCCCGCCCGCATGCGCTGGTGTCGTTTGCTGGCGACTTGTCCGGCTTTATCGACGAAGCGCTGTACGAGATCGGCCGCAAGCGCCATGTCGTGTTGGCGGTGCCTCAGTTCAACGGCCTGGGCAGCCTGCTGGCGGGGACCGATATCGTCGCCACGGTACCGGACTACACCGCCGCAGCCCTCACCGCTGGCGGCGGTTTGCGGGCTGAGGATCTGCCGATTGAAGTGCGTAGCTTTGAGCTGCATATGGCCTGGCGTGGGGCGCAGGATAATGATCCGGCGGAGCGTTGGTTGCGTTCGAGGATTCAGATGTTTTTTGGGGATCCCGATAGCTTGTGACTGACTTCCATCAAGATCCGCAAACACCAATAAAATCAGTATCTTAACCTGATCCTGCGTCCAAGGCCGTCCGTCGTATTCCGCTCATTTCCAATGCGCTTGCGGGTATATTTTTGGGTACTTTTTACATTTCGAAAAAAAGTACCCGCACATGACGACTTCCCTCCCCACGCCTGCATTGCGGCGTAAACTCAGCGATGCCTTCTTGCGTGCCATTGCTGAACCCGGCAAGTACGCCGACGGCGAGGTACCCGGTCTTTACCTGCATGTTCAGGCCTCGCAGAAGTCGAACAAGCCTGCCGCAAAATACTGGCGGATGAGGTATCGCCTGAACGGCAAGGAGAACGTGTACGCGATCGGCCGTTATCCCGACATTGGCTTGAAAGACGCCCGCGACTTGGCCCGAGCCGCGCGCCAGAACGTAGCTCATCACGTCGCCCCGCTGAAGGCCAAACGCAAGAAAATCGCCGATCAGCTACTCAATGAGGAACGCACATTCAGTTACGTCGCTGAACAGTGGCTGGCCTTCAAGTCGCACGACCTCGTGAGCAAATCCCTCGCGGGCTTTCGCGGCGCTTTGAACAATCACATCCTGCCCACGATCGGCAACATTCCCGTCAGCGAGATCAAACTGGACCACATCATCGAGATCATCGCTACCCTGCGCCGAGCACGCACACTGGCCATGGCCAAGCGCGTGCGTACCATCATCCGTGCCGTGCTCGGTTTCGCTGAGGGCCGTGGCTGGGTGGAGCGTAACGTGGCGCTGAGCAACACCGAAGAGCTCAAGGTTCGCCATGTGGTGACCAGTAATCCAGCGATCGAACGACCAGCCGATTTGGGCCACCTTCTGCTTCGTCTGGATGAGCTCAGCCCGAGCAGCGTGAGCACTGCGATGCGCTTGCTGGTCATGCTGCCGGTTCGCCCCGGCGAGTTGGTGAAAATGCGTTGGGAAGACATCGATCTGGTCAGCGCCGACTGGCGCTATGTCGTAGGGAAAACACGCCATCTGGATAAGAGCAAACACATCGTGCCACTGCCGGAGCAAGCCCTTGTGCTGTTGCGTGAACTACATGAACGGCGGGTGGTGGATGAAGCGGGCAATGGCTGGGTCTTTGTATCGCCGGTCTACCCAGGCTATCCAGTTGACGCCACATCTCTGGCCAAGGCCTACCAGCGGATCTGGCCGGAATACCGCATCACTGCGCACGGTTTCCGCGCCACCTACCGCACTATCGCTCACGAACATTTAGGTATCGATCCGATTGTACTGGAGTTGTCGTTATCACACCGCATGCCAGGTGCACTGGGTGCCGTGTATGCCCGCGCGCAGTTGCTGCCGCAGCGTCGGGAGGCCGCACAGCAATGGACGGATTACTTAGATCGGTTACGCAAGAATGCCGCACTGGCTGAGTAAGTTCAGGTTCGTATGCGGGAGTTGAATCACCGTTGAAAACGATGATACGAAGCGGGAAACGAGACTCGCATCGGGCCTGCGAGCTGTTGAAAGCAAAGGGTTTTTACGTCATTCCTGGAAGCGGAATAGCCTTGATTCTGGACTCATCTTTCGACGCTAGCAAGTGAATCGCCCTGCTAGCCTTACTGGGTCAGTCGTGCTTCTCACCCAAAGGGTCGATCTGGCACACTTGCCGGTAAAAAGCGTAGCTACATCGCTAGGAAAATAATGAAACTTCATCAACTTCGCGCGCTGGTCTCCATCCACGAAACCGGCAGCCTGCAAGACGCATCGGCGGTCCTGCACCTCACTCAGTCGGCACTAAGCCGGGCGATCAAGGAACTGGAGAGTGAACTGGGCATCACATTGCTGGTGCGCTCGAACAAGGGTATGAAGCTGACCGAATATGGCCAGCGCATGCTCGGGCATGCCCGCCAAGCACTGGAGAGCGTGCGCCGTGCGCGCCAGGAAATCGAAGACATGAAAGGCCAGGTGGTCAGCGAGATTACCGTGGGCGTTACTCCGGTGACAGCGCTGCTGGCCCCCCTCAAGCAAGTGCTATTGGCATTCCAGCAGAAACATCCCGAGGTCATGTTGCGGATACTGGAAATGCGCCCGACGCAACTGCTGCAACACCTGCGCGACGGCTTGCTGGACTTTGCCTTGACCTCACAACTGCCGGCCAGCACCGTTGGCCTGGACTGGCAGCCGCTGTGCAGGCTCGCGGGCGTGGTGGTGGTACGCAAGGACCACCCGCTGCGCCATGTCAAATCCCTGCGCCAGTTGCAGCAAGCCACCTGGATCAGCGTTGACCCGTTGAGCGATGCGCAGTCACAGTTCAACCAGTTGTTCCAGGGTAGCGCCCTGGCCCGCCCCCGTCAGGTAATTGAATGCACGGCCATGAACCTCGCCGTCAAGATGCTGATCGACAGCGATGCGGTGATGCCCATCAGCGAGCCGGCGCTGGGGCATGACCTGGTTGGCTTAAGCGATATGTCCAAGCACTTTCACACGGTTCAGGTACAAGAGCCGATACCGGACTACTTCATCAACCTGGTGTGCATCAACCGCAGCTACCTGACCACTACCGCCAGCCTGTTACACGGCCTGCTGCGCCAGTCGCTGGAGACCGCCACACAGCAGCCCTAGGCACCCGGATTTACCAATACTCAAGACCTTGAGGAACGCGCCGGCAAAGCTCTGCGTCATCCGGATTACACGCCTTTTCTGGCCCGTATTAACTGCACAAGCTACCAATCGAAACACTTTCTGCCCACGCGTGGTGCACATGATGTCGAATCTGCCCAGCAGGCTGCCCACGCAGCGCTGCAGGACACCTGCGCCTGTACCGTTTGTGAGGGCCTTGCAGAAATGCCAAGTGCAGATATTCCGGCAAGCCTCAAAACTGGCGGCACAACAAGCAGATGGGTTCAGGAAAGCAGAATGAAAACCACAACCGCTAGTGCGACCTCCGCGACAGCCGACCAGTCACGTGCACAGCCAACCTCGCCTGACATGCGCCGGGTGGTCATTGCCTCATCCCTGGGCAATGCCCTGGAAATTTACGATTTCACGGTCTACAGCTTTTTCGCCGCCATCATCGGCAAACTGTTCTTCCCCAGCGATTCAGCCTTCGCCGGCCTGTTGCTGTCGTTGGCAACCTTTGCCGTGGGCTTTCTGATGCGCCCACTGGGCGGTGTGTTGATTGGCCGGGTCGCTGACCGTCACGGGCGCAAGGCCGCCTTGTCGTTGACCATTGGCCTGATGACCGTCGGCACCGCAATCATCGCCTTTTGCCCAACCTATGCCAGCATCGGCATCAGTGCCACCGTGCTGTTGGTGTTCGGGCGCCTGCTGCAAGGCCTTTCGGCCGGTGGCGAAGTGGGCACTGCCTCGGCGTTTCTGATGGAGTCCGGCACCACCGCAAACCGCTGCTTCATGGTCAGTTGGCAGGGTGCCAGCCAGGGCGCCGCGGCGTTGCTGGGTGCCCTCAGTGGGCTGCTGCTGAGCCACCTGCTCAGCCCTGAAGCCCTCGAAGTCTGGGGCTGGAGGGTGCCTTTCGTGATTGGCCTGCTGATCGGCCCGGTAGGCTGGTACATTCGCCGCCACCTGGATGAAACCCACGCCCCAGGCGATGCAGCCACTCCCCTGAGCCAGCTGCTGAACACCCAACGGCGCACCCTGCTGCTGGGCATCGCGACGATGGCCAGCTCTACGGTCAGCATGTACCTGGTGGTGTTCTACATGCCGACCTACCTGATTCGTACCCTGCAGTATCCAGCCAGCACCGCCTTCGCCCTGGTCGGCTTGGCCAGCGCCCTGCTGGCGATCATGCCGCCGATCGCTGCGCGCGTGGCTGACCGCATGCCCCGCCGCAAGCCAATGCTGTATTGGACCATGGGCATGCCGCTGATTATGGTCTACCCCTCCTTCCTGCTGTTGGGCAGTGGCAATTCGCTGCTGATGATGCTGGCCATCGTGCTGTTGATTATGCCGCTGGCCGTCGGCATCGGACCGTTCATGTCCCTGCTGATGGAAGCCTTCCCACGTGAGCAACGTGTGACCGGCATGTCGATCATCTACAGCTTCGGCGTCACCCTGTTCGGTGGTTTTTCGCCGCTGCTGGTGACCTGGCTGATCGGCCTGACCGGCAACCCGCTGACGCCGGCGGCCTACCTGATTGGCGCCGTAGCGCTGAGCCTGGCCGCGCTGCGGCTGTTCCCTGAACACCCAGGCCGCGCCTGAACCTCACTCATTCGCCAATAAGGACTCAGCCATGAGCATTTTCAAGATCATCAATGAACTGCAAGACAGCGCAGCCCATTTCGCCCTGATCCGCCAGGACATTCACCGCGCGCCCGAGCTGGGCGGCGACACCCCGCGCACTTCAGCGCTGGTTGCCGAGATGCTCGGCGGCTGGGGCTACGAGGTTCACACCGGTATCGGCGGCCACGGCGTGGTGGGCGTGCTGAGGCGCGGCGACGGCGAGCGTAGCCTGGGTATCCGCGCCGACATGGACGCCCTGCCAATTCTGGAAAAAAACGGCCTGCCGTGGGCCAGCCAGCACCCAGGGCGCATGCACGCCTGCGGTCATGATGGCCACACTGCTACCTTGCTGGCCGCCGCCGAACAACTGGCGCGTTCGGCGAGCTTCGATGGCACATTGAACCTGATTTTCCAGCCCGATGAGGAAGGCTTGGCCGGGGCCAAGCTGATGATCGAGGATGACCTGTTCAAGCGCTTTCCTTGCGACGCGGTGTACGCCTACCACAACATGCCTGGCCTTGAAGTTGGCCAAGCCGTGGTGCAAAGCGGCGGCTTCATGGCCTCTTCGGAGCGTGTGACCATCACCCTTAACGGGCGCGGCGGGCATGGCGCAATGCCCGAGCGGGCAATCGACCCGGTTCCCGCGCTGGGCGCAATCATCGGCGCCTTGCAGACCGTGGTCTCACGCAACCTTGCCGCGGACGATGCGGCCGTGATCACGGTCGGTACCGTGCACGCCGGTAGCGCCTACAACATCATCCCGCAAACGGCTTGCCTGCAAGTAAGCGTGCGTACCGCCACGCCAAAAATCCGCGCGTTGGTGGAGCGGCGCATCCGCGAAATCGTCGCCGGCCAAGCCGCCAGTTACGGGGTCAGCGCTGAGATCGACTACCAGTTGCTGGCCCCGGTGCTGGTCAACAGCGAAGCCGAGACCGAACGCTTGCGCACCGTGGTCGAGGCGGTATTGGGCGCTGAGAACGTGCTCAAGCAAATGCCGGTGCGGTTGATGGGCAGCGAAGACTTCGCCTGGATGCTCAACGCAAGGCCGGGTTGTTATTTCGTCCTCGGCAATGGCAATGGCGAGTTCACCGGCTGTTCGGTGCACAACGATCATTACGACTTCAATGACCGCGTCATTCCACTGGGGGCCACCTGCTGGGTGGCGTTAGTCCAGGGTTACCTGCACAGCTGAAAGGCGTGGGCGCTCTTCGCCGATGCGCAGAGCGCCCTTGGGTCGCAAACATCATTCGCGGCGACCGAGCGTGATTGCACCTTCACAACAATAAAAAGATCCATAAGGAAGCACGTTATGCATACCGTTCGTTCGACCCAAGTCGTCGTAGGGCTTTCGGCCGTGTTCATTTTGACGCCGATGATCGCCGAGGCCAAAGAGGCTGGCTTTATAGAGGACAGTTCGCTGACCCTCAATACCCGCCAATGGTACTCCCACGAGATCGCCAGCAAAGACACTTACTATTACGCCCAGACATCCGAAGGACGCCGCCCGGTGCGTGACCGCACGGCATGGCTGGAAGGGTTCAAGCTCGATTATGTTTCCGGGTTTACTCAAGGCATGGTCGGCTTTGGCCTGGATCTGTCGCTGTACTCGGCCATGGCGCTCGAGCGCGGCAAACTGGCAACCGCAGGCGGCAGCAATCGGCTGTTGGTGGACAAGGACGGTAACGTGGTCGATGACTGGAGCAAACTGGGCATTGCACTGCTGAAGTTCAACGTCTCGGACACCGTCCTGAAAGTTAGCAGGCATCAGGTCAAGACACCCGTCATGGCGTATGCCGACACTCGAACACTGCCGTCGTCCTACGATGGGGTATCACTTGAAAGCCACGAAATAGAGGGGCTGACGGTCAAGTCCGGTTACTTCGACAAAGCCACGCCACGAACCGGTGCCGGCAGCCAGGACTTGAGCCCAAGTTTCGGCTCGCGCCGAGTCAGCGGCGACTGGGTCGCTTACGCGGGTGCCGATTACCTGGCCAAGAGCGGTTGGCGCGCCAGCTGAATCGCCCCTGGTTTCCTAGACACTCTCCAACCTCAGGAAATAGCGTTTCTCATACTCTACTGGAGACAGCTGCATAGCACTACTGTGTCGGCGTTTAGGGTTATAGAACATCTCGATATAATCGAAAATATCACTTCGGGCTTCTTCACGGGTTGTGTAGATCTTTCGTCGGATTCGCTCCCGCTTCAAAAGCTGGAAAAAACTCTCGGCTACGGCATTGTCGTGGCAGTTTCCCCGCCGGCTCATGCTGCTGATTACATTGTTGGCCTTCAAGAAACTTTGCCAATCCGAGCTACTGAACTGACTGCCTTGATCCGAGTGAATCATCACTTGCTGCTGAGGTTTGCGTCGCCAAACAGCCATCAACATCGCGTCGATAGCCAGGTCGCTGCTCATCCTTGGCTTCATTGACCAACCAATTACTTGGCGTGAAAACAGATCCAGCACTACCGCGAGGTAGAGCCACCCTTCATAGGTGCGGATGTAAGTGATATCTGTCACCCAGACCTTGTTCGGCTCACTGACCTTGAACTGCCGCGCGAGGTGGTTGGGCGAGGCCACTGTTGGTTTTCCTCCGTAAAACCCTGGACGCCGCCGATAGCCCGTTTGCGAACGCAGCCCCTCCTCCTGCATCAAGCGCCCGACTCGATTTCGTCCGCATTCCTCTCCCAGCTCACGTAGGTCATCGTGAATTTTGCGGTAGCCATACACACCTCCGCTTTCTAGCCAAGCGTGTTTGATCAAGCCAAGCAGACGTTGATCTTCTTTTGCTCGGGCAGATTGAGGCTCGGCCAGCCAGGCGTAGTAGCCGCTGGGGTGCACCTTGAGGGTTTGGCAAAGGCGCCGCACCGAGTAATCCGTCGAGTGCTTCTTGATGAAGGCGTACTTCAGCCGCACTCCTTGGCAAAGTACGCGGCGGCCTTTTTTAAGATGTCTCGCTCTTCCGTCACGCGCTTGAGTTCAGCGCGTAGCTTACGCAATTCGGCCTGCTGATCGTCGTCTTGTTGACGCTGCTCTTGGGGCTTGCTGTAGACCTTGATCCAGGCGTAAAGGCTGTGCACGGACATGCCCAGGCGCTGGGCGACCTCGGCGACAGGTTTGCCTTTTCGGTCACTTGCTTGACCGCTTCGATCTTGAATTCTTCGGGGTAACGCTGACGACTCATGGCACCTCCTATTTGGGCCTCATTATGAGGCTTGGAGGTGTCTACGAAACTATGGGCGATTCAGTTCCCCCACGGGCTATTATCCCTGATAGAGTTAAATTCCAACTTTTGTCTCACCAAGACTTTCGTGCGATGGCAAATAAATTGACAGCCTTGTAGGTTGTGTATATGCTTGGGAAAAGAGGAGTGCGTGGCAATGGATAAAGCAAAGGATTATGAAGGCGCAGTCATTCAGATCAATAAATCAATTCGTGAATTAGAAAAGATAATTCTATCCGACCGAATCGAAGGGGTTAAAGTTTTAGAGTTTTTCCTTTCTTTCAATCCTGCAATATTTAATCAAGACGATTTGAGCATTAAAATGGATGCATGGCGACTTCTTGATGGGCATTGCAAAGCTCATGCACGCCTGATTGTTGAACAAAGCATATCCTTTGATATACCCATCTGGAAAACCTATCGGGAGAAAATCCAAAAGGTGATTGACCTTAGAAGAGAAGTTTTCTCGGTCTAAGCAAAATTATTGGATTAGGAGGGAGAAGGATTCGCCAAGATGCTCCCCTTACGGGATTGTTTAACCAAAGGCAAAAGCATCATCCTCTCCAGTGTAGAACATCCCTCGGGCCATTTCTGGTGGGATTTCTATTTGCTGTTCAGTTCGTAGCAGGGACTGCTGAAAATCAGCCAGTAGTTTAGGCGTAACCAAAACCTTACCTATTGTTATATTCGACCTGCTATGATTATCCCAATGCCATTCTACCAATTTATTCAGCGAAAACTCATGCTTTTTGAAACTGAGAGTAGATTCTTCGTTTTCACCACCGAACTACATACGCTGAAGAGTATTTAGGTTTTTACTAAACTGACGACCATGAACAAATTTATCAAATACTACGGCAAGGGCAGGAAGATCATCAACCTGATAGTAAAAGAGGCATGCACTTACACGATCTAATTTGAGATCACCAAGATAGTGCTGATTGGTTATACCACTATAAGAGAGACTTTTACGCTCCCATTCACCAGCGTAACACTCCCAAAAACTATCATTTTCAATACGATAAATATCAAAGCCCTGCTTTATAGTCAGCCTGGTCTGTATTTCGCTTTTTAGTCCCTTGTTAAGGGTGAGATTGTAGATTTTAAATGTCATGTAATGCCTAATATTTTTGTTTTTATATCGTAAAGATTAAAGTTAAAAAATCAAGAGCAAGACAATGATTTAATGGTCTTTCGGTGCTGGAAATTGCAAGAGCAAAACCATGTCTAAAAGGCAGATTCAAATAATACTTACCCCCCCTCACCGCAGTACCCCCTTAGATAACAGGACGAAGTAGTTCACCCCACTTGCAACCCCCCAAGTTTGCTGCCTTTGTAACTTCTTACGCTTGCAATAAGTCGTTCTGCCTACTCCTAACTTTTCCCATGGCTTAGTTCGGGCATCACTATTCTTCTGTTCACTCGTTCCACGCTGCCTGCGCTCCCATATTTTCCTTTCTTTTCCTCGGCGTGCTCTTTCCACTGGATCAATGATAGTAATCATGTGTTGTTGTTCCTCCGGCGTGATATTGAAAGCACGTATCAGCGTTGAATTACGGGGAGTGTAGAGTGGCTTATAGCTTTCCCCTTTAAACTCGACCTTCTCACCTCTGCAATGCTGACAGACCTTCTCAAACACGGTTCCAAGCGCCGCTTCTTCCCAATCACCATTGGGGAAGAACCTCTCTGCTACGGCTTTGGCCTCAACCCAAAAGTTCATACTGTTGACCTGGAAGCTCATACCCATGAAATTGAGTGACCAGAACAGGAACAGCATGCGCTGTCCTTCCTGAACGCCACCACGGAGGCTCGCCAAGGTGCGAAGGTCTGTAACCGATCCATGAACCCCACCTACCGCAAGGTGGAAGCCAAGGTTACCGTGGCATCTCTGGCGAACAGTTCCATGGCAGCAGCGCTTCGTAGTCTGCTACTGACGACGCATGCGGCAGTCGCTCAAGTACGTGGCGCAGCCACGTATAGGACTCTTGGCCGTTGATCTTGGCGGTTTCGACCAAGCTGTAGATCTGCGCGCTGGCCGTGGCTCCCTTGGGCGTGTCACTGAACAGCCAAGCCTTGCGCCCGATCACAAACGGCTTTATGGCCCGCTCTGCCAGGTTGTTGTCGATCGGCAGGTGGCCCGCCTCGACGTAGCGTTCCAGGCGGTTCCAATTGTTTGCCAGATAATGCAACGCCTTGCCCAGTACGCTTTGCGGTGTCACTTGCGAGTGCGTCTTGTCGAGCCAACTTTTCAACTGCTCAAGGATCGGCAGGCGTCGTTCCTGACGACCGATAAATCGATGTTCATCGCTGGCATCCTTGAGGTCGCGTTCGATGCCATACAGTTTGTTGATCATCGTCAGCTCAACATCGGCGCGACCGGTCTTGCCCTTGGGCTGCACCTTCTGCGCTTCGACGAATTTACGCCGGGCATGCGCCATGCACGCCAGTCGTTCAACACCCGGCTGTAGCGCCAACGCGTTGTAGCCAGCGTAATCATCGGTCATCACGTAGCCGCGATAGCCCTCCAGCAGGCGCAGCGGCACCTCCTGCGCGCGGCTGGTGGTGTAATCGAACAGCACGACTTGTCGATCAGGCGGGCCACTGGCCTGCACCCACATCCAGGATTGACTGGTCGGATCACGATCCGGCTCTTTGAGCACCTGCACTCTGGTTTCGTCGCAATGGATCACCGGGCTTTCCAGCAAGCGGTCACGCATCAGGTTCAGCAATGGCTGAACGTGTTCGCTGCACTGGATGACCCAGCGGGCCAGGGTTTGCCGGGGAATCTCGATACCATGTCGGCTCAGCACCGTCTCGAAGCGGTGCAACGGTAGGCCATCGACGTACTTGGTGGTCAGCAACATGGCCAGCACGCTGGGACTGGCCATGCTCTTTTCGATCAATTGCGCCGGCTTGCCAGCGGTGACCGGCGCAGTTTCGCAACCACGGCAGCCATAGACTTTGCGTACGTGTTTGAGCACACGGATCTGCATCGGCACGATGTCGAGCTGTTCGCTGGTTTGCTCGCCAATCACGTGTTTGCGGCAACCACAGGCGCAAGTCAGTTCGTGATCGGGCAAGTCATGAATGACTTCAATACGTGGTAGGTCAGCCGACAGGGGTTTGCGTTTGCCACGCGGCTCGGTCGGGGCAACAACGTCTTCGTCGGCATCATCAGCGGCAGGTACCCACTGGCTTTCAGGTTCGTTAAACAACGCCAGTTGGGGTGTGTTGGACTCGACGGTTTGCTCGGACTTGCGATTGAACAGTCGGTCGCGCAGCAGCTTGACCTGTTATTTAAGATCGACGATCTGGCCTTTATCGACCGTGCGCTCGGCCAACAACTGCGCAAGCAGTTGTTTGAGCGCGGCAGGGTCGTCAGGAAGGTCATCGGGCACTGAAATCATGGCCCGGATTATACCGGCTCAAGCGACGAAACGGGGTGTCAAAACCTGATGCGGACGGTTGCGCCAGAGATCGAAACCGTCAAGTAGCCAATTCAGTTCCTGGACGGTCAGAATGATAGCTTCGTCGGTGGCGTCGGGGGAGGTTTTGAAACGCTCGGCTTCGAGGCGCTTGAGCCAAAGGCAGAAGCCGTTGCGCTCCCAGTACAACACCTTAATGCGGTTGCGGGCTTTATTGAGGAAGACGAAAAGTACCGGGTCGAACACGGCGACTTTGATATCCAGTTCGACCAGGGCAGTGAGCCCGTCGATGGACTTTCGAAAGTCCACGGACTTGGGATAGAGGTAGACTTTTTCGACTTTGCTGTCGGGACGCATCATGGTGGGCTGGCTCCAGAAAGAAATCGGGAGCGCAGCATCGTGAATCAGGTGGACGCTTGGAATGTGGGGATGATGGATCCCTTACATTTGTCCAGCGCCTCGGACTTGTCCGAGGCTTTGGTTTTTAGCCGGATTTGTCCGGCTGGCCCTGACTTGTTAGGGCCAGCATTTGGCGCTGGATTTGTCCAGCGCCGTCACGCATAGCGTGATGGTTGAAAATGCTCATATAGCCCCTATGCAACCCCACAGAGATATGGCATAAGACGGAAATAGGAAGTCATGGGTGGTGCGGTGCGCATGAAAAAGCTCGAAAAAAGCACTCTGTGCTATTTAGCTGGATGCCTGACAGTTGGAGTGCTGTTCTCATTTGGAGTGACACAGCTTTTATGGTTGGCTAGTGCAGATAACAGGATAGAGTCCCACGCTAAGGTTATTCTCAATCATGCCGAAATGGTCGCAGGAAACCTTACAGCTGCACTTGATGAGCTAAACAATACCTCTGACGAGTCTTGCGGGCTAACTG
>NZ_JBICKL010000083.1:0-25811 GCF_043104195.1 Pseudomonas sp. xss_2
GCTGCGATGGGCCGCAAACTCTCGAGCGCAAGAGATAACAGGTTATGCCTTGTTCAAATACATCCGCGTAGTCAGCAAGTAAACCGGCAACCCCGAAACCACAATCAGCAACGCCGCATAAGGCGCCGCCGCCGCGAACTCGACGTTGGCGGTATGCGCCCACACCTCAGTCGCCAAGGTGGTCATCCCGGTCGGGCTAAGCAGCAGGGTCGCCGTCAGCTCTTTCATCGCATCCAGGAACACCAACGCAAACGCCGCAGCCAGCGCCGGGAAGATAATCGGCAAGGTCACCCGGCAGAACGCGCTGAAGCTGCTCGCGCCCAGCGTGCGAGCGGCTTCTTCCAGGGTCGGCGACGCCTTGTTCAGCGCCGTGCGCACCGGCGCCTGGGCCAACGGCAGGAACAACAGCGCATACGCCAGGATCAACAATGCGGTGGTCTGGTACAGCGCCGGCACATAATGTAGGGCGAAGAACACCAGGGTCAGGGCAATCACCAGCCCGGGCAGGGCATGCAGCAGGTAGGGCAGGCGTTCGGCCCAGATCGCCAGGCGACCTTTATAGCGCACCACCAGGAAGCTGATCGGCAACGCCAGCAGCACGCAGACACCAGCACCGCCCAATGACACCGACAGTGATGTGAACAGCGCTTTGCTGATCTCACCCACCGGGAACGCCGCCGATGAGCCGACGCTCAGCCAGTAGCCGAGCATGGCCAGGGGAATCCCGCTGCCTAGAATCGCCAGAGCCAGGCAAAACACCTGCGCCAGCGGCATCCAGCCACGCAACTTCACCGGCTGCGCACGACGCGCAACGCCCTGGCCGATCCGCACATGCCGCGCCTTGCCGCGTACGCGCAGCTCCAGGGTCAGCATCACCAGGCACAGCGCCAGCAACACCGCCGATAGCATGGCGGCGTTGGCGTTGCTGAACTCCAGCTCGAACTGCTGATAGATCGCCGTGGTGAACGTCTGCAAGCCAAGGATCGACAGGGCGCCGAACTCCACCAGCATGTGCAGGGCGATCAGCAGGGCGCCGCCGAGCATCGACGGCCACAGCAGCGGCAGCGTGACCTTGAAGAACACCCCCCAACGGCTGCAACCCAGGGTGCGCGCCGACTCCTCCAGGGAGGTGTCGACATTGCGCAAGGTGGCCGCCACTGGCAGGAATACCAGCGGGTACTTGGACAGCGCCATGACCAGGATCGCCCCGCCCAGCCCTTCGAAGCCTGAGCTCAGCGACACCCAGGTGAAGCTGCTGACGAACGACGGCACGGCAAATGGCAGGCACAGCACCACGCCCCACAAGCGCCGCCCTGGCAGGTCGCTGCGCTCGAGCAGCCAGGCCAAAGCCAGGCCGACCACCATGCACACCAAGGTGACACCCACCATCAACAGCATCGTGTTGCGCATCAGGCCCCAGACGAAGGGTCGCCAGAGCAGGTGCAACGCTTCCCGCCAGCCGGCCTCCCAGGCCTTGAGCGCGACGTACAGCAACGGCAGCAAGCTCATCGTCACCAGGAATAGGACAGGCAGCACCACCCAGATCGAGGGGCGCTTGCGGCGCGGCACGAAACGCGCCTGGGCCGAGAGGGGCAGGGCGGCAGTCATTAGAGCAGACCGACCTCGCGCTCAAGCTCCAGGGCTTCCTCGGCGTTACCAAGGTCGGCTGGGGTGATCTGCGGCGGACGCAGCTCTTCGAACGGCTTCAGGCCCTGGTCAGAGACCATGCCTTTATGCAGCGGGTATTCAGCGGTGGTCTGGGTGATCACGCGCTGGCCTTCCTCGCTGGCCATCCAGTTGAGCAGGGCCTGGGCTTCTTTCGGGTGCTTGCTGGCCTTGACTGCGGCGGCGCCGGAGATGGTCACCAGGCCGCCGGCGTCGCCGTCTGCCAGGTAGTACAGCTGCGAATCCAGCTGGCCGCGCTCACGCTTGAGGGCATACCAGTAGTAGTTGTTGACCAGCACGGCATCGACTTCGCCTTTTTCCACGGCCTTCAGGGCGACCATGTTGTTGGTGTAGGTCTTGCCGAAGGCTTTCAGGCCAGTCAGCCACTCTTCGGCGGCATCGCGACCGTGCATCTTGAGGATGGCCACGGCTTGCTCCTGGAAGGCGCCGCTGGTCGGCACGAAGCCCACGCGGCCATCCCATTCGGGGTTGGCGAAGTCCATCACCGATTGCGGCAGGTCTTTCTGGTCGATCTTCTTCGGGTTGAACACCACCACGCGGGTGCGCGCGGTCACGCCCATCCAGCTGCCGTTGGCGGCAACGTATTCCTTGGGCAGCATGTTCAGGGTGGCGTCGTCGATCTTGGCCAGCAGGCCAAGATCGCCGAGGTTGTTCAGCGGCGGCGACTCTTCGGTATAGATGACGTCGGCAGGCGAGCGGTCGCCTTCTTCGATGATCTGGCTGGCCAGCTGGTTGCTGCTGCCTTTGCGGATATTGATATGAATGCCGGTCTTGGCCTCGTAGGCCTTGGCGATGGCCTCGCCGATTTCCTTGTGCTGACCGTTGTACAAAGTCAGGCTGACCGGGTCGTCTGCCATGGCGGCCGGAGCGCCGATCACCAGGCTCAGAACAGCGGCGGCCAGGGTGCGCATCAGCGGTTGCGGACGGATCGTCATGCGGGTACTTCCTCGCTTACGGCTACATATTTGGAAACAATGGTAAACGAAATTGTTTCTCAAGTGGCCGAGTGACGAGAAATTCATGAGCAGACTATCGTTCAATTTCCCCCAGATGCTTGTGCATAGGCAGGTAGCAGAGTGGGGGACATAAAACGCAGGCAAGAAAAAACCCACTAGCAAGCTAGTGGGTTTTTATATGGTGCCCAGGAGAAGACTCGAACTTCCACGATCTTGCGATCACTGATACCTGAAACCAGCGCGTCTACCAATTCCGCCACCTGGGCAAATCTTTACATCTACAGCGTACTGCGATGAATCTCTTGCTGACTGACAGATAAGCCTGTTATCTATCACTCGAAATATTTGGTGCCCAGGAGAAGACTCGAACTTCCACGACCTTGCGGTCACTGATACCTGAAACCAGCGCGTCTACCAATTCCGCCACCTGGGCACACTCGTTGAAATCACATGATGCTTTACAACATCGTTCATCTCAACTACAACGTCGGGTGTCCGTCGTTGTGGTGCGCACTATACGGACGCCCTATGAGGCTGTAAACCCCCCGAATCAAAAAAAATTCAAAAAATTCAACTTGTTGATTCCATAGGCCTTACCCAGCGCACAAGACCCTCAGACGGGGGCTGTCCAAGGCCGACATTTCCGGTTTCAATACGCCTATGCCAAACTTCTACTCTATATACCCCAAGGTGAACCCCTTCTGATGGCCGATTGGCAATCCCTCGATCCCGAGGCCGCCCGCGAAGCGGATAAATACGAGAATCCTATTCCCAGCCGTGAGCTGATCCTGCAACACCTTGCCGACCGCGGCGAACCGGCTGCGCGAGAGCAGTTGGCGGCGGAATTCGGTCTGCACGAGGAAGACCAGATCGAAGCCCTGCGCCGCCGTCTGCGTGCCATGGAGCGTGACGGTCAGCTGATCTATACCCGGCGCGGCACCTATGCCCCGGTAGACAAGCTGGACCTGATCTGCGGACGCATCTCTGGCCACCGCGATGGTTTCGGCTTCCTCATCCCTGACGATGGCAGTGACGATCTGTTCCTCAGCCCGTCGCAGATGCGCCTGGCGTTCGACGGTGACCGTGGCCTTGCCCGTGTCTCCGGTACCGACCGCCGTGGCCGCCGTGAAGGCGTGCTGGTCGAAATCATCTCCCGCGCCCACGAAAGCGTGGTCGGCCGTTACTTCGAAGAAGGCGGCATCGGCTACGTGACCCCGGACAACCCGAAGATCCAGCAGGAAGTGCTGGTGACTGCCGGGCGTAACGGCGGCGCCAAGATCGGTCAGTTCGTCGAGATCAAGATCACCCACTGGCCCACCCCGCGCTTCCAGGCACAAGGTGATGTGGTCGAGGTGATCGGCAACTACATGGCTCCAGGGATGGAAATCGACGTTGCCCTGCGCAGCTACGACATCCCCCATGTCTGGCCGCAAGAGGTGATCAAAGAAGCGCGCAAGTTCCGCTCCGAAGTCGAAGAGAAGGACAAGGAGAAGCGCATCGACCTGCGCCATCTGCCGTTCGTCACCATCGACGGCGAAGATGCCCGCGACTTCGACGACGCGGTCTACTGCGAGCCACAGGGCAAGCTGCGCCTGTTCTCCGGCGGCTGGCGCCTGTATGTCGCGATCGCCGACGTTTCCAGCTACGTACGTCTGGGCTCGGCCCTGGACATCGAAGCGCAGCAGCGCGGTAACTCGGTGTACTTCCCTGAGCGGGTAGTGCCGATGCTGCCTGAAGAGCTGTCCAACGGCCTGTGCTCGCTGAACCCGCACGTCGATCGCCTGGCGATGGTCTGTGAAATGACCATCAACAAATCTGGCCAGATGGTCGACTACCAGTTCTACGAAGCGGTGATCCACTCGCACGCGCGCCTGACCTACAACAAGGTCAGCAGCATGCTCGAGCACGCCCGTACCCGCGAAGGCAAGGCCCTGCGCGAGGAATACAAAGAGGTTGTCCCGGATCTCAAGCACCTGTATACCCTGTACAAGGCATTGCTGGCGGCGCGCCATACCCGTGGCGCGATCGACTTTGAGACCCAGGAAACCCGGATCATCTTCGGTGATAACCGCAAGATCGACGAAATTCGTCCGACCGTGCGTAACGAAGCCCACAAGCTGATCGAGGAATGCATGCTGGCGGCCAACGTTGCCACCGCCGAATTCCTGCAAAAGCATGGCGTGCCTTCGCTGTACCGCGTGCACGATGGTCCGCCACCGGAGCGTCTGGAAAAACTGCGCGCCTTCCTCGGTGAGCTTGGCCTGTCCCTGCACAAGGGCAAAGAGCCTTCGCCGAAGGACTACCAGGCGCTGCTGGCGAGCATCGCCGGCCGGCCGGATTTCCACCTGATCCAGACCGTCATGCTGCGCTCGCTGAGCCAGGCGGTGTACAGCACCGAGAACAACGGCCACTTCGGCCTGAACTACGAGGCGTATACCCACTTCACCTCGCCGATCCGTCGTTACCCCGACCTGCTGGTGCACCGCGCCATTCGCAGCGTGATCCGTTCCAAGGTCGATACCCCGCACGTCAAGCGTGCCGGCGCGATGAGCATCCCTAAGGCGCGCATCTACCCGTACGACGAGCCGACCCTGGAGCAGATGGGCGAGCAGTGCTCGATGACCGAGCGCCGTGCCGACGAGGCCACTCGCGACGTGGTCAACTGGCTCAAGTGCGAGTACATGAAAGACCGCGTGGGCGAGATCTTCCCGGGCGTGATCACTGCCGTTACCGGCTTTGGCCTGTTCGTCGAGCTGACTGATATCTACGTCGAGGGCTTGGTGCACGTCAGTGCCCTGCCAGGCGACTACTACCACTTCGATGCGGTGCATCACCGCCTGTCGGGTGAGCGCAGTGGTCGCAGCTTCCGCCTGGGCGACACCATCGAGGTCAAGGTCATGCGCGTCGACCTCGACGAGCGCAAGATCGATTTCGAAGTCTCGCAGGCAAGCGCCAGTGCAGCCGTTGGCCGCAAGCGTGCTGCTGCTGATGGCGCAGCGCCGGCCAGCAAGGCCAAGCCGGGCGAGCAGCGTGAAGCCAAGGTCGAAGCGAAAATCGATCCGGCGCCACGTCGTCGCAAGAGCGAAGCCGCTGATGCCTACTTCCCCAAAGACGCGGTGCAGCGCAACGCCGAGGTGCGCAAGAGCCGCGAGATGAAGAAGGCGCTGATGGGCGAGGCGCGCAACGCCCCGTCCTCGAGCAAGTCGGACAAGGGTGGCAAGTCGGCCTCCGGCAAGCCCACCAAGCACCGCAAGGGCCCGCCAAAATCGGGCGCGCCACGTAAGAGCAAGAGCAAGTCATGAGTCAGCTGGAAAAAATCTACGGCGTTCATGCCGTGCAGGCGCTGTTGCAGCACCACCCCAAGCGGGTCAAGCAGATCTGGCTGTCCGAAGGCCGTAGCGAGCCGCGCGTTCAAGCGCTGCTCGCCCTGGCTGCAGAAAACCGCGTGCCGGTTGGCCAGGCCGAGCGCCGCGAGATGGACACCTGGGTCGATGGCGTGCACCAAGGTGTGGTTGCCGAGGTGAGCCCGAGCCAGGTGTGGGGCGAGCTGATGCTCGAAGAGTTGCTAGAGCGTACCGAGACGCCGCCGCTGATTCTGGTGCTCGACGGCGTCACCGATCCGCACAACCTTGGCGCCTGCCTGCGTACCGCCGATGCTGCCGGCGCTACGGCGGTCGTGGTGCCCAAGGACAAGTCGGCGACCTTGACCCCGGTCGTGCGTAAAGTGGCCTGCGGCGCCGCCGAGGTGATTCCGCTGGTGGCTGTGACCAACCTGGCGCGCACCCTGGAAAAACTGCAGAAGCGTGGCCTGTGGGTAGTTGGCACTGCGGGGGAGGCTGAGCAGGAGATCTATCAGCAGGACCTGACCGGTCCGCTGGTGATGATCATGGGCGCTGAAGGCAAAGGCATGCGCCGGCTGACCCGCGACCATTGCGATTTTCTGGTGAAGCTGCCGATGAGCGGCAGTGTCAGCAGCCTGAACGTTTCTGTCGCGACAGGCGTTTGCCTGTTCGAGGCCGTGCGCCAGCGCCAGATCAAGCGCTGATCGAGAGGGGGCGCGCATGCGCGCCCCAGTGGTTGATGGCACTTGGGTATGTTTGCGGTTGTTCAAATAATCGCCAATTACCTTGCTTGTGCGTCCGGCCTTCTCTACAATTGCGCCCCTTGCCCAGCAGGCAGGCGCGCATGTGCCTACTGTCCACGGCAAGACATACAGTGTCATTCACTCCTTGTCTGACCAGATTCGCTGGCAGACTACTAACCCGTAAGGAGCATTCATGCGTCATTACGAAATCATCTTCCTGGTCCACCCGGATCAGAGCGAGCAAGTCGGCGGCATGGTTGAGCGTTACACCAAGCTGATCGAAGAAGATGGTGGCAAGATCCACCGCCTGGAAGACTGGGGCCGTCGTCAACTGGCCTACGCAATCAACAATGTTCACAAGGCTCACTACGTGATGCTGAACGTTGAGTGCACCGGCAAGGCCCTGGCCGAGCTGGAAGACAACTTCCGCTACAACGATGCCGTGATCCGTAACCTGGTCATCCGTCGTGACGAAGCCGTTACTGGCCCGTCCGAGATGCTCAAGGCCGAAGAGAACCGCAGCGAGCGCCGTGAGCGTCGTGAACGTCCTGAATCTGCTGATGGCGCCGAAGGCGACGACAGCAATGACAGCGACAACAGCGATAACGCTGACGAGTAATCCACGGACCTTTTGAGGAGCCTATTACATGGCACGTTTCTTCCGTCGTCGTAAATTCTGCCGCTTCACTGCTGAAGACGTGAAAGAGATCGACTTCAAAGATCTCAACACCCTGAAAGCTTACGTATCCGAAACCGGCAAGATCGTTCCAAGCCGTATCACCGGTACCAAAGCTCGTTATCAGCGTCAGCTGGCTACCGCTATCAAGCGCGCCCGCTTCCTGGCCCTGCTGCCCTACACCGACAGCCACGGCCGCTGAGACCGGGTTTTCGACAAGTAGCAAGGGATAAGCATGCGAGCGTTAGCTGATTTCATCATGCGCGGTCGCGTGCAGGCCACTGTAGTGGTGGCCGGTAGTGCGGCATTGCCGCTGTTGTTCTGGTTGTGTGCCGCCGCTGGGAGCCTGGTGTTCCTGCGGCGCGGTTTCAAGGACGCTTCCTCGGTCATCGTCTGGGGCATTTTGCCGGCGTTGGCCTGGTGGGTCTTCGGCGAGCCGCGCACCTTGATGGTGCTGCTGGGGACGCTGGGGCTGGCTGCGCTGTTGCGCGCTGGGCATTCCTGGAGCCGGGTGCTGTTATCCAGCATCGCCTTGGGCCTGTTGTACGGTGTCATTCTGGGTTCAGCGTTCCGTGAACCGATTGAAGCTCTGGCGCGAGCGCTTGAAAAAGCCCTGCCGCAGATGCTCGACGGTCTCTACCAGCAGTTATCGGTGGAGGAGCAGGCGCAACTTGGGAAGCTCATCGTACCGGTGCTCAACGGCCTGATGGCGGCTGGGCTGCAGGTTGTCAGTGTGTTGGCCCTGATGTTGGGTCGCTACTGGCAGGCCGCGTTGTACAACCCGGGAGGTTTTGGCCGCGAGTTTCAAGCGGTGCGAATTCCCCTGGTGCCGGCGCTGGTGCTGTTGGGGTGCATGCTGTTCGGGCCGAACCTCGGTTCTGCCTTGGCATTGCTCACGCCGCTGTGCAGCGTGCCGCTCATGTTTGCCGGGCTTGCCCTGCTGCATGGGTTGGTGGCGCAGAAACGTCTGGCCAAGTTTTGGCTGGTCGGGTTGTACGTGACGCTGGTCCTGTTCATGCAACTGACTTATCCGTTGCTCGTGGTTTTGGCCATTGTCGATAGCCTGATTGATTTTCGCGGTCGCAAGTCACCTCAGGGTGATGATTCCGCGAACGGTGAAGGTTAAAAGTTAAGAGGTTTTACCAAATGGAACTGATCCTGCTGGAAAAAGTCGCTAACCTGGGCAACCTGGGCGACAAAGTTAAAGTTAAAGCCGGTTACGGCCGTAACTTCCTGCTGCCATTCGGCAAGGCCACCGTTGCCAACGCCGCCAACCTGGCTGCGTTCGAAGAACGTCGCGCCGAGCTGGAAAAGGCTGCTGCTGACAAGAAAGCTTCGGCTGAAAGCCGCGCTGCCCAACTGGCAGAGCTGGAAGTCACCATCACCGCCACCGCTGGCGATGAAGGCAAGCTGTTCGGTTCGATCGGCACCCACGACATCGCTGACGCCCTGACCGCCTCCGGCGTTGAAGTGGCTAAAGCTGAAGTTCGTCTGCCGAACGGCACCATCCGTCACGTTGGCGAATACGACGTAGCCGTGCACCTGCACAGCGACGTTGAAGCCACCGTACGCGTGGTCGTCGTTGCAGCCTAAGCTGTAGCAACTGGCTGGCTCCTCGTGAGCTAGCCGGTTAACATCGGGCACGGCTCTGCCTTCGCAGACCGTGCCCTTTGTTTTTCTCCTCACCCAGAATTCTTTCGTGGCCATGAACGAGATCACCAACCCCGAACAACTCGACCTGCAGACCGCAGCCCTGAAGGTGCCGCCGCATTCCATCGAAGCCGAACAGGCTGTGATCGGTGGTCTGATGCTGGACAACAACGCCTGGGAAAAGGTACTGGACCAAGTTTCGGACGGTGACTTCTATCGGCATGACCACCGCCTGATCTTCCGCGCCATCCACAAGCTGGTCGACCTCAACCAGCCGTTCGACGTGGTCACTCTGCACGAGCAGTTGGACAAGGAAGGCGTGTCCAGCCAGGTCGGCGGCTTGGCCTACCTGGCCGAGCTGGCCAAGAACACCCCGTCGGTCGCCAACATCAAGGCGTATGCGGCGATCATCCGCGAGCGCGCCACGCTGCGCCAGCTGATCAGCATCAGCACCGATATCGCCGACAACGCCTTCAATCCGCAGGGGCGCAATGCCGAGGAAATCCTCGACGATGCCGAACGGCAGATCTTCCAGATCGCCGAGGCGCGGCCCAAGACCGGCGGCCCCGTGGGCGTCAACGAGCTGTTGACCAAGGCCATCGACCGCATCGACACCCTGTTCAACTCCGACAGCGACATCACCGGTATCTCCACCGGCTATACCGACCTGGACGAGAAAACCAGCGGCCTGCAAGCGGCTGACTTGATCATCGTCGCCGGCCGTCCGTCGATGGGTAAGACCACCTTCGCCATGAACCTGGTCGAGAACGCAGTGCTGCGCAGCGACAAGGCAGTGCTGGTGTTCTCCCTCGAGATGCCAGGCGAATCGCTGATCATGCGGATGCTCTCCTCGCTTGGCCGGATCGACCAGACCAAGGTCCGTTCCGGTCAACTGGACGATGACGACTGGCCGCGCCTGACGTCGGCGGTCAACTTGCTCAACGATCGCAAGCTGTTCATCGACGACACCGCCGGCATCAGCCCTTCAGAGATGCGTGCGCGGACCCGGCGTCTGGCGCGTGAGCATGGCGAGATCGCCATGATCATGGTCGACTACCTGCAGCTGATGCAGATCCCAGGCTCGGCCGGTGATAACCGGACCAACGAAATCTCCGAGATTTCCCGATCGCTCAAGGCCCTGGCCAAAGAGTTCAACTGCCCGGTGATCGCCCTGTCCCAGCTCAACCGCTCTCTTGAGCAGCGGCCAAACAAGCGCCCGGTCAACTCCGACTTGCGTGAGTCCGGTGCAATCGAGCAGGACGCCGACGTGATCATGTTCGTGTACCGGGATGAGGTGTATCACCCCGAGACCGAGCACAAGGGCGTTGCCGAGATCATCATCGGTAAACAGCGGAACGGTCCTATCGGCTTCATTCGTCTGGCGTTCATCGGCAAGTACACCCGCTTCGAGAACCTCGCGCCGGGCATGTACAACTTCGACGACGACGAGTAATCGTCTCCCGCCATCCTGCTGGCCGGGATCACCTGTCAGAGCGATGCTGAGCGTCAGGCGCGTTCGCAGGGAAGCCGGTCCCGAGGGATGGCCGGGTCGTGCAATGCTCACCATGAATCCGACCATTATCGTCGGACTTGATCAAAATTTGTGCTATATTCCGCGCCCGCGATTTCCCTGCACACCAAGAACCGGTCACTGACATGCAAGCAGCCAAACCACTCTACGACTATCCCAAGTACTGGGCCGAATGCTTCGGGCCAGCGCCTTTCCTGCCGATGAGCAGGGAGGAGATGGATCAGCTCGGCTGGGATTCCTGCGACATCATCATCGTGACCGGTGATGCCTACGTCGACCATCCGTCGTTTGGCATGGCGATCATCGGCCGTTTGCTCGAAGCCCAGGGTTTCCGCGTGGGCATCATCGCCCAGCCGAACTGGCAGTCCAAAGACGACTTCATGAAGCTCGGCGAGCCAAACCTGTTCTTTGGCGTTGCCGCAGGCAACATGGACTCGATGATCAACCGCTACACCGCCGACAAGAAGATCCGCTCCGACGACGCCTACACCCCCGGCGGCATGGCCGGCAAGCGCCCAGACCGTGCCAGCCTGGTCTATAGCCAGCGTTGCAAGGAAGCCTACAAGCACGTGCCGATCGTGCTGGGTGGCATCGAGGCCTCGCTGCGGCGTATCGCTCACTACGACTACTGGCAGGACAAGGTGCGCCACTCGATCCTGATCGATGCCTGCGCCGATATCCTGCTGTTCGGTAACGCCGAGCGCGCCGTGGTCGAGGTGGCCCAGCGCCTGTCCAATGGCGAGACCATCGAGAACATCACCGACGTGCGTGGCACCGCGTTCGTGCGCCGTGACACGCCCAAGGGCTGGTTCGAAATCGACTCCACCCGGATCGACCGTCCGGGCAAGGTCGACAAGATCATCAACCCCTACGTCAACACCCAGGACACCCAGGCCTGCGCGATCGAGCAGGCCAAGGGCGAGGTCGAAGACCCCAACGAAGCCAAGGTGGTGCAGATTCTCGACAGCCCGGGCATGACCCGCGATAAGACGGTGATCCGCCTGCCGTCGTTCGAGAAGGTGCGTAACGACTCGGTGCTGTATGCCCACGCCAACCGTGTGCTGCACCTGGAGACCAACCCAGGCAACGCTCGCGCCCTGGTGCAGAAGCATGGCGAAGTGGATGTGTGGTTCAACCCGCCGCCCATTCCCATGAGCACTGAGGAAATGGACTACGTGTTCGGCATGCCCTACGCACGTGTCCCGCACCCTGCCTATGGCAAGGAGCGCATCCCGGCCTACGAGATGATCCGCTTCTCGGTCAACATCATGCGTGGCTGCTTTGGTGGCTGCACCTTCTGCTCGATCACCGAGCACGAAGGGCGGATCATCCAGAACCGTTCGCACGAGTCGATCCTGCACGAGATCGAGGAGATGCGCGACAAGGTGCCGGGCTTCACCGGCGTGGTTTCCGACCTGGGCGGGCCGACCGCCAACATGTACCGCATCGCCTGCAAGAGCCCCGACATCGAGAAGCACTGCCGCAAGCCCTCCTGCGTGTTCCCAGGCATCTGCGAGAACCTCAACACCGACCACAGCTCGTTGATCGAGCTGTACCGCAAGGCCCGTGCCTTGCCGGGGGTGAAGAAGATCCTGATCGCCTCGGGTCTGCGCTACGACCTGGCGGTAGAGTCGCCGGAATACGTCAAGGAGCTGGTCACCCACCACGTCGGCGGCTACCTGAAGATTGCCCCCGAGCACACCGAGCGTGGCCCGCTGGACAAGATGATGAAGCCGGGCATCGGCAGCTATGACCGCTTCAAGCGCATGTTCGAGAAGTACTCCAAAGAGGCAGGTAAAGAGCAGTACCTGATTCCGTACTTCATCGCTGCCCACCCCGGTACTACCGACGAAGACATGATGAACCTTGCCCTGTGGCTCAAGGGCAATGGCTTCCGCGCTGACCAGGTGCAGGCGTTCTACCCATCGCCGATGGCCTCGGCCACGGCCATGTACCACTCGGGCAAGAACCCACTGCGCAAGGTCACCTACAAGAGTGAAGGGGTCGATATCGTCAAGAGCGATGAGCAGCGCCGCTTGCACAAGGCGTTCTTGCGCTATCACGACCCCAAAGGCTGGCCGATGCTGCGCGAAGCGCTGGAGCGCATGGGCCGTGCCGACCTGATTGGCCCGGGCAAGCACCAGTTGATCCCGCTGCATCAGCCGCAGACCGACAGCTACCAGAGCGCTCGGCGCAAGAACTCGACGCCGACCGGCAGCCACAAGGTGGGCAAGGATCAGAAGATCCTCACCCAGCACACCGGCCTGCCGCCGCGTGCCAGCGATGGCAGCAAGCCGTGGGATAAACGCGAGAAGGCCAAGGCCGAGGCGTTTGCGCGTAACCAGCAGGCGGCTAAAGAGCGTAAGGAAGCGGCCAAAGGCGGCGGCAAGAAGAAGCCGCGTCAGCCAGTCCTGCCACGCTGAACTGGCAACATCTAAACTCGTGGGAGCGGGCTTGCCCCGCGATAGCGATGGTCAATCCACCAACGCTATCGCGGGGCAAGCCCACATCTTTCGTCAAGCGTCATAGGATCAATCAGGCTTCTTGTCGACCCACTTGGGCAACACCGGCGCCTCGAACTCATCCATCCCATCGAGCAGCTCATCCGGCTGCTTGCCCAGCAGCAACATCGCCCGATGCTGCGGCCGCACGAAGCCTTCCTCGACGATATGGTCGAGGAAGCCGCCGAGCTTTTCATAGAAACCGTTGACGTCCAGCAGGCCCAGCGGCTTGGCGTGATAGCCCAACTGCCCCCAGGTCCATACCTCGAACAACTCCTCAAGCGTACCCAGGCCACCCGGCAGGGCGATGAAGGCATCGCTCAACTCGGCCATGCGCGCTTTACGCGCGTGCATGCCGTCGACGACCTCCAGGCGGGTCAGGCCCTTGTGGCCGATTTCAGCGTCCATCAGGCTTTGCGGGATGATCCCGACCACTTCACCACCCGCAGCCATGGCCGCATCGGCCACGGTGCCCATCAGGCCCACGGCGCCGCCGCCATACACCAGGGTCAGGCCGCGGCCAGCGATGGCCTGGCCAAGGGCAACCGCCGCTTCACGGTAGGCCGGGTTGCTGCCGATGCTGGCACCACAGAAGACACACACGGAACGTACAAGCATTGCTTTTCTCCCTCCAAATGCGTGCACAGGGTAAGGCGCAAGCTGCTCGCTTCCAAGGCGTGATTCACTCCGGACGGGAGAATTCGCAGGCGGCGCCCGCGGCGCCTTGGGCGTAGGCTTCCAGCAGGCTGTTCATGAAACTACCAAGGGACATGTCATTTGCTCCTAAATGAGAGGTTGTCCCATCGTCTACTTAGAGGGCATGATGTGCACTTAGATTGGTTGTATACAATCCATAGAACAAATCAACTGGCTGGCCATTGGACACCTCCTTGATGCACATCAGGGACGTTCGTTCCGGGTTCAGGCAGTCTCGCAATTGATAAACCCCTGCCAAGGAGATTCACGATGTTTGCGAAAGCTGTAGCGGTATCCCTGCTGACCCTCGCCAGCGCTTCTGTGTTCGCGGCCGAGTGCTCTGTGACGGTCGAGTCGACTGACCAGATGTCCTACACCAGCAAGGAATTCACCGTCGACAAGAGCTGCAAAGAGTTCACCGTCAAGCTGACCCACTCGGGCAACCTGCCGAAGAACGTCATGGGCCACAACCTGGTAATCAGCAAGACCTCTGACATGCAGGCCATCGCCACTGAAGGCATGACCCAGGGCATCGACAAGGGTTACCTGAAGGAAGACAACGCCAATATCATCGCCCACACCGCGATGATTGGTGCGCCGGAGAAGGAAACCGAAGTCAAGTTCGACACTTCCAAGCTGGAAGCTGGCGGCGACTACAGCTTCTTCTGCACCTTCCCAGGCCACATCTCGATGATGAAAGGCAAAGTCATCGTCAAGTAAGCCTGATGCTGGCTGCGTGACCTGATGGGGGAGCGGGCTTGCCCCGCGATAGTGTGGGTGAATTCACCCTCGCTATCGCGGGGCAAGCCCGCTCTCACGTTAGGTATTGCAGGTCACGTGTTACGGCGCGAACGGCAACTCGCGCTTGTGCTGGGTCTTGCGGTAGGTGTTGACGATGATGTCGAACGCCTCCTGGCTGACCGGCTCGCCATGCAGGAACGCATCGATCTGCTGGTAGGTCACGCCATGTGACGCCTCATCCGGCTTGCCCGGTTCGAGGTCTTCCAGATCCGCCGTCGGCACTTTCTCTACCAACGATTCCGGCGCCCCGAAGCTACGGGCGATGGCGCGTACCTGGTTTTTCACCAGGCCACTCAACGGCGCCAGGTCGCAGGCGCCATCACCGAACTTGGTGAAGAAGCCCATCACCGCTTCGGCTGCGTGATCGGTGCCGATCACCAGGCCCGCGCGTGCGCCGGCGATGGTGTACTGGGCGACCATGCGCATCCGCGCCTTGGTATTGCCGACGACGAAGTCGACCAGGGTCGGCGAGCCGCCTTCCAGCGTTTTGACTTCCAGCGCCAAGGCCCGCACCGCAGGGGCGATGTCGACGGTATGCACCTCATCGGCCTTGATCACGTCCAGGCACGCTTGGGCATCGTGCTCATCATGCTGCACCTGATACGGCAGGCGTACCGCGATGAAGCGATAGCCTTGATCGCCAGTTTCGGCGCGCAGTTCGGTGACGGTGCGCTGGGCGAGCAGGGCGGCGGTCAGCGAGTCGACCCCACCACTGATGCCCAGGACCAGGGTCTTGAGCCGGGCATTGGCCAGGCAATCCTTGATGAAGGCCACGCGCCGGGCAACTTCGGCCTCGAGCGCGGCGGCGTCGGCGAACGGCGGCTGCACCTTGAGCTGCTGGGCAATCTCTCGCTGGACGGCTTGCATGGATTACTCCTTGTGGGGGACTTTGAAAACGTGGCGCATGTAGGCGACGAAGTTCTCGTCACGGCATTGGGTCTTGGCGGCTTCGTCGGAGATCTTCGCCACCGGCGAGCCATTGCAGTCGGTCATTTTAAGCACGATGTTCATCGGCGCCACCCCAGGTAGGTCGCAGGTCAGGTTGGTGCCGATACCAAAACTGACGTTGATGCGCCCGCGCAAGGCGCGGAAGATCTCCAGCGAGCGGGTCAGGTTGAGGCCATCGGAGAACACCAGGGTCTTGGTCATCGGGTCGATACCCAGTTGCTGGTAATGGGCGATGGCTTTTTCCGCCCAGGCCACCGGTTCACCCGAGTCGTGGCGCAGGCCATCGAACAGCTTGGCAAAGTACAGGTCGAAATCGCGCAGGAAGGCATCCATGGTGATGCAATCGGTCAGGGCGATGCCGAGCAATCCGCGGTACTCGCGAACCCAGCAGTCCAGCGCGGCGATCTGGCTGTCGATCAGCCGTGGGCCGAGCTGCTGGTGGGCCATGATCCACTCGTGGGCCATGGTGCCCAACGGCTTGATATCCAGTTTCCATGCCAGGTTGACGTTGCTGGTGCCGACGAAGCGTGCCGGGAAATCATCGCGCAGCACCCGTACCACCTCTTCCTGGACGCGGCTGGAGAAGCGCCGGCGGGTGCCGAAATCGGCTACCTGCAGCTCGGCCAGTTCATCGGCGCTGGCATGCGCTTGCAGCCAGTCGAACTTGCGATAGAGCTGGTCGCGGGCATCGCTCAGGCGCATGCGTGGGTGCAGGTGGCGGTTGCGCACCTCGCTGATGATCGCCAGTAGCGGCACTTCGAACAGCATCACATGCAGCCACGGGCCGCGCAGACGCAGGCTCAGCTGGTCGTTGTCGATGCCCAGGCGCAGGTAGCGCAGGTTGAAGCGGAACAGCCGCAGAAAGCGCAAAAAATCCGGTTTGAGGAAGCTGATGCGCTCAAGAAACTCGGCCTGGCCATCATCCAGGGTCATCTCGCTGAGCAGCTCGATCTGATTGCGGATCTCATCCAGATAGGGGCGCAGGTCTTCGCCGTTGCGGCAGCGAAACTCCCATTCGACGTCGGCATCCGGATAGTTGTGCAGCACCGCCTGCATCATCGTCAGCTTGTAGAAGTCGGTGTCGAGCAGGTTGTGCACGATGCGCTCGGCGAATGCGCTCTCGCTCATGGAAGGCTCCAGGTCGGCGGCGCTCGCTGAAAACGGCGCAAGCGCGCGGGAATGGCGGCCATTGTGCCAGCCTTTGCGCGCAAAGTGAGTAGCCGCAGCCCTATCGCGGAGCAAGCCCGCACCCGGCAATAGGCCATAAAGCATTGCGCGTGGGAGCGGGCTGGCCCCGCGATAGGGCTGTAAATGCCAAAAGCCGGATGATTCTGGCAGCACCAGCTAGCCTTGAAACAGTGCCCCCCGTAGCAGTCGCGCACCAGCTGTGTGCACTTCGGTGACGTCTGCTGTTACAGGCTGGTTGCACGTTAACACTTGTCGAGGTTGCAATGATGGCACTCGATGGTTGCTCCTTTCGTGATCGCGTGGTGGCGCCTTACCTATGCCAGACGGTTGCACGCTCAATAAAGAAAGCCCGCCGGTCGCCTCTAACCAGCCTGCCCAGTGTGTTTGCTCGAAATCCAAAACCAATGGCACGGCCCTTGCTCGGAGCAAGGCGCTGAAAGTTGTAGTGCCAACTAAAAAAACTCTAGGAGCACCACCTCATGTCGCAGACGTTTTACAAGAAAGGTTTCCTGGCTCTGGCCGTAGCTACGGCACTGGGTGTTTCTTCGTATGTTCAGGCCGACATCAAGATCGGCGTCGCAGGCCCAATGACTGGTGCCAACGCAGCGTTTGGCGAGCAATACATGAAAGGTGCGCAAGCAGCGGCTGACAAGATCAACGCCGCAGGTGGCGTCAATGGCGAGAAAATCCAACTGGTAAAAGGCGACGACGCCTGCGAGCCGAAACAGGCCGTGGCCGTGGCCAACCGCCTGGTCGACCAGGACAAGGTGGTCGGTGTGGTCGGACACTTCTGCTCGTCCAACACCATTCCGGCATCGGAGGTGTATGACGAAGCCGGTGTCATCGCCATCACCCCAGGTTCGACCAACCCGCAGGTCACCGAGCGCGGCCTGTCGGCGATGTTCCGCATGTGTGGCCGTGACGACCAGCAGGGCATCGTTGCCGGTGACTACATCGTCGACGTGCTCAAGGGCAAGAAAGTCGTAGTCCTGCACGACAAGGACACCTACGGCCAAGGCCTGGCCGACGCAACCAAGGCGCAGCTGGAGAAGCGTGGCGTCAAGCCGGTGCTGTACGAAGGCCTGACCCGTGGCGAGAAAGACTTCAGCGCAGTGGTCACCAAGATCCGCGGTGCGGGCGCCGATGTCGTCTACTTCGGTGGCCTGCACCCGGAAGCCGGTCCACTGGTGCGCCAATTGCGTGAAGCAGGCCTGAAGGATGTGGCGTTCATGTCCGATGACGGCATCGTCACCGACGAACTGGTGTCCACCGCAGGTGGCGCTCAATACACCAATGGCGTGTACATGACCTTCGGCGCCGACCCGCGTCTGCTGCCAGACAGCAAGGCGGTGGTGGAAGAGTTCCGCAAAGCCGGCACCGAGCCTGAAGGCTACACCCTGTACGCCTACGCCTCGGTCCAGGCGCTCGCCGCCGCGTTCAACGGCGCCAAGTCAAACAAGGGTGAAGACGCTGCCAAGTGGCTCAAGGCCAACCCGGTGCAGACCGTCATGGGCGAGAAGAAGTGGGACAGCAAGGGTGACCTGACCGTCTCCGACTACGTGGTCTACCAGTGGGATGCCAACGGCAAGTACCACCAGCTGGATAAACAAAAATAATAAAGGCACAAGGCCCGGACAGCCGTCCGGGCCGACGCCCCGCGGTACCTGTCTTTATCCGTAGATGTGCACCAGTTCTGCGCTGCGAGGGCCGCTGTATGCCAGGCCCGCCGTGGTCGGCGCTCGTGCAATCTCACTCAGCGAGATTGCGTTATGGATGGTATTTTCCTGCAGCAACTGGTCAATGGTCTGACCCTCGGGTCGGTCTATGGCTTGATCGCCATCGGCTACACAATGGTCTATGGCATTATCGGCATGATCAACTTCGCGCACGGCGAGGTGTACATGATCTCCGCGTACCTCGCGGCGATCAGCCTGGCATTGCTGGCTTATTTCGGTATCGAGTCCTTCCCGCTGCTGATGCTCGGCACGCTGTTGTTCACCGTGGTGGTCACCGGCGTCTACGGCTTCACCATCGAGCGCATCGCCTACAAACCCCTGCGTAACTCCACCCGCCTGGCGCCGCTGATCAGCGCCATCGGGATCTCGCTGATCCTGCAGAACTACGCGCAGATCAGCCAGGGCGCTCGCCAGCAAGGCGTGCCAACCCTGCTTGAAGGCGCCTGGCGCGTCGAAGTCGGCACCGGCTTCGTGCAGCTGACCTACACCAAGATCTTCATCCTCATCGCCGCCTTCGCCGGCATGGCCCTGCTGACCTACGTGATCAAGTACACCAAGCTTGGGCGTATGTGCCGCGCCACTCAGCAAGACCGCAAGATGGCCTCGATCCTGGGCATCAACACCGACCGGGTGATCTCCTATGTGTTCGTCATCGGTGCGGTGATGGCCGCCCTGGCCGGGGTGCTGATCACCATGAACTACGGCACCTTCGACTTCTATGCCGGCTTCATCATCGGCATCAAGGCCTTCACCGCCGCCGTACTCGGTGGGATCGGCTCGCTGCCCGGCGCCATGCTCGGCGGGATCATCCTGGGGATCTCCGAGTCGCTGTTCTCCGGCCTGATCAACTCCGACTACAAGGACGTGTTCAGCTTCTCGCTGCTGGTGCTGATCCTCATCTTCCGTCCCCAAGGCCTGCTGGGTCGCCCGCTCGTGGCTAAGGTGTGAACATGTCCACTGCCAATACTGCTTCTTCCGGTTTCGATATCAAACGCAGCCTGCTGGAGACCATCGTCGCGGGCTTGCTGGCACTGATCGTGTTCGGCCCGGTGGTCGGCGTGGTGCTCGATGGCTACACCTTCAATGCCGAGCCAAGCCGCGTGGCCTGGCTGGTCGGCGGGGTGATGGCGGGGCGCTTCCTGCTTAGCGTGTTCTTCCAGAGCGGCACCGGCCAGCGCATGCTGCAAGGCTTTGAAAGTGGCGGCTCGGGCGTGCATGTGCTGGCGCCCGACTACAAGTCGCGGCTGCGCTACGTCATCCCGGCGCTGATCGTGATCGCGATCGTGTTCCCGATCTTCGCCAACAAGTATCTGCTGACTGTGGTCATCCTCGGCCTGATCTACGTGTTGCTGGGTTTGGGCTTGAACATCGTGGTTGGTCTGGCCGGCCTGCTCGACCTGGGCTATGTGGCGTTCTATGCCATCGGCGCTTATGGCCTGGCGCTGGGCTACCAGTACCTGGGCCTGGGCTTCTGGAGCGTGCTGCCGCTGGCGGCCATCGCGGCGGCGCTCGCCGGCTGCATATTGGGCTTCCCGGTGCTGCGCATGCACGGTGACTACCTGGCCATCGTGACCCTGGGCTTCGGCGAGATCATCCGGCTGGTGCTGAACAACTGGCTGTCATTCACCGGTGGGCCGAACGGCATGCCGGCGCCGTCGCCAACGTTCCTGGGCCTTGAGTTCGGTCGCCGGGCCAAGGACGGCGGGGTGCCGTTTCACGAGTTCTTCGGGATCGACTACAACCCCAACATCAAATTCCTGTTCATCTACATCGTGCTGTTCCTGGTGGTGCTGGCGGTGCTGTACATCAAGCACCGACTGACCCGCATGCCGGTCGGGCGCGCCTGGGAGGCGCTGCGCGAAGACGAGATCGCCTGCCGCTCGATGGGCCTGAACCACGTGCTGGTCAAGCTTTCGGCGTTCACCATCGGTGCGTCCACGGCCGGCCTTGCCGGGGTGTTCTTCGCCACCTACCAAGGCTTCGTCAACCCGTCCTCGTTCACCTTCTTCGAGTCGGCGCTGATCCTGGCGATCGTGGTGCTCGGCGGCATGGGTTCCACCGTTGGCGTGGTCATCGCCGCATTCGTGCTGACCGTGGCACCGGAGCTGCTGCGCAGTTTCTCCGAATACCGGGTACTGCTGTTCGGCGTGCTGATGGTGCTGATGATGATCTGGCGACCGCGTGGGCTGATCCGCATCAGCCGCACCGGGGTAGTCCCGCGTAAAGGAGTGGCGCCATGAGCGACGAAATCATTCTTTCGGTCGAACACCTGATGATGCAGTTCGGCGGCATCAAGGCGCTCAGCGATGTCAGCCTGCAGGTCAAGCGCAACCAGATCTTCGCCTTGATCGGCCCCAACGGCGCTGGCAAGACCACCGTGTTCAACTGCCTGACCGGCTTCTACAAGGCCAGTGGCGGACGCATCGAGCTGAATGTGCGGGGTAACCGCACCGACGTGATCCAGCTGCTCGGCGAACGCTTTCAACCAACCGACTTCGTCTCGCCTGCGCGCTTTGCCAACCGCCTGTACTACAAGATGTTCGGCGGCACCCATCTGGTCAATCGCGCAGGCTTGGCGCGGACCTTCCAGAACATTCGCCTGTTCAAGGAAATGTCGGTGGTGGAGAACCTGTTGGTGGCCCAGCACATGTGGGTCAACCGCAATCTACTGGCCGGGGTGCTCAACACCAAGAGTTATCGCAAGGCCGAAAGCGATGCTCTGGATCACGCCTTCTACTGGCTGGAAGTGGTCGATCTGGTCGACTGCGCCAACCGCCTGGCGGGCGAACTGTCCTACGGTCAACAACGCCGCCTGGAGATCGCCCGGGCCATGTGCACGCGGCCGAAGATCATCTGCCTGGACGAACCCGCCGCCGGCCTCAACCCGCAGGAGACCGAGGCGCTCAGCCGCATGATCCGCGTGCTGCGTGATGAGCACGACATTACCGTGGTGCTGATCGAGCATGACATGGGCATGGTCATGAGTATCTCCGACCACATCGTGGTACTCGACCACGGCAACGTCATTGCCGAAGGCGCCCCGCAGGAAATCCGCCACAACCCGACTGTGATCGCCGCCTACCTGGGTGCAGATGAAGAGGAACTGGTATGAGTGCACCCATTCTCGAACTGAAGGACCTGGACGTGTTCTACGGGCCAATCCAGGCGCTGAAGAAAGTCTCGATGCACATCAACGAGGGCGAGACGGTCAGCCTGATCGGCGCCAACGGCGCGGGCAAGTCGACCTTGCTGATGTCGATCTTCGGCCAGCCGCGCGCGGCGTCTGGGCAGATTGTCTACCGTGGCACCGATATCACCCGCAAGTCGTCGCACTACATCGCCTCCAACGGCATTGCCCAGTCGCCGGAAGGGCGGCGGGTGTTCCCCGACATGACCGTCGAGGAAAACCTGATGATGGGCACCATTCCCATTGGGGATAAGTATGCCGCCGAGGATATGCAGCGCATGTACGAGCTGTTTCCACGCTTGAAAGAGCGGCGGACCCAACGCGCCATGACCATGTCCGGTGGTGAACAGCAGATGTTGGCGATTGCCCGAGCGTTGATGAGCCGGCCCAAGTTGCTGTTGCTCGATGAGCCGTCGTTGGGGCTGGCGCCGATCGTGGTCAAGCAGATCTTTGCCACCTTGCGCGAGCTGGCCAAGACCGGCATGACCATCTTTCTGGTCGAGCAGAACGCCAACCATGCGCTGAAGCTGTCGGACCGCGCCTATGTGATGGTCAACGGGCAGATTCGCATGACCGGCACGGGGCAGGAGTTGTTGGTCAACGAAGAGGTGCGTAACGCTTATCTGGGCGGGCACTGAGGTTTTGGGCCGCTCTGCGGCCCCATTCCAACGCCCATGTGGACAACTTGTCGCATATCTCGCCAGAGCCACCTCAGAACCCCGCTCCAAGTCATTGTTTCCACAGGCACAAAACTGTCCCCGGATAATGTGGAACTGCCTGTGGAAAACATGGTGGCACTCCGCTGTGAGCCACGATTATCAAGGCCTGCAAAGATCTGTTCGTTTTTTGATCAAGCGCTGCTTGTGCTTGATTTTCTTGGGATAACTTACCCCTTCGCGGGCGCTCACCAAACGCCAACTATCTGTGGATAACTCTGTGCAAAAGCCTTGGACAGACTGCTGCAAGCGGCACCGCTGAAAGCCTTGCGCCATCAGCGATGAGATATCCCCAGGCCGCTTGCTTGAAAATCCGTTCAATCCCCTGACAAGTTGCCCCCATTCTGTGGGGAAAGCCCTGTGGATAACATGCGCATAGCCCGCGCGGTCCCCTCTGCTACAAGGCTTTGCCAGGTTTGGATGTTTTTTGAGCAGGGTGCAAAACGGCTTGCTGGCGTCGCCAGTGGCGGGCATGCTTCAAGGCCTGTCGACGACCCCCTTATTGCGAAGGAGAACAGCATGACGTCCACCGTATTCATCACAGGCGCCACTTCCGGTTTTGGCGAGGCGACGGCCCGCCTGTTTGCCGATGCCGGCTGGAAACTGGTCCTGACTGGCCGTCGTAAAGAGCGCCTGGACGCGCTGTGTGCCGAACTCTCGGCCAAGACCGAAGTGCATGGCATCGTTGTCGACGTGCGTGATCGCGCGGCCATGGAGCAAGCCATCGCCAACCTGCCGCCGGCCTTCGACAAGCTGCGCGGGCTGGTCAACAACGCAGGCCTGGCGCTGGGCGCGGACCCGGCGCAGAAGTGCGACCTGGACGATTGGGAAACCATGGTCGACACCAACATCAAAGGCCTGATGTACACCACCCGCTTGCTGCTGCCACGGCTGATCGCCCATGGTCGCGGTGCGTCGATCCTCAACGTCGGCTCGGTGGCTGGCAACTATCCGTATCCGGGCAGCCACGTGTATGGCGGCACCAAGGCTTTCGTCGGCCAGTTCTCGCTGAGCCTGCGCTGCGACCTGCGCGGCACGGGCGTGCGCGTCAGCAACATCGAGCCGGGGCTGTGCGAAAGTGAGTTCTCGCTGGTACGTTTTGGTGGCGACCAGGCCAAGTACGACGCCACCTACGCTGGCGCCGAAGCGATCCAGCCGCAGGACATCGCCGAGACCATCTTCTGGATTCTCAATCAGCCGGCGCACATCAACATCAACAGCCTGGAGTTGATGCCAGTGAGCCAGGATTGGGCCGGGTTCTCGATCGATCGTTCGGCCAAGGGCTGATCTTAAGGCCATCGCGGGGCAAGCCCGCTCCGACAGGGATAGCGACACCCTGGAGCGGACTTGCCTCGCGATGGCTTCAGCTCAACCGCTGCAAGCCTTCCAGGCAAGTGGCCAAGTGATAAGGCGTCGTCGACGGCATGTCATGCCGGCTGACGGTGCCGCTGGCATCCAGGCATTCGTTCCAGCCACCGGCGTGCAGGAATTGCTCTTCCAGCGCGACCAACTGCTCCAGCAACTTGCCATCACTGTCTGCACGCAAGGCCAATGCCCGCAGATATTCCGCCTTGGCCCAAATGCGTTGGGTCGGGTCGATGACCTTGCCCTCGACATCCAGCATCGCCAGAACCGCTGAATCCTTCACCCCGTACTGCTCGGCGTAGCCGAATGCCCGGCTGATGGACACGTGCAGCGGGCTGTCACGCAGCAGTGGCGAGGTATCGAGCAGGTAGAACCATTCGAACTGATGGCCCGGCTCGAACCAGTTATCCACAGCGCCGCGCGGTTTTTCCAGCATCAGGCCCTGTTCAGGCTCGATGAAGTGCGTTTGCAGCGCCTCGCACAGCTGCAGCAAGGCCTGCTGAACAGGTGAGTCGTCACGTACTTGCAAGGTCTGCAGGAAGGCTTCGGCCAAGTGCATCTGTGGATTTTGCAATGGGCCGCTGCCCAGGTCCGACCAGTCTTCGGCAAGGCTCGCTTCATACAAGCCGTCGTCGCGAGCGAAGCGCTTGGCGACGATTTCCAGCGCGGCGTTGAGCGTGGATTCGACCAGACTCTCGCGCACCTTGCCCCAGTAATGGGCACAGGCGAAGACGATGAAGGCGTGGGTGTACAGGTCTTTGCGGCGGTCCAGTGGTTGGCCGGCAGCGTCAATGCTGTAGAACCATCCGCCGTGTTCTGCGTCGTGAAAGTGCCGTTGCAGGGAACGCAACAGGGTTGCGGCCCGCTCGGCCGCGCCCGGTTGCTCGATGCGGCTGCTGAACAGGTACAGCTGACGAGCGACGGCCATGGCGCGGTAGCGCTGTACCGGCAGCGGCTGGTGCTGTGCGTCGAGCGCCTCATAGGGCAGCGCCAGCTCGGCATTCCACCCCGGACCCTGCCACAGCGGCACGATGCGCTCGGCAAAATGCTGGCGGAAGCGGGCCAGGCGGGTGGTCAGCTCGGGCTGGGTGGGGCGGGGGTCGGACATGGAAGCGCTCGTCACAATCGGGCAGTGCGCCATGGTAGCAGAACTGGTGAATGACTCTTGATTCTCAGGCGCATGCAAGGGGCGAAGATGTCTGCTTCAAGGCGAAGGGCTAAGTCCCTGCCAATGGCGCGCACCGACAAAGATGAAGCGCAGCTGTTGAGTGATCTTTTCCTGCGCGGTCAGCGGCTGCGGGTCCAGCGGGTCGGGGCTGTCGATCAGTTCGGGCAGGGTGGCGAACACGGTCTTGACCACCAGATCGGCCATCACGCTCAGCGCGGCTGCGTCCAGATGCTTCCAGCGTGGCATCAGGCCGAGGTCGGTGGCCAGGTCCGAGCTGATGTCCTGGCGCAACCTGGCGATGGCCTGGCGCACCGGCTGCGAGCCGCCGTATTGCTCGCGGGCGAGGAACAGGAACTGGGCGCGGTGGGCAGCAACCATGTCGAGGAAGATCCGCACCGAGGCATCGGTAATGCCACCCAGCTCGAATTCGTTTTGTCGCACCAGGCGGATGGCGTGGCGGAAGGTAGCGTCGACCTCTTCGACCAGCGCCAGGCCGAGGGCGTCCATGTCCGGGAAGTGTCGATAGAAGCCAGTTGGCACGATGCCAGCGGTCTTGGCCACTTCGCGCAGGCTGATGCTGCCGAACCCGCGGCCACTTTCCATCAACTGGCAGGCGGCATCGAGCAGGGCCTGGCGGGTCTGGAGCTTCTGTTCGGCGCGCGGCAGCATGGGCAGGATTCTGTGACTGTACGGCTGGGCATTCTGGATAAAAAAACAAAGCCCGGTCAATGGACCGGGCTTGGAGGATAGCAGGCGCAGTGTCGAGGGTTGTTCTTTTCGGCCATGGTGATCAGCTCATGCGGCTGATTTCGACCAGACGATCCGAGCCACCTTCGGCAACCCGGCCAGTGCGTTCGATCAGGCGATCCGAGCCACCCTCGGCAACCCGGCCAGTGCGTTCGATCAGGCGATCCGAACCACC
>NZ_JBICKL010000084.1:0-50879 GCF_043104195.1 Pseudomonas sp. xss_2
GCTGCTTAACAAAACATAACGTCCCACTCGTTGTGTTCCCCAAGAAATCCCCGATAGGATGGCCCAAAGCTATTGCAGGGCTCTGGCACAGGGTTTTCGCAGTGCCTGCAATGAATTGACCCACTTACAAGAACACAACAGGGGACGGTCATGAGGGAGCGGGGAATGGCGCAAGCCAGGCGTGGTGCCTGGCCGCTGGCGACCGGCGCGATGCTGGTGCTGGCACTGGGGATGTGGACAGGCAGGGTTGAAGCTGCTGCTGCCGATGAATATTCGACCGAATCTGCCAAGGCCAGCGAAAGCCTGCTGATCGACGCTGCCCATGCCGGCAAGCGTCTGGTGGTGGTCGGTGATCGCGGCCATATCCTGTTCTCCGACGACCAGGGCAAGACCTGGACCCAGGCCCGGGTGCCCACCCGGCAACTGCTCACCGCAGTGTTCTTCCTCGACGACAAGCGCGGCTGGGCGGTCGGCCACGACGCGCAGATCCTTGCCAGCACCGATGGCGGCGCCACCTGGAGCAAGCAGTTCGAAGACCTTTCCCGCGAAGCGCCGTTGCTCGACGTCAAATTCCTCGACGCCCAGCATGGCTTCGCCGTGGGCGCTTATGGTGCGCTGCTGGAAACCACCGATGGCGGCCAGCATTGGCAGGACGTCGCCGAGCGCCTGGACAACCCTGATCAGCTGCACCTCAATGGCATTGCCGCAATCAAGGACGCCGGCCTGTTCATCGTCGGTGAGCAGGGCAGCATGTTCCGCTCCAGCGATAACGGCCAGAGCTGGACCAGCGTGCAAGGCCCCTACGAGGGCTCGCTGTTCGGCGTGATCGGCACCGCCCAGGCGCAGACCCTGTTGGCCTATGGTTTGCGCGGCAACCTGTACCGCTCGACTGATTTTGGCGACAGCTGGCAACAGATCGATCTCAAGGCCGCGCGTGGCCCGCTCGAATTCGGCCTGGCAAGCGCTACGCTTCTCGATGACGGCAGCCTGGTGCTGGTCGGCAATGGCGGCAGCGTGCTGCGCAGTCATGACGACGGCCAGAGTTTCACGGTCTACAACCGCGCTGATCGGATTGCCCTGGCCGGGGTCAGTGGCCTGGCCGATGGCGGCCTGCTGCTGGTCGGCCAAGGCGGGCTGCACCTGGCCAACGGCGAAGGTGCCGAAGAGGTGCGGCCATGACTCGCCAGGAGAGCTTTGACATGCACCAGCACCATCAGGACAAGGCCACGCTGCTCGAACGGCTGATCTTCAACAACCGCCCGGTAGTGATCGGCCTGTGCCTGTTGGTGAGCATCTTCCTGTTCTGGCAGGCCACGCAGATCCGGCCATCGACCAGCTTCGAGAAGATGATCCCGCTCGAGCACCCGTTCATCGAGCAGATGCTCGAGCACCGCAACGACCTGGCCAACCTCGGCAACACCGTGCGCATCTCGGTCGAAGCGGTCAATGGCGATATCTTCGACAAGGACTACATGGAGACCCTGCGTCAGATCCATGACGAGGTGTTCTACATCCCCGGCGTCGATCGGGCCGGGCTCAAGTCGCTGTGGAGCCCCAGTGTGCGCTGGACCGAGGTCACCGAGGAAGGCTTTGCCGGCGGCGAGGTGATCCCCAATACCTACAACGGCTCGGCCGACAGCCTCGACCAGTTGCGCGACAACGTGCTCAAGTCTGGCCAGGTCGGGCGCCTGGTGGCCAACAACTTCAAGTCGAGCATCGTCGATGTACCGCTCTTGGAGAGTTACCCCGACCCGCAGGATCAGGGTAAGCAGATCAAGCTCGACTACCAGCAATTCTCCCACCAGCTGGAAGAGAAGATCCGCGACAAGTTCCAGGCGCAGAACCCCAATGTGAAGATTCACATTGTCGGCTTCGCCAAGAAGGTCGGCGACCTGATCGATGGCCTGGTGATGGTGGCGCTGTTCTTTGGCGTGGCGCTGGTGATTACCTGGATCCTGTTGTACTGGTTCACCTGGTGCATCCGCAGCACCATCGCCGTGCTCATCACCACCTTGGTGGCGGTGGTCTGGCAGCTGGGGCTTATGCATGCGGTGGGCTTTGGTCTTGACCCGTACTCGATGCTGGTGCCATTCCTGATTTTCGCTATCGGCATCTCCCACGGGGTGCAGAAGATCAACGGCATCGCCCTGCAATCGAGTGGCGCCGACAATGCCCTGACAGCTGCCCGGCGCACCTTCCGCCAGCTGTTCCTGCCGGGGATGATCGCCATCCTCGCCGACGCCGTGGGCTTCATCACGCTGTTGATCATCGACATCGGCGTGATTCGCGAGCTGGCCATCGGCGCTTCGATTGGCGTGGCGGTCATCGTCTTCACCAACCTGATCCTGCTGCCGGTCGCCATCTCCTATGTGGGCATCAGCAAGAAGGCGATCGAGCGCAGCAAGAAGGATGCGACCCGCGAGCATCCGTTCTGGCGCCTGCTGGCCAATTTCGCCAGCGCCAAGGTCGCGCCGGTCTCCATCGCCCTGGCCTTGGTCGCCTTCGCCGGTGGGCTGTGGTACAGCCAGAACCTGAAGATCGGCGACCTGGACCAAGGCGCGCCTGAGCTGCGCCCGGACTCGCGCTACAACCAGGACAACCACTTCATCATCAGCAACTACTCGACCAGTTCCGATGTCCTGGTGATCATGGTCAAGACCCCGTCGGAAAGCTGCTCGATCCACTCGACCCTGGCGCCGATCGACGAGCTGATGTGGACCATGCAGAACACCCCTGGAGTGCAGTCGGCGATCTCTCTGGTGACGGTGTCCAAGCAGATGATCAAGGGCATGAACGAGGGCAACCTGAAATGGGAGACCTTGTCGCGTAACCCGGATGTGCTCAACAGCTCGATCGCCCGTGCCGATGGCCTGTACAACGCCGACTGCTCGCTGGCGCCGGTGCTGGTGTTCCTCAACGACCACAAGGCCGAGACCCTGGAGCGGGTGACGGCGGTGGCCAAGACGTTTGCCGACAGCCATAACAAAGAAGGTCTGCAGTTCCTTCTGGCGGCGGGTAACGCGGGTATCGAAGCGGCTACCAACGAGGTGATCAAGTCGGCCGAGCTGACCATCCTGATCCTGGTCTACCTGTGCGTGGCGGTGATGTGCATGATCACCTTCCGCTCGTTTGCCGCGACCTTGTGTATCGTTCTGCCGCTGGTACTGACCTCGGTGCTGGGCAATGCGCTGATGGCCTTCATGGGCATTGGCGTGAAGGTCGCCACCTTACCGGTGGTGGCGCTGGGGGTGGGGATTGGCGTTGACTACGGCATCTACATCTACAGCCGCCTGGAGAGCTTCCTGCGGGCCGGGTTGCCGTTGCAGGAAGCCTATTACCAGACCCTGCGCTCGACCGGTAAAGCGGTGCTGTTCACCGGTTTGTGCCTGGCGATTGGCGTGTGCACCTGGATCTTCTCTGCGATCAAGTTCCAGGCCGACATGGGCTTGATGCTGACCTTCATGCTGCTGTGGAACATGTTCGGTGCGCTGTGGCTGCTGCCGGCGCTGGCGCGGTTCTTGATCAAGCCGCAGAAGTTGGCGGGCAAGGAGGGCGGCTCGATCTTCGCTCATTGATCGGTGTACGGGGGGCCGCCTTGCGGCCCATCGCAGGCTTTGCCAGCTCCTACAAGTCTGCGATGAACCCCCTGTGCGCGGGCTATTGTGGGAGCTGGCGCAGCCTGCGATGGGCCGCAAAGCGGCCCCACAGGTATACTGCGGGTCTTTGCTCCCCAGGTACCTCTTCCATGACCACCCTCGCCACCGCCCTCGAATCCAGCGACATGCTCCTGATCGACGGCCTGCATGCCTTCGACTTCACCTTCAACGACAACGGTCTGCTGATCGAATGCATGGACGGCCGCGACCTCAAGCGCTGGACCTTCACCCCCGAACAAGTCGCCGCGGCAATCGGCGCGGGTGAACAGTGGCGCCTCAACGATGATCAGGGCGAGCATCAACTAGTCTGTATGAGTGCCGTGTACGGCTCGGACGATGACGATGAGTACGACGATGATGAACCGGACCTGGAAGTGCCTGCTGGCCGCTAGTCTGATGAGCCTTTTTCTCCAGGCACACGCCGCGACCCTGCTGGTGGGCAGCTACACCGACGGCGCCAGCAAGGGTATCTACCGCTACCATTTCGACACTGAACGCGGCCAGATCGATACCCAGCCGCTGCAAGTGGTCAACAGCGTCAGCCCGTCGTGGCTGGTGCTCTCTGCTGACCAGCGCCTCTTGTTTGCGGTTAATGAAACGCCCAAGGGCCAGGTCAGCAGTTTTGCCCTCAGCAGCAAGGGCGAGATCAAACCGTTGAACCAGGTCGCCAGCCAAGGCGATGAGCCGACCCACGCCAGCCTCAGCCACGATCAGCGCTATCTGTTCGTCGCCAACTACGCGGTCGCCGCCGACCCGGGCGGCAGCCTGGTGGTGATCCCGGTGGCCAAGGACGGCAAGCTCAAGCCGGTGGTGCAGCAGGCGCGGCATGCGCCGAGCAAGGTCAACCTCGAGCGCCAGGCCGGCGCCCATGTGCATTCGCTGGTGCCTTCGCCTGAAGGCCGCCACCTGTATGCCAGCGACCTGGGCGCGGACAAGGTGTTCATCTACCGCTACGACGGCGCCAGCACCGAACAGCCGCTGAGCGCGGCGATTCCGGCCTCGGTCAGCCTGCCGCCAGGCAGCGGGCCGCGGCATTTGCTGTTCGATGCCAAGGGCCAGCACGCTTATCTCACCCTGGAGATGAGTGGCGAAGTGGTGGTGTTCGATGTTGAGGATGGTGCCCTGATCGAGCGCCAGCGCCTGCCCTTGAGCGAACGCCAAGACGCCGCTGCAAAAGCGTCGGGTGGCTTGCACCTGTCGGTCGATGGACGCTTCTTGTATGTCAGTAACCGCGGCACGGCGAATGAAATCGTGGTGTATGCGGTGGCCAAGGACAACGGCCAGCTAACCTTGCTGCAGCGCCGTTCGGTCGAGGGCGATCATCCGCGTGAGTTCGCCCTGGACCCCAGTGGCAACTACCTGCTGGTGGCCAACCAGAAGAGCAACCAGATCGTGGTCATGCGCCGCGACCCGCGTAGCGGCAAGCTCGGGGAGACGGTACAGAAGCTGGCCCAGGATGCGCCCTCGGACCTCAAGTTCATCGAGTGACTATCAACAGGGGCTATCAACAGCGACTATCAACCGGGGTGATAATTGCTACTGCTGCAATGAATTTCAGTGGCAGACCTTGGCGGCGTAAGTTTGACCCAAGGCCCACCCGGGCCATTGTCAAACCACCGATGTCGAGGTCAGCCCAGATGAACTTCAATCTCTTCCCGGTTATCGCCGCTTCCGCCATTTCCGCCTCGGTTGTGCTGCCGACGCATGCCCATGCCGACACCAACCGCAAGGCATCTGCCACCCACAGCTATACCGAGCAGTACCTGCGCCAGAGTGCCCATTTTCATGCAGCGTTGAGTGGCAAGAACGGCCTCTGATCCCGATGTCAACACTGAACCTGTGGGAGCGGGCTTGCCCGCGAACAATACACTGCGGTGTATGGCCAGGGCTTTGCCCTGGTTCGCAGGCAAGCCCGCTCCCACAGGTTCCGCTCCCAGGCTGATCGCTATTTAGCCATAACGGCCTTGAACAGCTCTGAAGCCAGCCACCCCTGCAACCAGCTCCGCACCCGCGGATAAGCCGCCTCGGCGAACCACTGCGGTTCGACCCCGGCAAACTGGCGCATAAGGGGTAGCAGGGCGGCATCGGCCAGGCTTGGATGCCCGGCAAGCAGATAAGGCCGGCCTTCGAGCAGGCCTTCAAGCTCCGCCAGCCAGGGCTCGGCCTGCTGGCGGTAATGCTCACGCGAATGCTCGGGGTAGCGTTCGGCATACTTGTACAGGTTGACCTGGGCCTTGAATACGCTGTCGTTGCGTGCGATCAGGGCCTCAGCGTGCTGCGCCGCAGTCGGGTCTGCTTGCAGCTGCCAGTCCTGCGGATCGTTCTGCGCCAGTGCCCAGCGCATGATATCCAGGCTTTCTTCCAGTACGCCGTCGGCAGTCGCCAGCACCGGCACCGTGCCCTTGGGCGACAGTGCCAGCAGCTCGGCCGGTTTGTTCTTCATTGCCACTTCACACACCTGCACGGCGCAGTCGGCATAGCGCAGGGCCAGGCGCGCACGCATGGCCCAGGGGCAGCGGCGGAACGAGTAGAGGATCATCCGCAGACTTCCACATCGCTCAAACCGTTGCCCTGACGGCGCACCTGGATCTGCACCGGAATCCGCTCGTGCATCTCCTGCACGTGCGAGATCACCGCGACCTTGCGGCCCTGGGCCTGCAAGCCATCGAGGGCGTCCATGGCCAGTTGCAGCGACTCAGGATCAAGGCTGCCAAAGCCTTCGTCGATGAACAGCGACTCGATGCGCAGGGTACTCGAAGCCATCGAGGCCAGGCCCAAGGCCAGGGCCAGCGAAACCAGGAAGGTCTCACCGCCCGACAACGAGTGCACCGAGCGCAGCTCATCGCCCATCTCGGTGTCCAGCACCAGCAGGCCAAGGGCACTGCCGCCGCGTTTGAGGCGGTAGCGCTTGGCCAACTGGCGCAGCTGGCTGTTGGCGTGGTGCAGCAGCAAGTCGAGGTTGTAGCCCTGGGCGATCTTGCGGAACACATCGCCAGAGGCCGAGCCGATCAGGGCATTCAAGCGCGCCCAGCGTTGCCACTGTTGATAGGCCTGCTCGATCTCTGCGGCCAGGGCCTGATGCGCCTGTTGGCGACGCTGGTCGTCGGCCTGTTGCGCGCGCAGTTCGGCGCACTGCTGTTCATGCACGGCCAGTTGTTGCTGCAGCTGGCTGAGGGTCTGCTCCAGCTCTTCAGTGGGCATTTCGCTGATGGCGTGCTGATTGTGCTGTTGCAGGCGCTGCTGGCGCTCTTGCAGCAGCACGCGACCTTGTTCGATGGCTTTGTCGGCAGCTTGCACGCGTTGGCGTAGCTCAGCCACTGCGCCATCGTCGATCGCCAGCAGCCGGTCCAGGCCTTGGTCGTCCAGCTCCGGATGATCGGCGCGCCATTGGCTGATCTGCTGTTGCAGCGCCTGGTGCTCCTGTTCCAGGGCCTCGCGGCGCTGTTGATTGGCCTTGAGTTCAGCGGCCACTTGCAGACTTTGCGTGTTGGCCTCCTGGAGCGCCTGGGCAGTGCTGGCTTCGCTGCTGCGCGCCTGTTCTACCTGCTGCTCAAGATGCAGTTGCCAGGCTTCGGCATTGGTGTGCTCGGCCAACAGCGCGGCCAGGGTCGTGCGCGCTTGTTGCTGTTGCTCGGCAAGGCTGGCCAGTTGCTGTTGCAGCTCGCCCTGGCGTTGCAGGCGCGCTTGTTGCTGGTCGCGCAGGCGTTCCAGTTGTTGCTGGCGCTGCTGCTGTTGTTGCTGTTCGTCCTGTTGCTGCTCAAGCTGGAGCATGCGCTGGGCCACCTGCTGATCCAGCGCCAGGAAGGCATGCGCAGGTTCGTCGCGCAGGGCCTGGAGAATGTCAGCGGGCAATACCCCGGCAAAATCGGCCAATGCCTGCTCCAGGCGTTCCTGGTCGGCGTCGAGTGCCTGGTGCTGCTGGTCGAGACGCCGCTGGGCCTGCTGTTGCGCTTCGTTGGCGGCCTGTAATTGCTGGGTGAGGCGGGCAGCGTCCTTTTGCAGGGTCAGCAGCGCGCTCTGGCGTTGTTCGTCGCGGCTGATCTCGCCGTCCAGACGGCGCAATTGGCCCTCCAGCCAACTGCTGCGGGTGCTGTCGTCCTGAGCGCTGAGCGACGGCCACAGGGCATGCGCCTGCAACTGCTGCTGCAGCGGTTGCAACTGCTCGGCCAATTGCCCCTGCTGGTGCTGATACTCCTTGACCTGGCCATTGACCATACCGACCTGGGTGCGCAGGTCGATCAGGCGGGCATTGAGGCTTTCCACCTGAGCCAAGGCAGCGGCTTCTTCGGCCTGGTCATGTCGGCCAAGGCTATTGAACAGCGCCTCGGGCTGATGGAACGGGTGCTCGGCGCTGCCGCAGACCGGACATGGCTCGCCATCGCGCAACTGGGCGCGCAGTTCTTCGACGCTGGTATTGCGTGCCAGGCGCTGGCGTTCGAGCAACTGGCGGGTCAGCGTCAGGGCTTGCTCGGCGGTTTCCAGCTCGGCCTTGGCCGACTGGCCTTCGGTGATCAATTGCTGACGTTGGTGCAGGCCCTGTTGCTGACGTTCGCGCAGCGACTGGATGTTCTGTTGCAGCTCTTGCTCACGGGCGTGCAGGCGTGACAGTTCTTCCACGGCGCGCTGCTGCTTGCGGTTTTCCTGCAGCATGGTGCCGAGCAGGTCGAGCTGTTCGGCCAGGGCCTGCGGCTCGGCGCCAGCTTCACGGAACAACACCTCGAAGGCGTCGCGCTGTTCCTGCAACTGGGCATTGGCCTGGCTGGCCTGGGCTTGCAGGCTGGGCAGTTCAGCGCGGCCCTGGCTCAGGCGATTGCCGATTTGCAGCAGCTGCTGCAGTTGCCCGCGATAAGCCTGCCAAGCGCTGGCCAATGCGGCCAGCGGGGCGCTGTCGGCCAGGGCGGCATCGATTGCGACCAGTTGCTGCTGGCTGCGTTGCTGCTGCTCGTCGAGTTGCTGCAACTGCTGCTGAGCGTCACTGACGCCCTGCTCAGCGTCTCGGGCGAGGTCGCCGAGCTTGGCCGACTCACTGTCCAGACGCGCCAGGTTGTCCTGGGCGGCGAAGGCCTGGCGCAGGTGCGGGGCGCTGTCGCTTTGCACGGTCTGGGCCTGGCTCAGCGCCTGGCGTGCCGCTTGCAGGGCGTGTTGCAGCTCCAGGGCGCGTGCTTGCAGGCTCTGTTGCTGGTCTTGCTGCGCCGCAAGCGCAGCAGCCAGCGGCGTGAGCTGGCTGGCCAAGGCTTGCTGGCGATGGAACGGGTGGCGCTGCGGCGCCAGGCGTTCCAGGTGCTGCAGATCCAGGCGCTGTCCGGCCAGTTGTTGCCAGTCGTGCTCAGCGCTTTGCAAGGCTTGGCTGGCAGCGCTGTGCTGGGCTTGCAGTTGGTGCTGTTCATTGAGCCAGGCGCGCTGCTGTTCCAGTTGACGCTCGCGCGCCTGCTCGGCCTTGAGCGCTTGTTGCGCCTGCTCCAAGCGCTGATCGAGCTCGGCGCGAGCCTCCACGGCCATCGGCAGCAGGTGGCTGGCGCGGTCCTTGAGGGCGTTGTGGGCTTCGCCCGCTTCTCGCGATTTACTGAATGCACGCTGACCGAGGCGGGTATAGATCGCGGTGTTGGTGAGCTTTTCCAGCAGTTCGCTGCGCTCTTTGTCGTCGGCCTTGAGGAAGGCGCTGAACTCGCTCTGGGCCAGCATCACCGCGCGGGTGAACTGCTCGAAGTTCAGGCCAAGGCGCGCTTCGACCAATTGCTTGTATTCGTTCTTGCCGCTGCCCAGCAGCTGCTCGCTGTCCAGATCGTAGAGGCTCTGGCGGCTGTGCTGCAGCTTGCCGTTGGCCTTGTCGCGGGCGCGGTTGGCTTCCCAGCGGGCGCGGTAGCGGTGGCCGTCGATACCCACGAAGTCGACCTCGGCAAAACCGCTGCCGGTGCCCCGGCGCAACAGGTTGCGCGGATCGTAGGTGGGGATGTCGCCGTCGGCATCGGGCACCTTGGCCTCGCGGCCGATCGCATTGAGCCGCGGCACGGTGCCGAACAAGGCCAGGCACAGGGCATCGAGCAGGGTACTCTTGCCCGCGCCGGTCGGGCCGGTAATGGCGAACAGACCAGCGCTGGCCAAGGGCTCGGCGGTAAAGTCGATGTCGATCGGGCCGGCCAGCGAGGCGAGGTTCTTCAGGCGAATGGCAAGGATCTTCATGGCTGCTCCTGCTCCAGCTGGACATCCTGCAGGAGCAGGGCGAAATCGCTCAGGGCCTGCTCGTCGACGGGATTGCCGTAGGCTTGCTCCCAGGCCCGGCTGAACAAGTCCTGCGGGGTCATCTGGCTCAGCTCGACGAACTCCAGCTTGTCCTCCTCCAGTGTCCCGCGCCCGGCATATTCGGCACTGATGCGCACCAGGCGCACGGCCTTGCCTTGCAGCGCCGTTTCAATCTGCTGGCGCAGGTCTGGCTGTGGCTCGTCCAGGCGCACCCGCACTTCCAGCCAGGGCTGGCGATTGGGGTCTTCGAGCAGGTCGATCACCGGCAGCTCGGCGAGCAGTTCGAGCAGCTCGGCCAGCGGCGCCGGGCCCATGCGTTGCAGGGCTACAGCGCGGGGCACCGGCCGCGGTTCGACGCTGACCAGCTCGGCACCGTCGAGCTCGACTTCCAGCACCTGGTGGGGGTAGTTGATTTCCGCGAACGACAGCGGGATCGGCGAGCCGCTGTAGCGGATGCGTTCTTCGCGATTGACCTTCTGCGGCTTGTGCAAGTGGCCCAGGGCGACGTAGCTGATGGCCTTGTCGAACAGCTTGGCCGGCAGCGCCTCGGCGTTGCCGATGATCAGGCTGCGCTCGGAGTCCTCGGAGATCGAGCCACCTGCCATATGCGCGTGGCTGATGGCGATCAGCGCCTGGTCTTTCTTGCGTTTGGCCTGGCCGGCAGCGATCAGTTGCTGGTGCACCTGGGTGATGCCTTGCAGGTAGTCATCGCCCAACTGCGGGCCGGTGACCTCCGCAGGGCGCAGGAACGGCAGGGCCAGGCACCAGGCGCTGACCTTGCCACGGGCGTTGGTCAGTGGAATCAACAGGCGTTCGGCGTCCAGCTGGCCTTCGTCGAGCCAGTGCACCCGGCCCAGGGCGTGGGTGCGCAACCGGCGCATCAGCGCGGCAGGCAGCTCGATGCGCGAGCCGGAGTCGTGGTTGCCGGCGATCATCACGATGTCCAGCTTGGGCTGTTGCTCGTGGGCCTGGACGATGAATTCGTAGAGGCGTTCCTGGGCTTTGACCGGCGGGTTGACCGTGTCGAAGATATCGCCAGCGATCAGCAGCGCGTCGGGCTGGCGCAATTTCAGCTGGCCGAGCAGCCAGTGCAGGAAACAGGCGTGTTCGAAATCGCGTTCCTGGCCATGCAGGCTTTGGCCCAGGTGCCAGTCGGAGGTGTGAAACAGACGCATGGGTGACCTGTAGGTGTTGAGTCGGGGTTGCTTGCGATGGAATTTTTGCGGGTGGGTATGGTAACCCAAGTTGCGATCAGCAATGTGCGGTGGATGTGCGGGCCTCATCGCGGTACGAGGCCCGAACCCACGCCAGCGAAACGCTACTTGGGATAAAGCGGCGGCAAGCTGCCGCTATCCCCAGTCGGCGCGAGCAATTGCTCGGCTGGCGGGATGGCCCCGATCGCCCGCCACAACTCATCGCCATGCCAATACTGGCCGCTCTCGCTATACAACGCGCCATTCAATCCATCCAGCGCATCCGACAACGGCACAAAGCGCGCCGCCATTTCGGCGAGGGTCTCGGGCTGCTGGCGTGCCCAGGCATCCAGCGCCTGTCGGGTAGCCTGCGGATCATTGGCCTGGCAGGCGCGCTTGAGGTCATCGAGCAAGGTGCGCGGGCTTGGGCCAGCCTGCGCCGCGCGCAACACCGCCGGCTGCGAGCGTGCTCGCCACCACAGGGCGAAGCCGAGCAGCGTGGTCAATGCCAACACCAGCGTCGCCAGCTGCCAAGGCCACAGCAGGGTGCTGGCAGAGCTGCTATCTCCCACCGGGGTTTCGGCACTCAAGGCAGGGTTGTCCTGCACGTTGAGGCTGCGCGCCGGCAGGCTGCTGTGTTCCAGATGATCCTCGCGAGTGTTCCACCAGGTCACGTCGACGGTCGGCAAGGTCAGCTCGCCGCTGTGGGTCGGTACCAGCGCTTCACGTTCTTCACGGTTGGCGGTCATGCCGCGCTCGTTGATCTCGTTACGCAGCAGTGGCTGGTCAGGGTAGCGGCGCAGGCCAAGGATTTCGGTGGCCGGTAGTGGCGGCAACTGAGTGCTGGACAGGCCATCGGCGCGCAGGGTGACGCTGCGGGTCATTGAATCGCCGATCTGCACCGTTTGCGTGCTGGGGTCGGGGTTCCAGCGTTCTTCCAGGGTCAAGCTGCGTGCTGGCAGCCACGGGGTGTCGGCAGGATAGTTGGCCGGGATCGGCCGCACGCTAAGACGCAGCGGCAGCGAGCTGACTTGTATCTGGCGACCGGCGCGCTGCTCGGCGCTGTCGGCGGCGGTGGCGGTGAAGGTCAGCGAGGGGATATCGAGGCTGCCGCTGTGCTGCGGATAAACCGCATAGCGGGTTTCGATGACGCCGTGGCGCACGCCGTCGATGTCTTTTTCATAAGTGCGCGACTCGCCCAGCGGCTCGACCTTGGCGTTGTCCAACTGCAGTGGGGTGAGGCTGCTGTCGTCGTACAGCGACACCGAATGGTAGATGCGCAGGGTCAGCACGGCCTGGGCCTGAACGTAGACCTCAGTGCTGTCCAGGGTCGCTTCGATGAACACCTTGGCGGCGCTGTCCGGGCGGCTGGCATCGGCTTGGAGTACTTGCAGGTCGATGGGCAGGCTATGCGACTGGCCCAGTTGCAACGCGGGGATGCTCAAGCTGCCGCTGCGCCGCGGCAGCAGGGTGATGATCCAGCGGGTGCTGGCGCGGGTTTCGCCATCGAGGGTGTGCAGGCTGTTCAGCTGACGGGTGCCGCGCACTTCGAAGTCGGCATCCAGGGCACGCAGGTCGGGTTTGCCGAACTGGGTGACATCCTGGCTTTCGAGGATCAGCTCCAGGGTTTCCCCGGCTTGCAGGCGGCTGCGATCGACGCTGGCTTGCAGGGTCGGCTGGGCGTGGACCTGGACGATCCATAGCAGGGTGAGGAGCAAGACGCCGAAGCGACTCATCGTGGGTTTTCCTGATGCAATTGCTGTTCATACCAGAATTTGCGCCGCAACAGCTGCGCTGGATTGTCCGGAATCTCTCGTAGCCACTGCTCCAACGCCTGGCGTTGTTCGGCATCCAGGCTGGTGGCAGCCGGGCGTTGCGGCGGCTGGGTAAGGCTGTCGTCATCGCCGGCCTGATTGCCTGGCGGCGGCGGGCCGTTGCTGCTGTCGCCTTGCTCCTGGCCGGGCGCTTGCTCCTCGTTGCCGGGGGTGGCTTGCGCCTGATTGGTCGCCGAGCTGCTGTTACCGTCGGTTTCGCTGCCTGGGGTGCCGTGGGCATCGCTGCTGGCTTGTTGCTGTTCGGCCTTGGCTTGACGCTGCAGCAACAGTTGCTGGACCAGGGCCTGGTTGTCCAGTGCCGCTTGCAGTTCCGGCTGGCGCTCAAGGGCCTGCTCGTAGGCGTCCAGGGCTGCCTCCAGCTGATCGGCACGGGCCAGGGCATTGCCTCGATTGTAGTGGGCGGCGGCCGTGCTGCCTTGGGCAAATGCCTTGGCCGCACCTTCATAGTCACCGGCCTGGTACAGCGCTATGCCACGCCATTGCGGATCGTCGAAGTGGCGTGCGGCCTCGGCCGGGCGTTGTTGCTCCAGCAGGCGCTGGCCTTGCTGGTCAGGGCGCAGCCACAGGTCGTTGAATTCGAACGCCTGGCTCGGTTGCGGCAGCGCCAGCAGCAGTGGCAGGCAAAACAGCCAGCCGCGCCGTCCGGCACAGGCAGCCAGCAACAAAAGCGGCAGCAGTAACCAGTAGCCTTGGTCGGCCCAGCTGTCCAATTGCACGGTCTGGCCATCGTTGCGCAAGCCGCGCGGATTATCGAACAGGCCCAGGCCGCGCAGGTCCAGGTCGTCGATGCGGGCGTGGCGATAGCGCCCGCCAGTGCCATTGATGAAGGCTTTGAGGCTGGCGCTGTCCAAGCGGGGGAGGAGGATACCGCCTTGCTCATCCTTGAGGTATTCGCCATTGACCTGGCGCACCGGCGCGCCCTCGCTGCTGCCGATGCCGAGCATCAGCAGGCTTGGGCCCTGGCGGCCTAGCGCCTGCTTGATGCCGTCGCGCTCCTGATCGCTCAAGGCCGAGCCGATCAGCAACAGGCGGCCTTGGCCCAGGCCGCTCTGGGCTAGCAAAGCCAGACCTTTGTGCACTGCCAGGTCCGCGCGCTGGCCCGGCTGGGGCATGATCGACGGGTCGATCGCTTCCAGCAGGTTGCGCGTGGTACCGAGGTCGTCGGACAGCGGCACCAGGGTGTGGGCGCTACCGGCATAGACGATCAACGCGGTCTGGCTGTCGCGGCGGTGTTCGAGCAGGTCGAGAACCTTGCGCCGAGCTTGCTCCAGGCGATTGGGCGGGCTGTCTTCGGCGAGCATCTGCGGGGTTAGCTCAAGCATGATCACCAGTGGGTCGGCGGGGCGTTGGCGGGTTTCTTCCACCCGCTGCCAACTGGTGCCAAGCAAGGCCAGGACGATCAGTAACCAGGCCAGGCCCAAGGCGATCCACGGCAACTTGCTGTTGCTGCCACTGCCGCCGCCAAGCAGTACCGCATGAAATTGTGGCGGCAGGATCATCTGCCAGCGCCCGGCGCGCTTGCGCCGGTGCCAGAGCTTGAACAGCAGCCAGGCGAGCAGCGGCACGACCAGCAGCCAGAGCGGGCGCAACCATTGCGGCCAGAGATCGATCATCGCCGCCTCCTGAGCCGCAGGCGTTTCAAGCGCTCGCGCCATTGCGGGTGCGGTTGCAAGAAGCTGGGGCGACGCAGGACCCGCTGCAACAGGTTATCCGGCCATTGCACAGCGACCACCAGCAACACGCTCAGCAGCAGCGCCAGGGCCAGCGGCCAGGCATACAGCTCCTTGGCGGTGCGCGCCTGGGTCGGTTGCTGCGCCACTGGCTCCAACTGATCGAGGGTGTCGCCGATCGCGTCCAGCTCGGCGCCGTCATGGGCGCGGAAATAGGTGCCCTGGGTCAGATCGGCGATTTCCCGCAGCGAGGCTTCATCCAGGTCCAGGCTCGGGTTCAGCCCGAGCAGGCCAGGAGTGCCGCTGGCCTCGGGGTTGGCGCCGATGCCGATGGTGTAGATGCGCACGCCTTCCTGGGCGGCCAGACGGGCGGCGGTCAGCGGATGGATCTGCCCGCCGTTGTTGGCGCCGTCAGTGATCAGCACCAGCACTCGGCTCTGTGCCGGGCGTTGGCGCAGGCGCTTGACGGCCAGGCCAATGGCATCGCCAATCGCCGTGTTCTTGCCGGCGATGCCGATCTGCGCTTCGTCGAGGAAGGTGCGTACGGTGCGCCGGTCGAAGGTCAGTGGCGCTTGCAGGTAAGCCTCGCTGCCGAACAGGATCAGGCCCACCCGGTCGCCCTCGCGGTCCTGGAGGAAATCGCCGAGCAGCGCCTTGACCAGGTCCAAACGGCTGATTTCCTCATCCTTCCACAGCATGTCGGGGAAATCCATCGACCCGGAGACATCCACGGCCACCAGCAGGTCACGCCCGCTGGCCGCCACCGGCACCGGCTCGCCGAGCCATTGCGGGCGGGCGGCGGCGATCAGCAGCAGCAGCCAGATCAGGACGTAGGGTGCCTGCTGGCGCCAGGTCGGCAGGTTCAGTCGCGCGCGCCGGCCGGCCAGACCTTCGAGCTCATTGAGAAAGCCAACCTTGAGCACCGGCTCCCCGCTGTCGGCGGCCGGCAGCAGCAAGCGCGCCAGCCACGGCAGCGGCAGCAGCAGGAAGATCCACGGCCAGGCCAGCTCAAACATGCTTGCGGATCCAGGTTTCGACCGCCTGGCTGAGCCCGGCGATCGCTTTGTCGTCGAGCTTGCACTCGGGTTTGTAGGTGCCTTCGACCAGCACCATCCAGCGGGTCAGGCCAGCAGCGGGGCAGCGGTTGTCGAGAAACGCCAGCCACTGGCGGCCGCTGAGCGTGTGGCTGTTGGCGCCGGGGTAGTGGTTGCGGCACAGGCGTTTGAGCAGGGCGTTGATCTGCTGCAACCAGGCGCCTGCGGGTGCGCCGTCATAGGGGCGGGGCAGGCGTGCGAGCTCGGCCAGGGCTTCCACCCGTACCGGGTCCAGGGGTTGTTCGGCGCGCACGATCCGCCGCTTGCCAGGGCGCCATTTACGCACCCGCCACAGGCCCCAAGCGAGCAGCGGCAGCAGCGCCAGTAACACCCACCAGCCGGGTGCAGGTGGCCACCAGCCAATCGCCGCGGGGGCGATCAACGGCTGCAGCGAATCCAGCGGGTTCATGTGCTGCTCCCTGGGCGCTGGGCGTTGAGGTACTCGCGCAGCTGCTCAATCATCTCGCTTTGGGTGCTCAGTGGCATCAGCACCACGCGCAGCTTTTGCGCCAGCAGCTCCCAGCGCTCGATCCGCGCTTCGGCCTGCTGGTGGTAGGTGCGGCGCAGGTTGGCGTCGAGGGTGTCGAGTTCGAGCTGGGCGCCGCGCTGGGCGAAGCGCAGCAGGCCGGCGGCGGGCAGGGCATGGTCAAGTGGATCGGAGACCGGCATGAGCAGCACGTCGCAGTGGCGTGAGAGCATCGACAGGTGCTGCTCGACGCCCTCGCTGAGTGCGCGTTCGTCGCAAATGACGATGGCCAAGCTGCCCGGGCGCAGCACTTCGCGCGCCCGGCGCAGGGCCAGGGCCAGGCTGTCGGCCTGCGGCACCGCTTCGGTGTGCAGCGCCTGGTTGACCTTGGCCAGCCGGTTGAGCAGTTGCAACAGGCTCTGCTTGCTGCGCCGCGGCTTGACTTCATGGTGCTCGTTATCGCCGAACACCAGGCCGCCGATACGGTCGTTATGGCCCAGCGCGGCCCAGCCGAACAGCGCCGCAGCCTGGGCCGCCAGGACCGACTTGAACATCAATCCGGAGCTGAAGAACAGCCGCTGGCTCTGCTCGACCATGATGAAGATCGGCCGCTCGCGCTCCTCGTGGAACAGCTTGGTATGCGGCTCCTGGGTACGCGCGGTGACGCGCCAGTCGATGTTGCGCACATCGTCGCCAGCCTGATACACACGCACCTGGTCGAAGTCCACGCCACGGCCACGCAGCTTGGAATGGTGCAGGCCGACCAATGGGCTGCGCTGGCCGGGCCGCGAGAACAGCTGGATCTCGCGCACGCGGTGGCGCATGTCGATCAACTCGCCGAGGCTGGTGCGGATACCGGGTTCGGCCAACGTCGCAGTGGGCATGGGCTCAGGCGACTGCAACGACGTCGAGGATGCGTTGGACCACGCGGTCCTGGTCGACCCCTGCCGCCTCAGCCTCGAACGAGAGAATCACCCGGTGGCGCAGGACATCGAACAGCACCGCCTGGATATCCTCAGGGCTGACGAAGTCGCGTCCGGCCAGCCAGGCATGGGCACGCGCGCAGCGGTCCAGGGCGATCGAGCCACGGGGGCTGGCGCCATAGGCGATCCAGTCGGCCAGCTCGCTGTCGAACTTGGCCGGGGTGCGCGTGGCCATTACCAGTTGCACCAGGTACTCCTCCACTGCATCGGCCATGTACAGGCCGAGAATTTCCTTGCGCGCTGCGAAGATCGCCTGCTGGCTGACCCGGCGCTCCGGCTTGGTCTCGCCATTGAGCGCTTCGCCTCGGGCTTGCTGCAGGATGCGTCGCTCCACGGCGGCGTCGGGGAAACCGATTTTCACATGCATCAGGAAGCGGTCGAGCTGCGCCTCGGGCAGCGGGTAGGTGCCTTCCTGCTCGATCGGGTTTTGCGTGGCCATGACCAAGAACAGCGGCGACAGGTCGTAAGTGCTGCGGCCCACGCTGACCTGGCGCTCGGCCATGGCCTCGAGCAGTGCCGATTGCACCTTGGCCGGGGCGCGGTTGATTTCGTCGGCCAGCACCAGGTTATGGAAGATCGGCCCTTGCTGGAACACGAAGCTGCCGGTTTCCGGGCGATAGATCTCGGTGCCGGTGATATCGGCCGGCAACAGGTCGGGGGTGAACTGAATGCGATGGAACTGCGCCTCGACACCTTCTGCCAGCTCTTTGATGGCCTTGGTCTTGGCCAGGCCCGGCGCACCCTCGACCAGCATATGGCCGTCGGCAAGGAGGACGATCAGTAGGCGTTCAACCAGCTTTTCCTGGCCCAGGATCTGGGAGGAAAGAAAGGTGCGCAGCGCGATCAGCGCTTCACGGTGTTCCATCGGCGACGGTTCCTGGAAAGGGGCCAGGGGTGCGGTAAGCGAGCAGCCCGGGCAGGGGGTGATACTTTAATCCATCCGGGCCCATGCCGACTAATGGCGGCACGCAAATTTATGTAAGGGTTACAGACGACAGCGGCCTCGGCCGATTCCGACGAGCAAGCGAAAAAACCCTGATTCTCGCCAACGGTGGCTGTGCCTTTTGATGGAGGCTCGGCAATCAGGACGGGCAGTGACATGGCGGACCATCATGCGGCGGCATTCCCGCGACACCCGACGCCCCTGCGTCTGGGGGTGTTCTTCGACGGCACGGGCAATAATTTCTGCAATAGCCTGCGGGCCGACGATAACCCGGCTGCAGCCGACACGCGCCAGGGCAGCTACGCCAACGCACCGAGCAACGTGGCCTTGCTGCACCAGTTGTATCCTACTGGCTGTGCTGAACTGCCTGACGGCGCGCTGCGCCATTGCTTCAAGCTCTACGTCGAAGGCATCGGCACCACCCGGGGCGCGCAGGACTCGCTCTATCATCAGCTGACCGGGCGGGGGTCGACTGGGGTCAAGGCGCGGGTGGCGCAAGCCGTGCAGGCCATTGTTGAGCAGTTGCTGGGCTGGCGTCAGGCATATCCAGGCGGACGCACCGTCAAGCTTGAGTTTGATTTGTTTGGCTTTAGTCGCGGGGCGGCGGCGGCCCGGCATTTGGTCAACGATCTGCGCCTGGGCGAAAAAAGCCAGTTGGCGCAAGCGCTGGCAAGCTTGGCCATACGCTGCGAAATCACCATTGAATTCGTCGGACTGTTCGATACCGTGGCGGCCATCGTGGCGCCGCTCAAAGGCAATTTCAGCCCGGCCAATGGCCGCTATTCAGGATTGCGCCTGGGCCTTGAGCCGGGTGTGGCCAAGCAGGTGGTACAGCTGGTGGCGGGCGATGAGCGACGTTACAACTACCCGCTGGTGCGCACTGAACATGACATCGTGCTGCCTGGCGTGCATTCAGACATTGGCGGTGGCTACCCTGAGCGCAGCGTCGAACGGGTGCTGTTGAGCAAGCCGCAGTCCAATCGACTGCCGTTGCGCACCCCGGCGACGCAAAGTCGTGCCTATGCCTTGGCCCAGGCGCAGTTAGAGTGTGAGTACAGCGATAGCCCTGCGCCGCGGCCGACCATTATCACGTGGGAGATCCCCGCTGGCGGCGGCCGGCGTGAGCTGCCAGAGAAACAGGTGTATGCCGCACTGCAGCGCGAGCGCGAGGTGTGTGGGCATCTGTCGCGCATCTACCTGCGGATCATGCACGCCTTGGCGGTGCGCAGTGGGGTGCCGTTCGCTGAGCTGGATGAAGCGCGCCAGGCATGGCGATTGCCGCAGGCACTGCATGAAATCAGCCGTAAATTGCATGCGTTCGCCCTGGGGCGTACTGCACAGCCGGGCTTGACCGAGGAGGAACAGCAACTGCTGCAGGGCCGCTACATTCACGCTTCGGCGCACTGGAACCCGCTCAAGGGGCTGCGTAACAGTATCCTCGACCTGACCTACATCGACCGCCCCGCAGAAGGTGGACGGGCGGTGCATGCCAACCGCTGAGCGAATGCGAGGCCATTGGCGGCCCCGCATTGGCTTTGCCGATCAGTTTTCGCCAATCAGTTTTTCGAATTGGAGTGCTTGCGCCCCTGGTCACACAAGGCGAATGCCACCACCAGCACGCCAGCGATGGTCAGGATCAACGCCACACCTTCGGTGGAGTGGGTCGCGGAGTTGGCCACCAGCGCCAGGCCGCCCAACGGCGCCAGGCCACCGGCCACCGCGGTGCCAATCTCGCGACCGGTGCCAAACCCCGAGGAGCGCGTCTGGGTCGGGAACTGGCGGCTGAGGAACGAGCCCTGTGGGGCGAACATCATCGGCGCCAGAATGCCGGTGCCAATGCCGATTGCGATGTAGATCATGGTCGGCTCGCCAGTGCCCAACAGTTGCAGGAAGGGGTAGGCGAACAGCGCCGACAACACGCCGCCGAGCATCAGCACGGTCTTGCTGCTCCAGCGGTCGCACAGCCAGCCGAAGAACGGCACGGCGAAAATCGCCACCAGGCTGGCGATGGTCACCGACAGCGAGGTGACATGCGCCTCGACGCCCTTGAACTGGGTCAGGTAGGCCAGCGAGAAGGTCTTGAAGATGTAGCTCAGGGCGTTGTAGCCGACGGCCACGAAGAACACCACGGCCAGGCCCTTGAGGTCATTCTTGAACAGCAGCTTGAGCGGCGAGACCTTGGGCTTGTCGTCGGACTTGTCCAGTTCCTTGAAGTCCGGGGTCTCAGGGATGCTTTTGCGCACCCACAGGCCGACAGCGACCAGCACGATGCTGGCGATGAACGGGATACGCCAGCCGCCGGCGAGCAGGAAGTCATTGCCGTTCATGGTCAGCAGGTACACGGTCAGCGACGACAGCAATAGGCCCAGGTTCAGCCCCAGCGCCGGCCAGGCACCCTGGCTGCCGCGCTTGCCTTCGCTGGCGTGCTCGTAGGAGGTCACCGCGGCGCCCGACAGTTCCGCGCCAGCGCCCAGGCCCTGGATGATGCGGATCACCACCAGCAGGATCGGCGCCCAGATGCCAATCGAGGCGTAGCTGGGGATCAGGCCGATCAGCGCGGTGCACACGCCCATCATGCAGAAGGTGATCACCAGTACGTGCTTGCGACCAAAGCGGTCGCCCAGGTAGCCGAACAGGATGCCGCCGAAGGGCCGGGCAATGAAGCCGATGGCGAAGGTGGAAAACGCCAGTAGCGAGGCTACTGCCGGATTGCTGGCATCGAAGAAGATCTTCGAGAACACGATCGCCGCCATGGTCGCGTACAGGTAGAAGTCGTACCACTCCAGCATCGAGCCGAAGATGGTCGCTGCGGCCACCTTGCGCAGGCGTTTACGTTTCTGATCGGGGGTTTCCGTTGCGGCCACAGCCGCCTCATGTACCGACATCTGAGGTTTCCTTATTGTCTTTGTAGTTGTGTGTGCAGCAGGTTCAGCGGGCCTTGAGGATCTTTTCGGCGATCATCTGGCCGATCGGGATAGCCGAGGTGGCAGCCGGCGAGGGGGCATTGCAGACATGCACCATGCGCGGGGTCTCGGCGAACAGGAAATCGTGCACCAGGCTGCCGTCGCGCATGACCGCTTGGGCGCGAATGCCGGCTTCATAGGGCAGCAGGTCTTCCACCTGCAGCGACGGGCAGTACTTGCGGCACTGCTCCAGGTAGCCGCGCTTGAACAGCGAATTCTTCATCTCGCGGGTGCCGGAGCCGAGGTTGTTCCAGATGGTTTTCCAAAAGCCCGGGAAGCGCGCGTACTCGGCGACATCGCCCCAGTTCACCGAGAGCTTGCGGTAGTTCTCCCGGCCAAAGCCGAGCACCGCATTGGGGCCAACGGTGACGCTGCCATCGATCATCCGCGTCAGGTGCACGCCGAGAAACGGCAACTCAGGGTCGGGGATCGGGTAGATCAGGTGGTTGACGATCTGGTTCTTGCTCGCTGGCAGGCGGTAGTACTCGCCACGAAACGGGATGATCTGGTGGTCGATCTTGACCCCGGCCAGGCGCGCCAGGCGGTCCGATTGCAGCCCCGCGCAGGCCACCAGCTGACGGGCGCGCCAGCTGTGCTCGGCGCTGCTCACTTCTACGTAATCACCGTGCTCGGCAATGGCCTGCACGCTGGTCGACAGGCGCACTTCGCCGCCGGCTTGCTCGATCACCTTGGCCATGGCGTAGCAGACCTGCTTGTAATCGACGATGCCTGTGGCATCGAGAAACAGCGCGCCTAAGCCTGCGATATTCGGTTCGCGCTGCTTGAGCTCGGCGCCATCCAGGCGCTCGACCTTCAAGCCGTTTTGCTGCGAGCGCTCATAAAGCGCCTGCATGCGCTGCATTTCCAGCTCGTTGGAGGCCACCAGCAGCTTGCCGCAGACGTCGAAGGCAATGCCGTGTTCGGTGCAGAACTCCTTGGTGGCCTGGGCGCCGCGTTTGCACAGCTCGGCCTTGAGGCTGCCCGGGGCGTAGTAGATCCCCGCGTGGATCACGCCGCTGTTGTGGCCGGTCTGGTGGCGGCCGAGGCTGGATTCTTTCTCCAGAATCAGCAATGAGGCGCCGGGGCGCTGTTCGAGCAAGGCCATCGCGGTGGCGAGGCCGACGATGCCGCCACCAATGATGAGGTAGTCGTAAGTCATGCAGGGGTACCTTGGTATTCTTGTCGGTGGATCTGCTTATCAGGTTGTCAGACTAAGTGGTGCGCGTGAAAGCCTCGCCAGGTCGCGATGGGTTCTCCGGGTTCAGTCGAGGGCGGGCAGGTCGATTTTCAGGCGTTTGGCCGAAGCGCGCAGGTGCGCTTCGGCGCAGGCGGCAGCGGCGTGGCGGTCGCCGTCGGCGATGGCCTGGTACAGCGCCTGGTGTTCGCGATTGGCGTCTGCCGAGCCCCCCACTGAGTGAGTGGCGGAGTTCTCCCAGGCATTGCGGCGCGCGGCGGCCAATTGGCCGCCAAGGAAATCATGGAAGGCCACGAAGTAGTCGTTCTTGCTGGCTTCGGCGATGGCGCGGTGGAAGGCGACGTCGGCGGCGGCAGCGGCGGCCAGATCGTTACGCTTGTCGAGCATCTGCTCGAGGGCCTTGGCAATGCTCGCCAGGTCGGCGGCGTCGCGGCGGCGGGCGGCGATGGCGGCGGCCTGGGTTTCGATCCACAGGCGCATCTCGAACATCTGCACCAGGTCCGGCTTGCGCCCGTTGCTGCCGGGGAAGCGGAACACCGTGCCATTGGGCGTTTGCGAAATGTACGAGCCGAGCCCGCGGCGAGCGATCAATACACCGTCAGCCTTGAGCTGAGCCACAGCCTCGCGCACCACCGAGCGGCTGACATTGAGCTGCTCGGCCAGTTGCTGTTCGGTGGGCAGACGCGATTCGGCGGCCAGGCGGCCGGAATCGATCTCTGCGCGGATGGCGCTGACGACCCGTTCTACCAAGGTGTCTGGGCGCTGGAGCTCTAGCATGGACGGTGATGCCTATTGATCAGGTTGTCAGACAATGCCTGTCGGGAAGGTTGGCTGTCAATTGTTTCAGTGAGTGGTGTGTTTACAGTGCTGGCCTCATCGCGGGATAAGCCCGCTCAGGGCTAGCGCTAGTCCCGCGATGAGGCCAGCACCTTCAGTTCATCACTCAGAGCTCGCTGACGTAGGTCCCGGTGCCTTCGAGGATGATCCGCAGCGTCTCCTCGACCTCAGCCAGGTCGGTACCTTGGCTAGTCAACACGATCTCCAGGGTGTCATCCCCCTTGAGTGCATCGGTATCCCCCGCAGCCACCTCCAGCAGCAGCCGTTCGGCACTGAGCGTCACCTTCAGCCCATCCAGGGTCGAGGGCTCATCATCCAGGGTCAGGTCGACCGTGTCTTCGTCTGGATAACGGGTGAGCAAGAACATCTGGCCCTTGTCGCTGTGGCAGCACAGGGTCGCCATGTTGTCTTCCTCGTCATCGCAAGGGGTGGCGAAGAGCAGGGCGGTTTTCAGTTGCATGGGCAGCTCGGGTCAAGTGAAGTGAAAGTGAATTCTGCCAGTCTTGGGCGGATCCATAAACGAATGTTACCGGCCATTGACCGAATATGTCGCAGCGCTGCAAGCCGGGATGACCGCTCAGTCGTTAAGCTGCCCAGTCGATGGGTTCGCGTAAAGGCACAGCCGCAGGCAGTCGCTTTTGCAGGTACCCATCGTGCAATGGATGAGTGTGCCGATCACGCTCAACGCCCGGTTTCATCGTCCTGTTTTGCCGTGGGTTAGCTATGGTTGATCCATGCAAGGCGGACGCGCACGACGCTTCTCTTACAAAACAAAGCCCAAGCGGAGTACCACAGATGGCGTTCTTCACCGCAGCCAGCAAAGCCGACTTCCAGCATCAACTGCAAACGGCCCTGGCGCAGCACATCAGCGAGCAGTCACTGCCACAAGTGGCGCTGTTCGCCGAACAGTTCTTCGGCATCATCTCTCTGGACGAACTTACCCAGCGCAGGCTTTCCGACCTGGCTGGCTGCACCCTCTCTGCCTGGCGCATCATCGAGCGCTTCGATCCGCAAACCCCGCAAGTGCGGGTGTACAACCCCGATTACGAGCGCAACGGCTGGCAGTCGACCCACACCGTGGTCGAGGTGCTGCACCATGACCTGCCGTTCCTGGTCGACTCGGTACGCACCGAGCTCAACCGCCGTGGCTACAGCATCCACACCCTGCAGACCACCGTGCTCAGCGTGCGTCGCGGGGCAAAGGGCGAGCTGCTCGAGCTGCTGCCCAAGGGCACCCAGGGCGAAGGCGTGCGGCATGAGTCGCTGATGTACCTGGAGATCGACCGCTGCGCCAATGCCGCCGAGCTCAACGTGCTGTCGCGCGAAATCGAGCAGGTGCTGGCCGAAGTGCGCGTTGCCGTGGCTGATTTCGAGCCGATGAAAGCCAAGCTGCGCGAGGTCGTGGCGCTGGTCGAGCAGACCCCATACCCGCAGGCGCAACACGAGAAGACCGAGGTCAAGGCTTTCCTCGAATGGTTGCTGGACAACCACTTCACCTTCCTCGGCTATGAAGAATTCACCGTCCAGGGCGATGCCGAAGGGGGTCGGATCGACTACGACGAGCAGTCCTTCCTTGGCCTGCCACGCCGTCTGAGGGTGGGCCTGACGCCTGAAGAGCTGCGCATCGAAGACTACGCCGTCACCTACCTCAACGAGCCGCTGCTGCTGTCGTTCGCCAAGGCCGCGCTGCCCAGTCGCGTGCACCGTCCGGCCTACCCGGACTACGTGTCGATCCGCCAGCTGGATGCCGACGGCAAGGTCATCAAGGAATGCCGCTTCATGGGCCTGTACACCTCCTCGGTGTATGGCGAGAGCGTGCATGCCATCCCCTACATCCGGGTCAAGGTTGCGGAAGTCGAGCGACGTTCCGGCTTCGATCCGAAGGCGCACCTGGGCAAGGAGCTGGCCCAGGTGCTGGAAGTGCTGCCGCGCGACGACCTGTTCCAGACGCCGATCGACGAGCTGTTCAGCACCGTCATGTCGATCGTGCAGATCCAGGAGCGCAACAAGATCCGGGTATTCCTGCGCAAGGATCCGTACGGCCGCTTCTGCTACTGCCTGGCCTACGTACCTCGCGAGATCTACTCGACCGAAGTGCGGCAGAAGATCCAGCAGGTACTGATGGAGCGTCTGAAGGCCAGCGACTGCGAGTTCTGGACCTTCTTCTCCGAGTCGGTGCTGGCGCGCGTGCAGCTGATCTTGCGGGTCGATCCGAAGAATCGGATCGATATCGACCCGCAGCAGCTGGAAAACGAAGTGATCCAGGCCTGCCGCTCGTGGCATGACGACTACTCGACCCTGGTGGTGGAGAACTTCGGCGAGGCCCAGGGCACCAACATCCTGGCCGACTTCCCCAAAGGCTTCCCGGCCGGCTACCGCGAGCGCTTCGCCGCCCATTCGGCGGTGGTCGACATGCAGCATGTGTTGGCCTTGAGTGAAAGCAAGCCGCTGGCGATGAGCTTCTACCAGCCGCTGACCCAACTGGGTGAGCGCCTGTTGCATTGCAAGCTGTACCACGCCGACACGCCATTGGCGCTGTCGGATGTGTTGCCGATCCTGGAAAACCTGGGGCTGCGGGTGCTCGGCGAGTTTCCCTATCGCCTGCGCCATGCCAGCGGTCGCGAGTTCTGGATTCACGACTTCGCCTTTACCTACAGCGAAGGCCTGAGCCTGGATCTGCAGCAGCTCAACGACACCCTGCAAGACGCCTTCATCCACATCGTCAAGGGCGACGCCGAGAACGACGCCTTCAACCGCCTGGTGCTGACCGCCGGCCTGCCGTGGCGCGACGTGGCGCTGCTGCGTGCCTACGCCCGCTACATGAAGCAGATTCGCCTGGGCTTCGACCTGGGCTACATCGCCAGCACCCTGAACAACCACACCGACATCGCCCGCGAGCTGACCCGGTTGTTCAAGACCCGCTTCTACCTGGCGCGCAAGCTCACCCAGGATGATCTGGACGACAAGCAATTGCGTCTGGAGCAGGCGATCAACAGTGCCCTGGACGACGTTCAGGTGCTCAACGAAGACCGCATCCTGCGCCGCTACCTGGACCTGATCAAGGCCACCCTGCGGACCAACTTCTACCAGCCTGATGGCAATGGCCAGAACAAGTCGTACTTCAGCTTCAAGTTCAATCCCAAGCTGATCCCCGAGCTGCCCAAGCCGGTACCCAAGTTCGAAATCTTCGTTTATTCGCCACGGGTCGAGGGCGTGCACCTGCGCTTTGGCAACGTCGCTCGCGGCGGTTTGCGCTGGTCGGACCGTGAAGAAGACTTCCGCACCGAAGTGCTCGGCCTGGTCAAGGCCCAGCAGGTTAAGAACTCGGTGATCGTGCCGGTCGGCGCCAAGGGCGGCTTCCTGCCACGGCGGTTGCCGCTCGGTGGCAGCCGCGACGAGATCGCGGCTGAAGGGGTCGCCTGCTACCGCATCTTCATTTCTGGCCTGCTCGACATCACCGATAACCTCAAGGACGGCGGCGTGGTGCCACCGGCCAACGTGGTTCGCCACGATGATGACGATCCGTACCTGGTGGTGGCCGCAGACAAGGGCACGGCAACCTTCTCCGACATCGCCAACGGCATCGCCATCGATTATGGCTTCTGGCTTGGCGACGCCTTCGCCTCGGGCGGTTCGGCCGGTTACGACCACAAGAAAATGGGCATCACTGCCCGTGGCGCCTGGGTCGGCGTGCAGCGCCACTTCCGTGAGCGTGGCATCAACGTGCAGCAAGACCCGATCACCGTGATTGGTGTCGGCGACATGGCCGGTGACGTGTTCGGCAACGGCTTGCTGATGTCCGACAAGCTGCAACTGGTGGCGGCGTTCAACCACCTGCACATCTTCATCGACCCCAACCCGGACCCGGCTAGCAGCTTCGCCGAGCGCAAGCGCTTGTTCGACCTGCCACGCTCGGCCTGGAGCGACTACGACACCAGCATCATGTCCGAAGGCGGCGGGATCTTCCCGCGCAGCGCCAAGAGCATCAGCATCAGCCCGCAGATGAAGGAACGCTTCGCCATCGAAGCCGACCGCCTGACGCCGACCGAACTGTTGCACGCGCTGCTCAAGGCGCCGGTCGACCTGCTGTGGAACGGTGGCATCGGCACTTACGTCAAGGCCAGCAGCGAAAGCCACGCCGATGTCGGCGACAAGGCCAACGATGCCCTGCGGGTCAATGGCAACGAGCTGCGCTGCAAGGTGGTGGGCGAGGGCGGCAACCTGGGCATGACCCAGCTTGGCCGGGTTGAATTCGGCCTCAATGGCGGCGCGACCAACACCGACTTCATCGATAACGCCGGCGGCGTCGACTGCTCCGACCACGAGGTCAACATCAAGATCCTGCTCAACGAAGTGGTGCAGGGCGGCGACATGACCGAGAAGCAGCGCAACCAGCTGCTGGGCAGCATGACCGACGAAGTGGCCTCGCTGGTGCTGGGCAACAACTACAAGCAGACCCAGGCGCTGTCGCTGGCGGCGCGTCGGGCCCGTGAGCGGATTGCCGAATACAAGCGCCTGATGGCTGACCTTGAGGCGCGCGGCAAGCTCGATCGGGCCATCGAGTTCCTGCCTTCGGAAGAGCAGCTCAATGAGCGCCTGGCTGCTGGCCAGGGCCTGACCCGTGCTGAGTTGTCGGTATTGATTTCCTACAGCAAGATCGACCTCAAGGAACAACTGCTCAAATCGCTGGTGCCGGACGACGACTACCTGACCCGTGACATGGAAACTGCGTTTCCGCCGTCGCTGCTCAGCCAGTTCGGCGAGGCCATGCGGCGTCATCGCCTCAAGCGCGAGATCGTCAGCACCCAGATCGCCAACGACCTGGTCAACAACATGGGCATCACCTTCGTCCAGCGGCTCAAGGAGTCCACTGGCATGAGCCCGGCCAACGTTGCCGGGGCCTATGTGATCGTGCGCGACATCTTCCACCTGCCGCACTGGTTCCGCCAGATCGAGGCGCTGGACTACCAAGTCCCGGCCGAGATCCAGCTGACCCTGATGGACGAGTTGATGCGCCTGGGCCGCCGTGCGACCCGTTGGTTCCTGCGCAGCCGGCGTAACGAGCAGGACGCCGGTCGCGACAGCGCCCACTTCGGACCGAAGATCGCCCAGCTGGGGCTCAAGCTCGACGAGTTGCTCGAAGGGCCGACCCGCGAACGCTGGCAGGTGCGCTACCAGGGCTTCGTCGAGGCTGGCGTGCCGGAGTTGCTGGCGCGGATGGTCGCTGGCACAACCCATCTGTACACCCTGTTGCCGATCATCGAGGCCTCGGATGTCACCGGCCACGATCCGGCCCAGGTCGCCAAGGCGTTCTTCGCCGTGGGCAGTGCGCTGGACCTGACCTGGTACCTGCAGGAGATCAGCAACCTGCCGGTGGAGAACAACTGGCAGGCCCTGGCCCGCGAGGCGTTCCGCGACGATATCGACCTGCAGCAGCGGGCCATTACCATTTCTGTGTTGCAGATGGTCGATGCGCCAGAAGACATGGACGCCCGCGTGGCCCTGTGGGCCGAGCAGCACCGGGTGATGGTCGAGCGCTGGCGCGCGATGCTGGATGATCTGCGCAACGCTACCGGGACCGACTACGCGATGTACGCAGTGGCCAACCGCGAGCTGGTGGATCTGGCCATGAGTGGCCAGGCGGCGGTGGTGCCTTCATAAGGCGCAAGCTGTAAGCTACAAGCTGCAAGCAGACCTTCGCAGGTTTCGCTTGCAGCTTTTGCACCCATCACCAATGGCTACCTTGGCGCAGCTCTGCTTTTTCTTGTGGCTTGAGGCTTACAACCCGAAGCTCACTTACTTGAACCGCCGCTCAACCCCTTTCTCGACCAAGATCTTCGCCGAAATCTCTTCCACCGAAAAATGCGTCGAGTTGATGTTGGGAATGTTCTCCCGGCGGAACAGATTCTCCACCTCGCGCACCTCGAACTCGCACTGGGCAAAGCTGGCATAGCGGCTATTGGGCTTGCGCTCATGGCGAATGGCGGTCAAACGATCCGGGTCGATGGTCAGGCCAAACAGCTTGTTGTGATGCTTCTTCAGCACCGCCGGCAGCTGCAGGCGCTCCATGTCATCCTCGGTCAGCGGGTAGTTGGCCGCACGAATGCCAAACTGCATCGCCATGTACAGGCAGGTTGGGGTCTTGCCGCAGCGCGAGACACCCACCAGAATCAGGTCGGCCTTGTCGTAGTAATGGGTGCGAGCGCCGTCGTCGTTATCCAGGGCGAAGTTGACCGCTTCGATGCGCTCCATGTAGTTGGAGTTGCCGCCAATCGAATGGGATTTACCCACCGAATACGACGAATGGGCAGTCAATTCTTGCTCGAGCGGGGATAAAAACGTCGAAAAGATGTCGATCATGAAGCCATTTGAGGTCGCCAGGATCTCACGAATGTCCTGGTTGACGATGGTGTCGAAGATGATCGGGCGCACGCCGTCACGCTCGGCCGCAGCGTTGATTTGCTGGACCATGGTCCGCGCTTTGTCTGGGCTGTCGATGTACGGGCGGGTAAATTTATTGAAGCCGATGCTATCGAATTGGGCGAGCAGGCTTTGACCCAGGGTCTCGGCAGTGATGCCGGTGCCGTCGGAGATGAAAAACGCGGTTCGTTTCATTTGCACCCTAGGCCTTAAGCTGATGACGTTTCTTGGATATGATAAGTTCGGTTTGCCGAATGCGGCTGTCGGCATTCTCACTTATTTTCCAGGTCCAGGCCACAAGCGTCCGGCCCAGTCAATTCAGGCAGGCGGGCGCCCTTTGAGCTTTTCCAACACAGTTAGTGGAGAGATCACCTTGGTAGAGTACGTAGTTTCCCTCGATAAGCTCGGCGTCCATGATGTGGAGCATGTGGGGGGCAAGAACGCATCCCTGGGCGAGATGATCAGTAACCTCGCCGGTGCCGGCGTTTCGGTGCCGGGCGGCTTTGCCACTACGGCTCAGGCGTACCGCGATTTTCTCGAGCAGAGCGGGCTGAACGACCGCATCCACGCCGCGCTCGACGCGCTGGACGTCGATGACATCAATGCCCTGACCAAGACCGGCGCACAGATTCGCCAGTGGGTCATGGAAGCTGAGTTCCCCGCGCGCCTGGATTCGGAAATCCGAACAGCCTTCGCTGCCATGGCCGCCGGCAATGACAACATGGCGGTCGCGGTGCGTTCCTCGGCGACTGCCGAAGACTTGCCAGACGCCTCGTTCGCCGGCCAGCAGGAAACCTTCCTGAACATTCGCGGCGTCGACAACGTGATCCGCGCCGCCAAGGAAGTGTTCGCCTCGCTGTTCAACGACCGCGCCATCGCCTACCGCGTGCACCAGGGCTTCGACCACAAGCTGGTGGCCTTGTCTGCGGGTGTGCAGCGCATGGTCCGCTCGGAAACGGGCACTGCCGGTGTGATGTTCACCCTCGACACCGAGTCGGGCTTCCGCGACGTGGTGTTCATCACTGGCGCCTATGGCCTGGGCGAAACCGTGGTGCAGGGTGCGGTCAACCCTGACGAATTCTACGTGCACAAGAACACTTTGCAGGCCGGCCGCCCGGCCATCCTGCGGCGCAACCTGGGCAGCAAGGCGATCAAGATGATCTACGGCGACGAGGCCAAGGCCGGTCGCTCGGTCAAGACCGTCGAAGTCGACCGTGCCGAACGCGCGCGCTTCTGCCTGACCGACGCCGAGGTCAGCGAGCTGGCCAAGCAGGCGATGATCATCGAGCAGCACTACCAGCGGCCGATGGACATCGAGTGGGCCAAAGATGGTGATGACGGCCAGCTGTACATCGTCCAGGCCCGTCCTGAGACCGTGAAGAGCCGCGCCAGCGCCAATGTCATGGAACGCTACCTGCTCAAAGAGAAGGGCACCGTGCTGGTCGAAGGCCGCGCGATCGGTCAACGCATCGGCGCCGGCAAGGTGCGGGTGATCAACGACGTATCCGAGATGGACAAGGTCCAGCCAGGCGACGTGTTGGTTTCCGACATGACCGACCCAGACTGGGAGCCGGTGATGAAGCGCGCCAGCGCCATCGTCACCAACCGTGGCGGGCGTACTTGCCACGCGGCGATCATCGCACGCGAGCTGGGTATTCCGGCTGTGGTTGGCTGTGGCAACGCCACCCAACTGCTCAAGGATGGCCAGGGCGTTACCGTCTCCTGCGCCGAAGGCGATACCGGTTTCATCTTCGAAGGCGAACTGGGCTTCGACATCAAGCAGAACTCGGTCGATGCCATGCCTGACCTGCCGTTCAAGATCATGATGAACGTCGGCAACCCAGACCGCGCTTTCGACTTCGCCCAGCTGCCCAACGCCGGTGTCGGCCTGGCGCGCCTGGAGTTCATCATCAACCGCATGATCGGCGTGCATCCCAAGGCACTGCTCAACTACGCAGGCTTGCCAGCGGAGCTCAAAGAGAGCGTCGACAAGCGTATCGCTGGCTACAACGACCCGGTCGGTTTCTATGTCGAGAAGCTGGTCGAGGGCATCAGCACCCTGGCTGCGGCCTTCTACCCGAAAAAGGTCATCGTGCGCCTGTCGGACTTCAAGTCCAACGAATACGCCAACCTGATCGGCGGCAAGCTGTACGAGCCGGAAGAAGAAAACCCGATGCTGGGCTTCCGCGGCGCTTCGCGTTACATCAGCGAGTCGTTCCGTGACTGCTTCGAGCTCGAGTGCCGTGCACTCAAGCGTGTGCGCGACGAGATGGGCCTGACCAACGTCGAGATCATGGTGCCGTTCGTGCGCACCCTGGGCGAAGCCAGCCAGGTCGTCGACCTGCTGGCCGAAAACGGCCTGGCCCGTGGCGACAACGGCCTGCGCGTGATCATGATGTGCGAGCTGCCATCCAACGCCATCCTGGCTGAAGAGTTCCTTGAGTACTTCGACGGCTTCTCCATCGGCTCCAACGACCTGACCCAGCTGACCCTGGGCCTGGACCGCGATTCGGGGATCATCGCTCACCTGTTCGACGAGCGTAACCCGGCCGTGAAGAAGCTGCTGGCCAACGCCATCCAGGCGTGCAACAAGGCTGGCAAGTACATCGGTATCTGCGGCCAGGGTCCATCGGACCACCCAGACCTGGCCAAGTGGCTGATGGAGCAGGGCATCGAGAGTGTGTCGCTGAACCCGGACTCGGTACTCGAGACCTGGTTCTTCCTGGCCGAAGGCCAAGGCGCAGCCTGATCCAGCCAATGCGCAGGCACCTTCGCGTGCCTGCGCCCGTTTTCTTCGGGGCGAGTTCCAGTGATGGTTCGCGCCCTTTTTCATACAAGTACCTTATGCAAAGCAGCAGCACCCTTTTCCCCGTGGCCTTGCAAAGTGCCGAGCGCCGCGGCGATCTCAGTGAGGACGTGTATCGGATCAAGGCCGGCAACAGCCCCGACCCGAGCGTCGAGCTGGCCGTGACCCGCCTAGGGCTAGCCGACCATAGCCGTGGCCCGGGCGTGCCGGTGATTCTTCTGCATGGCAGTTTTTCCAATCGGCGCTTCTGGTTCTCGCCCAAGGGCGTGGGCCTGGGCGCCTTTCTGGCGCGTGCCGGGTTCGATGTATGGATTCCGGAGATGCGCGGCCATGGCTTGTCGCCACGCAACCGCCAGTGGCGCGATAACCGGGTGGCCGACTATGCCCGCTACGACCTGCCCTTGATTGCTGCGTTCGTGCAGGAACAAGCCGGCCAGGCGCCGCATTGGCTTGGCCATTCATTGGGTGGCACTACCTTGGCTGCGGCCTTGGGCGGCGGTTATCTGGAGCCGGAACGGGTCGCCAGTGCGGCGTTCTTCGGCACCCAGGTCAGCCGCGTCTATTGGCCGTTGAAAGTGCCGACGGTGGAGTGGGGCGCGCGCCTGGTGCTCAAGCGCTTTGCGCAGATTTCCGGCTCGCGGCTCAAGCGTGGCCCGGAAGATGAACCGATCGGCCTGGCGCTGGAAAGCATGCGCTGGCATGGCCTATTCGGCCGCTTCGGTGGCAAGGATGGCGACTGGTGGGCCGGCTTGACGCAGGTTGATGTGCCGGTGCTGGCGGTGGCCGGGGCGGGCGATTTCCAGGATCCGGTGTGGGCCTGTCGCAAGTTGTTCGATCAATTAGGTGGCGAGCGCAAGCAGTTTCTGCGGCTGGGGCGCGAAGAGGGCTTCGAGCCGTTCGGACACGTCGATATGTTGGTCAGCAAGGCCGCTCAGCAGCAGGTGTGGCCGTTGGTGGAGGGGTGGCTGCGCGATCCAATGGCGCAGGTGCATGGGGCTGTGGCGGTTTCGCAGGTGGTGCCAGCGGTTTAGCGTGGGGTGGCTGTTGTGGCCTCATCGCGGGCTTGCCCCGCGATGAGGCGCCAATCAATCTGACTGCTCAGTCCCGGATGACTGCGACACCGTCCCCGGTGTAGCCTTGCACTCAACCCTTGTTTTCGTTGTGCCTGACAGGAGCTTTCCCATGCAGCATTACGTAACGCCCGACCTGTGCGATGCCTACCCAGAGCTGGTCCAGGTGTTGGAGCCGATGTTCAGCAACTTCGGTGGTCGCGACTCTTTTGGTGGGCAGATCGTCACCATCAAGTGCTTCGAAGACAACTCGCTGGTCAAAGCCCAGGCTGAACTGGACGGCAAAGGCAAGGTGCTGGTAGTCGACGGTGGCGGTTCGCTGCGCTGCGCATTGCTCGGTGACATGATCGCCGACAAAGCGGCAAAAAATGGCTGGGAAGGCTTGGTCATCTACGGCTGCGTGCGCGACGTCGATGTGCTGGCGCAGACCAACCTCGGCGTCCAGGCCTTGGCCAGCCACCCGATGAAGACCGACAAGCGCGGCCTAGGTGATCTCAACGTCAACGTGACCTTTGCCGGGGTGACCTTCCGCCCGGGTGAGTACGTGTATGCCGACAACAACGGCGTGCTGATCTCGCCAAGCCCGCTGAAAATGCCGGAGTGATGCGCCGCGCGCGCTGATGGAGCTTCAATGTTTGAGGAAGACAACGCGCAGTGGGGGCTGGTCCATGCTCTGGTGCTCGATGGCAAAGGTGGCGCGCGTTCTATCGCTCGGACCGAATTGGATGGCTTGCAGTTGCAGCCGCAGGAGAGCCTCTGGCTGCATTGGGACCGCAGTCATCCGCAGACCCGCAGCTGGTTGCTGCGCGAAAGTGGCCTGAGCGAATTCAGCTGCGATCTGCTGCTGGAAGAAAACACCCGTCCACGTCTGCTGCCGTTGGCCAATGAACAAGTGTTGCTGTTCTTGCGCGGGGTCAACCTCAATCCGGGCGCCGAGCCCGAAGACATGGTGTCTGTGCGCATCTTCGCCGAGGCGCAGCGGGTCATCTCGCTGCGCTTGAGGCCACTGCGTGCCAGCGATGAAATTCTCCAGCTGCTGGATCAAGGGCGCGGGCCGAAGTCGGCGTCCGAGCTGCTGTTGCTGATGGGTGAGCTGTTGACCGAAAAGGTCCAGGCCCTGGTCAGCGATCTGTCCGAGCTGGTCGATATCGAAGAAGAGAAGGTCGAATCCGACGAACGGTATAGTCCAGAGCACGGCAGCCTGCAGCAGATTCGTCGACGTGCCGCAGGCTTGCGACGGTTTCTGGCGCCGCAACGGGACATCTATGCCCAGCTTTCCCGCAACAAGTGGAGCTGGTTCGCCGATGCCGATGCCGATTACTGGAACGAGCTCAACAACAGCCTGATTCGTTATCTGGAAGAGCTCGAGCTGACCCGCGAACGCGCGGCGCTGGTGCTGGAGAGCGAGGATCGACGGCGCAGCGAGCGGATGAACCGGACCATGTACCGCTTCGGTATCATCACCTGTATTTTCCTGCCCATGAGCTTCATTACCGGCTTGTTGGGCATCAACGTTGGGGGTATCCCCGGTGCCGACAGCCCCTATGGCTTCCTGTTCGCCAGCCTGGTGGTATTGGGCCTGGCGCTGGGCCAGTGGTGGTTGTTCCGCAAGCTGCGGTGGGTGTGAATGGTGCATTTTGAAACAATCGTCATGCTGCGCCGTGTGACCCATCGCCTGGCGCCCTCGTCTTTGACTGACACTGCGCGAGGTGCCTATGCACGATCCGTTTGAACAATCGTTGCGCGACCTGCTCAACGCGTCGCCATCCGGCCAGGACCGAGACGACGCTGCGTGCCTGGGGCGCGTGCTGAAAACTGCCAACCGCCAGGTTGGTGCCGGCGTTCTGTTCAGCCTGCTTGGCCGTTGGGGCCAGGCGCTGATGATCGCCGTGAACAATGGCTCGGCGCATGTTGCGCCGGTGCGCCGCACCGCTGCCGCTGGCAGCAAAGCTGATAAGGCCGATTGAATATGGAACTCGATCTCTGGACCCAGAGCCTGGTCACTGCGATGACCGCCCTTTGGACCAAGGTAGCGAACTTCATCCCCAACCTGTTCGGCGCGCTGGTCGTGGTGCTGCTCGGTTTCGTGGTGGCCAAGCTGCTCGACACGCTGCTGTCCAAGCTGCTGGCCAAGTTCGGCCTGGACCGCTTGATGAGCGGCACCGGCCTGACCAAGATGCTCAGCCGGGTCGGCATCCAGGTGCCGATCTCGACCCTGATCGGCAAGATCGTCTACTGGTTCGTACTGCTGATCTTCCTCGTCTCGGCGGCGGAATCGCTCGGCCTTGAGCGGGTTTCGGCGACCCTGGACATGCTTGCGCTGTACCTGCCCAAAGTGTTTGGCGCAGCCTTGGTACTGCTTGCCGGTGTGCTCCTGGCGCAACTGGTCAACGGCCTGACGCGGGGTGCGGCTGAAGGCATTGGCCTGGAATACGCAGCCGGCGTTGGGCGGATTGCCCAGGGCCTGGTGATCATGATTGCGATCTCGGTGGCCATCAGCCAGCTCGAGGTCAAGACCGACTTGCTCAACCACGTCATCGTCATCGGTTTGATTACCGTTGGTCTGGCAGTTGCATTGGCCATGGGGCTGGGTAGCCGGGAAATCGCCGGGCAGATCCTGGCCGGAATTTACGTTCGCGAACTCTATCAAGTCGGCCAGCAGGTGCGGATTGGAGAGGTCGAAGGGCAGATCGAAGAGATCGGCACGGTCAAGACGACGTTGCTGACCGATGATGGCGAACTGGTGTCGTTGTCGAATCGAGAACTGCTCGAGCAGCGAGTCGATAGCCGCTAACCGCACAAAAGCTGTTAATGTATGCCGCCGCGAAAAACCGACCCTTTGGGGCGGCGCGGCGAATTGACCTGACTGTCGGCCAGATCCGTTTTGAATAAAGTTCACTCGCTGCCCATGCGCTATGACCCCCGCGAGCTCACCGACGAGGAGTTGGTGGCGCGTTCGCATGAGGAGCTGTTTCATGTTACTCGCGCCTATGAAGAGCTCATGCGGCGCTACCAGCGGACCTTGTTCAACGTCTGTGCGCGTTACCTTGGGAACGACCGGGATGCGGACGATGTCTGTCAGGAAGTGATGTTGAAAGTGTTGTACGGCCTGAAGAACTTCGAAGGTAAATCGAAGTTCAAGACCTGGCTCTACAGCATCACTTACAACGAGTGCATCACCCAGTATCGCAAGGAGCGTCGTAAACGAAGGCTGATGGATGCCCTTAGTCTTGACCCTGTTGAAGAGGCGTCTGAAGACAAGGCTCCAAAGCCCGAGGAGAAGGGTGGCCTGGACAAATGGCTGGTGCATGTTAATCCGATCGATCGGGAAATCCTGGTGCTGCGATTTGTCGCAGAGCTGGAATTCCAGGAGATCGCCGATATCATGCACATGGGCTTGAGCGCAACCAAAATGCGTTACAAGCGTGCGCTCGACAAGCTTAGAGAGAAATTTGCAGGTGAGGTTGAAACTTAGTGACCGGCAAATGTCTCTAACCACCGGCGAGTTCTGCTAGACTAGCCGTCGAGTTGTCCCCCGGATTTTGGTGGGACCGCTTAACTATCACCAGATGGGGATTTAACGGATGAAATTGAAAAACACTTTGGGCTTGGCCATTGGCTCGCTCGTAGCTGCTACTTCGTTCGGTGCTCTGGCTCAAGGCCAAGGCGCTGTCGAAATCGAAGGTAACGTCACCAAGCAGTACTACGACAGCGAGCGTAACTTCAAGAACGACGGCACCAATCCTGGTGTTCGCCTCGGTTACTTCCTGACCGACGACGTTTCCCTGGATCTGGGCTACAACGAGACCCACAACGCTCGTGGCGAAGTCTTCAACAAAGACATCAAAGGTTCCAAAACCAAGCTGGACGCCACCTACCACTTCGGTACCGTTGGCGACGCGCTGCGTCCGTACGTCTCCGCTGGCTTCGCCCACGAGAGCCTGGGCCAAGCTACCCGTAGCGGCCGTGACCACTCCACCTTCGCCAACGTTGGCGCTGGCGCCAAGTGGTACATCACCGACATGTTCTTCGCCCGTGCTGGCGTTGAAGCCATGTACAACATCGACAACGGCAACACCGAGTGGGGCCCAACCGTTGGTCTGGGTCTGAACTTCGGTGGTAGCGGCGGCAAGCAGCCTGCTCCTGCTCCTGCTCCAGTTGCTGAAGTTTGCTCCGACAGCGACAACGACGGCGTTTGCGACAACGTCGACAAGTGCCCAGACACCCCGGCCAACGTTACCGTTGACGCCGACGGCTGCCCGGCAGTTGCCGAAGTCGTACGTGTTGAGCTGGACGTGAAGTTCGACTTCGACAAGTCGGTCGTCAAGCCAAACAGCTACGGCGACATCAAAAACCTGGCCGACTTCATGAAGCAGTACCCGTCGACCACCACCACCGTTGAAGGTCACACTGACTCCGTCGGTCCAGACGCTTACAACCAGAAGCTGTCCGAGCGTCGTGCCAGCGCTGTCAAGCAAGTGCTGACCCAGCAGTACGGTGTTGAATCCAGCCGTGTTGATTCGGTTGGCTACGGTGAGACCCGTCCGGTTGCTGACAACGCCACCGAAGAAGGTCGCGCTGTTAACCGTCGCGTTGAAGCGCAAGTAGAAGCTCAGTCCAAGTAATTGGTTTGAGGTTCATGAAAAACCCGGCCTAGGCCGGGTTTTTCTTTGCCTGAAATTCGTCCTGGGTGCTAGCTGGCCAACTGCTGTTGCAGGGTCTGCTGGGCGGCGTGTCCGACGACTTCGCCAATCACCAGGATCGCAGGGCTTCGCAGGCCGAATGCATGGGCATCTGAGCCCATTCGCTGCAGCTGACTGCGGCATTCGCGCTGATTGGGCAGCGAGGCGTTTTCGATCATCGACACAGGCGTATCGCCAGGCATGCCGGCGCTGAGCAAGCCTTGGCGGATCTCCTCCAGGCGGGCGACGCCCATGTACACCACGAGCGTAGTGCCGCCCTGGGCTAGTCCTGCCCAATTCAGCTCGCTGTCATCCTGGGTGTGTGCAGTGACCAGCGTCACCCCGCGGCTGACGCCACGCAAGGTCAGGGGGATACCGCACTGGGTCGCGCCGGCCAGTCCTGCGGTAATGCCATTGACCACCTCCACTTCAATGCCGTAGCCCTGCAACCACAGTGCCTCTTCGCCGCCACGGCCAAAGATGCACGGATCTCCGCCTTTGAGCCGCACTACGCAACGACCCTGGCGGGCATGGCGCAGCATCAGCCGTTGAATGAACGCTTGCGGCGTCGAGCGACAACCGCCGCGCTTGCCCACGGCAATCACTCGCGCCTGCGGGCAGTGCTCGAGCAGCGCCGGATTGACCAGGTCATCGATCATCACCACCTGGGCCTGGCGTAGCGCACGTACCGCCTTAAGGGTCAGAAGCTCAGGGTCGCCGGGGCCTGCGCCCACCAGCCAGACTTTTGCATGCATTGGGGTGTTCCTCATCAGCAGCGCCGCTCAGCCTTTGAACAGGCAGAACAGCGCAATCAGGTTGAACAGCATCGATAGCAGCGCCAAGGTCCGCCAGACTTTCAGCGGTTCGCGCTCAAGCAATGGCCGAGGGCGGCCGGTCAGCTCCTGGCGGTCACCGCGTTCGAGCAACAACAGCCACTGCTCAGCGGTTTCGAAACGCTGCGCAGGGTCTGCGGCGACGGCCTGCTCCAGGTTGCGCTGGAGCCACTCGGGAAGGTCTGGGCGATAGCGCGCCGGGTTAATCGGGTTGTTGAAACGCGGGTGCTGGAACGCTTCGATTTCGCCATAGGGGTAGTGCCCGGTGAGCAGCTGATACAGGGTTACGCCCAGCGCGTAGAGATCTTGGCGGGGGCTGGGCGGTTGCCCTTCGAACGCTTCCGGGGCGATGAACGAGGGGGTTCCGGGCAGATCATGCGGGGCGTCTTCGGATAGGCCCGGGCAATAGGCCAGGCCGAAGTCCAGCAGGCGCAGCTGACCGTCTTCGCCCAGGTGCAGGTTGTCCGGTTTGATGTCCCGGTGCAGCAGGTTGCGCCGGTGCAGCACGCCTACCGCTTGCAGCAGCTGGCGGGCGACCTCCAGCCATTGCACCAGCGGCAGCGGGCCGCTTTCGGTCAGCAGGGTCGCCAGGGTCTGCCCTGGGTATTCGCGCATCAGGTAGTACAGGTGCTGGCGATGGCTGGCAGCATGCACCTCGGGGAAATGCCGGCCTGCAACGCGGCGCAGGAACCATTCCTCCTGCAGCAAACGCTGCGCGGCGCCGGCTTGTGTTTCTTGGCCAGTGGGCAAGGTCTTCAGTAGCCACGGGTGGCCTTGGCTGTCGTGAACGCGGTACAGCAGTGACTGGCGGCTACGCGCCAGTTGTGCATCGACCCGCCAGCCATCGATCAGTTGCCCTGGGCGCAGCGCTGTCGGCACAGGCCACTGTTGCAGTTGTGCCAGGGTGTCTCCCAAGTTTGCTGGCCCCAGTTGCTCGACCCGCACCAGCAGGGCGCTGGCGTTGTCTTGGCTGCCGCACAGATGAGCGCTGGCCACCAGCGTATTGGCTGCCTCCTGTAGATCAGCCTGCTCGCGCAGCACCGAGAGGATGCCTTGGTCGCCCAGGCTGGCCCACACGCCGTCGCTGAGCAGCAGGTAGCTTTCGCCGCTGTGCAGCTCGCCTTCGAGGTAGTCGACCAGCAGGTGCTGATCCAGCCCCAAGGCGCGCTTGAGCACATGCTGCATGCCGGGTTGATCCCAGACATGGTCTTCGCTCAGGCAATGCAAGCGCCCCTGGTGCCAGCGATAGACCCGGCAGTCGCCAACGTGGGCCAGGGTGAAGCGCCGCCCGCGGATCACCAGCGCGCTCAAGGTGGTCAACAGCGGTTGGCCACTGCCCTGGGCGCGCAGCCAACGGTTTTGCGCCAACAGCAGGCGATCGAGCGCTTGCGGCACGGCCCAGGTCGCCGGGGTGGCATAGTAATCCAGCGCCAGCGCCTGCAGGCTGGCCCTCGCCGCTAGGCCGCCGTCAGCGCACTGGCTGACGCCGTCGGCGAGGGCGAACAGATAGCCCTTGCTGGCAGCCAGCTCCGGCGCCGGGGTGACCAGGCGCAAAGCGTCCTGGTTTTCCGCACGCGGGCCGGTGGCCGTGGCTTGGGCAAAGCTCAGTTGCAGGCTCATGTTGGCTGCCTCAGACCCGTGCCGCGGTGACCGCCGCCGAGCCCCAGGTGGTGCGCCAGCGTTGCTTGACCCCATGCAGGCCGAACCAGGCCAGCAGGCCGAGACTGGCGAACAGCCACAGCCCCAGTTGATAGTCGCCAGTGTGCTGCTTGATCATGCCCAGGCCTGCGGCCAGGATGAAGCCACCGATGCCGCCGGCCATGCCGATCAGCCCGGTCATCACGCCGATTTCCTGGCGAAAGCGCTGCGGCACCAATTGGAACACCGCACCATTGCCCGCACCAAGACCGAGCATGGCGCTGACGAACAAGGCCAAGGCCGCGGCAGCGCTGGGCAGGTTGAAGCCGACCGCAGCGATGCACACTGCGGCTACGCTGTACATGCCCAGCAGGGTACGGATACCGCCGAAGCGGTCGGCCAGGGCGCCGCCCAGCGGGCGCATCATGCTGCCGCCAAAGACGCAGGCGGCGGTGTAGTAACCGGCAGTCACCGGGCTCAGCCCGTACTGGTCGCTGAAGTAGCCGGGCAGGGCGCTGGCCAGGCCGATGAAGCCGCCGAAGGTGACGCTGTAGAAGAACATGAACCACCAGCTGTCACGATCACCCAGCGCCTTGAAATAGTCGGCCATGGCTTTGGGCTTGGGGCGTTGTGGGGCGTTGCGTGCCAGCCAGGCGAACAGCACCAGGGTCAGCAGCAGCGGGATCAGGGCGAAGCCGAACACGTTGTTCCAACCAAAGGCTGCCGCCAGCGCCGGGGCCAGCAGTGCGGCGAACACGGTGCCGGAGTTGCCGGCACCCGCGATGCCCATGGCCTTGCCCTGGTGTTGTGGCGGATACCATTGCGAAGCCAGTGGCAGCGAGACCGCGAACGAAGCGCCGGCAACCCCGAGGAACACGCCGAGCAGCAACGCCTGCTCATAGCTGTGCACACCCAGCAACCAGGCACAGGCCAAGGCCAGGATCACCACCACCTGACCGAGCAGGCCGGCGGTTTTTGGCGACAGGCGATCGACCAGCATGCCCATCGCAAAGCGCAGCAGTGCGCCAGCCAGGATCGGTGTCGCGACCATCAGGCCACGTTGTTGCGGGCTCAGTTGCAAGTCGGCGGCGATCTGCACCGCCATGGGGCCAAGCAGGTACCAGACCATGAAGCTCAGGTCGAAATACAGGAACGCGGCGAACAGGGTAGGCACATGCCCGGACTTCCAGAAACTCGTACTCATCGAACACCTCGCGCGGCTTGCAACGGTAGTCATGCCCTGTCTGTGCAGGGCCGGAACGAAAAAGACGCCGCTACCCGATCCACCACAGTGGAGGGGAGAGCGACGTCTTTGTCGGAGGGTTGGGCAACCGCCGTTGGCTACCTGTGGTATTTGTTCAGCAAGAGCCGGGCCAATCTTGAGCCGGCTATTTTGGCTTGTCAGTGCCGGTCAGCGCTTACTGGCCGCAAGGCTCAGCCCAGCATCTCGTGCATGGCAATAATCTGCTCGGCCACCTGTATCAGCTTCTGCTGTTTGCTCATGGCCTGGCGACGCATCAGGGTGAAGGCCTGCTCCTCGTTGCAGTCCTTCATCTTCATCAGCAAGCCCTTGGCCTGCTCGATGCGCTTGCGCTCGGCCAGTTGCTGGTCGCGCGCCAACAGCTGGGCCTTGAGCGCCTGGTCGCTCTCAAAGCGGGCCATGGCTACATCCAGGATCGGCTGCAGGCGGGCGCTATGGATGCCTTCGACGATGTAGGCGCTGACCCCAGCCTGGATCGCCTGGCGCATCACCTGCGGGTCGTGCTCATCGGTAAACAGCACGATGGGGCGCGGTCGATCACGGCTGACCAGCACCACTTGCTCCATCACATCCCGCCCCGGTGACTCGGTATCGATCAATACCACATCGGGACGCACCGTTTCGACGCAGGCGGGCAGGTCGATGGTCAGCCCGCCAGCTTCGATGACCTCGAAGCCGGCTTCGACCAGTGCGGCCTTGAGCCGGCCAACTTTCTTTTCGGTGTCGTCGATCAGCAGGATGCGTAGCATGTTCGTCCCCCTCACAGACCGACACGGGCGCTGGGTGTTTCAGCCATGGCATGCAGGCGAAAGCTGCGCGCATAGCCGTGGGGATCGCTGCCATCCCAGCGGATGCCGTCGATCAGCAGGCTGCTGCGCATTGGCAGCTCAGCGCAAGGCACGCCCAGTGCTGCCGCAGCTTCCCGGTATAGGCCCAGTTGCTGCACTTGGCGGGCGACGTCGAGGTAATCAGGGTCTTCGCGCAAAAGGCCCCAGCGGCGGAACTGAGTCATGAACCACATGCCATCGGACAGGTACGGCAGGTTGGCCCGGCCTTGGTCGAACAGGCGCAGCGCATGCCGGTCTTGCCAGCGGTTGCCCAGGCCGTCCTGGTAGTCGCCGAGCAAGCGCGGCTCGATGTTTTCCAGCGGCGTATCCAGGTACGCCTTGCCGCTGAGCAACTGGGCGGTGCTGCGGCGATTTTCCGGGCTCTGCTCGACGAAGCGGCTGGCGGCGAGAATGGCTGTGATCAATGCTCGGGCGCTGTTGGGGTATTGCTCGACAAAGGCGCGCGCGCAACCGAGGACTTTTTCTGGATGATCTGGCCAGATCGACTGACTGGTGGCCAGGGTGAAACCTTGGCCTTGGGCCACGGCATCGGCCGACCAGGGTTCGCCGACGCAAAAGCCATCGATACGCCCGGCCTGGACGTGAGCGACCATCTGCGCCGGTGGCACCACGACACTGTGCACGTCGCGCAGTGGATGAATGCCTTGGCTGGCCAGCCAGTAGTACAACCACATCGCGTGGGTGCCGGTGGGGAAGGTCTGGGCGAAGGTCAGTCGTGGGCCATTTTGGTGCGCAAGCCTGGCCAGTGCTTCAGGGCTGGTCACGCCCTTGCGTTGCAGTGCCGGCGACAGGTTGATCGCCTGGGCATTCTGGTTGAGGCCCATGAGCACCGCCATGTCGCTGGCCGGTACTCCACCGATACCCAGGTGTACGGCGTAGATCAGGCCATATAGACAGTGCGCTGCGTCGAGTTCGCCGCTGACCAGTTTATCGCGCAGGCCGGCCCAGGAGGCCTGGCGCTTGAGGTTGAGGGTCAGGCCCTGTTGCTGGGCAAAGCCTTGGGTGGCTGCGACCACTACCGAAGCACAATCGGTCAGAGCCATGAAGCCAATGTCCAGGCTGGGCTTTTCCGGTGCATCGCTGCCGTTGACCCAGGCCAGAGGTGTTGCGCGGGGGAATGTATTCACGAAGCTCCTCGCCCGTACTGAATAGGCTTTGAAGCCTGAGCGAAGCAAGCGATATGCCAGAGGTGCGGTAAAGGCCTGTCGCGGCGGCGGCGTGCTGGCTATAATCGCCCCCTCACTCATCCCCGAGTCTTGCCCGCCCATGTATACCCTGGCCCGCCAGCTGTTGTTCAAGCTTTCTCCGGAAACCTCCCACGACCTGTCCCTCGACCTGATCGGCGCAGGTGGCCGGCTGGGGCTCAATGGCTTGCTGTGCAAGCAGCCGGCAGCAACCCCGGTGACCGTCATGGGCTTGAACTTTGCCAACCCGGTAGGCCTGGCCGCGGGTTTGGACAAGAATGGCGCGGCCATCGATGGCTTCGCCCAGCTGGGCTTTGGCTTCGTCGAGATCGGTACCGTGACCCCGCGTGCGCAACCGGGCAACCCCAAGCCGCGCCTGTTCCGTCTGCCAGAGGCGAGCGCGATCATCAACCGCATGGGCTTCAACAACCTAGGCGTCGATCATTTGCTCACGCGGGTGCGGGCTTCGCGCTATGACGGCATCCTGGGCATCAATATTGGCAAGAACTTCGACACCCCGGTCGAGCGCGCGGTTGACGACTACCTGATCGGCCTGGAGAAGGTCTACAACGACGCCAGCTATATCACCGTCAACGTCAGCTCGCCGAATACCCCGGGCCTGCGTTCGCTGCAGTTCGGTGACTCGCTCAAGCAACTGCTCGATGCCCTGGCCGTGCGCCGCGAGCAACTGGCGAGCGAGCATGGCAAGCGCGTGCCGATGGCGATCAAGATCGCCCCGGACATGACCGATGAAGAAACTGCCCTGGTAGCGGCGGCCTTGCTCGAGTCGGGTATGGATGCAGTGATCGCCACCAACACCACGCTGTCTCGCGAAGGCGTCGAAGGCCTGCCGTTCGGCGGCGAGGCGGGTGGGCTGTCGGGGGCTCCAGTGCTGGAAAAAAGCACCCACACGGTGAAGGTGCTGGCGGGCGAGCTGTCCGGGCGGATGCCGATCATCGCTGCGGGCGGGATTACCGAAGGCCGGCATGCTGCCGAGAAGATCGCCGCGGGTGCGAGCCTGGTACAGATCTATTCGGGCTTCATCTACAAGGGCCCGGCGTTGATTCGCCAGGCGGTGGATGCCATCGCTGCCATGCCGCGCCAGTAACGGCGGGGCATAAAAAAGGGCCCCATCAAGGGGCCCCTGGGCCGTAGCCCGCCGCCCGGATGGGGCGTGCATGGTGACTCGAATTCAATGTCCTCGTTCAGCCAACGGCGTGATTTTCGTTGAGTCTATGGATGCCAGCGGTGCCGGTCATACCGTCCCAGTTATCTCCGCGACCTTCGCGCCAGCCGTTGATCCAGGCCTGGCGAACGGATGGAAGGGTGAAGGGGCAAAGTTCGCGAGATTTGCCGGTGACCCCATACTGGTAGCCACGTGAATATGCTCTTTCCAACGGATCACGCTTAAGTCTTCTCATAGGGTGTTGCCCTCACTTGTTGACTGTAATGTCCCGTCGGCCTCTCTGAGGCCGGGCAGAATCTTTCTGCCGGTTTTGCGCTCGCTGCCGGCGTCGCGAGCAGAAGTGTCGTTCCATTGCGAAACGACCTGAGTTCAGTTCTAACGAATGCGAGTCACAGTGTGAATGATCGATTTGTCATAAGGACGTAACCTTTCTGCCGATGAAAGGATAAGTAAATAAATGCGACTCAACCCTGTTTAGGCTTTAGCCCGCTATGATCAGGGTTTAGTGGCGGTTGCAGTCATTTGGCCATTGTTTCCGGCACATGACTGAAATAATTGGTAATGCGACGAAGGGTCACGCCTTCCCCGCGAACCCACGAAATTTTCACACTGCCCGACGATCAAAGCGTTTTCACCCAGGTGAGTGCTTAACTGTCGGGTGGCCTGGCGCTTGCTCTGCACGCAGCGCCACCCGAGCGCCTGTGAAAAGGGCGCTCGGGTAAACATCGGCGGGACGATGCGTCGACCCGTCACTTAAATAGCCAAAGGCTCTGGATTACTCATGTCGGACCGTTTCGAACTTTATCTCACCTGCCCCAAGGGCCTGGAAGGCCTGCTTGCCGAAGAGGCCCGTGGCCTTGGTCTGGAGGAGGTGCGTGAGCACACCTCGGCGATTCGTGGCGAGGCCGACATGGAAACCGCCTACCGCCTGTGCCTTTGGTCGCGCCTGGGCAACCGCGTGCTGCTGGTCCTCAAGCGCTTCTCGATGAAGAACGCCGATGACCTGTACGACGGCGTCAACGCCGTCGACTGGCAGGATCACCTGACCGCCGATGGCACCCTGGCCGTGGAGTTCAGCGGGCATGGTTCGGGGATCGACAACACCCACTTCGGCGCCTTGAAGGTCAAGGACGCGATTGTCGACAAGCTGCGTAACCGTGAAGGGCTGCGTCCTTCGGTGGACAAGCTCAACCCGGACTTGCGCGTACATCTGCGCCTGGACCGTGGCGAGGCGATTCTCTCGCTCGACCTCTCCGGGCACAGCTTGCACCAGCGTGGCTACCGCCTGCAGCAAGGCGCCGCGCCGCTGAAAGAAAACCTCGCGGCGGCCGTGCTGATCCGCGCCGGCTGGCCGCGAATTGCCGCCGAAGGCGGCGCCCTGGCCGACCCGATGTGCGGCGTGGGCACGTTCCTGGTCGAAGCGGCGATGATCGCCGCCGACATCGCCCCCAACCTCAAGCGCGAGCGTTGGGGTTTCAGCGCCTGGCTCGGTCACGTGCCGGCGCTGTGGCGCAAGGTGCACGACGAGGCGGCAGCCCGCGCCGAGGCTGGCTTGGCCAAGCCACCGCTGTGGATTCGCGGTTATGAGGCCGATCCACGGCTGATCCAGCCGGGGCGCAACAACGTCGAGCGTGCCGGCCTGGCGGACTGGGTGAAGATCTACCAGGGTGAAGTCGGCAGCTTCGAGCCGCGTCCTGACCAGAATCAAAAAGGCCTGGTCATCAGCAACCCGCCTTATGGCGAGCGCCTGGGTGACGAAGCCAGCTTGCTCTACCTCTACCAGAACCTTGGCGAACGCCTGCGCCAGGCCTGCCTGGGTTGGGAAGCTGCGGTGTTCACCGGTGCGCCTGAGCTGGGCAAGCGCATGGGGATCCGCAGCCACAAGCAATACGCCTTCTGGAACGGCGCGCTGCCGTGCAAACTGCTGCTGTTCAAGGTTCAACCCGATCAGTTCGTCACTGGCGAGCGTCGCTCGTCCGAGTCGCAAGAAGTCGACAGCCCACGTCCGCTGGCGGTGGCCAGCGAGCCGGCGCGGTTGTCCGAAGGCGCGCAGATGTTCGCCAACCGCTTGCAGAAAAACCTCAAGCAACTGGGCAAGTGGGCCCGCCGCGAGCAGGTCGATTGCTACCGCCTGTATGACGCCGACATGCCTGAGTACGCCCTGGCAGTCGATCTCTATCAGGATTGGGTGCACGTGCAGGAATACGCCGCACCGCGCTCGATCGACCCGGATAAGGCCCAAGGCCGTTTGCTCGATGCACTGGCGGCCATTCCCCAGGCGCTGGGCATTGATCCGCAGCGTGTGGTGCTCAAGCGTCGCGAGCGCCAGAGTGGCACCCGCCAGTATGAGCGTCAGGCTACCGAAGGGCGCTTCCAGGAAGTCAAGGAAGGTGGCGTCAAGCTGCTGGTCAACCTCACCGACTACCTGGACACCGGGCTGTTCCTCGACCATCGCCCGATGCGCATGCGCATCCAGCGCGAGGCTGCCGGCAAGCGCTTCCTCAACCTGTTCTGCTACACCGCCACTGCCACTGTGCATGCCGCCAAAGGCGGCGCGCGCGACACCACCAGCGTCGACCTGTCCAAGACCTACCTGGACTGGGCGCGGCGTAACCTGTCGCTCAATGGCTATTCCGATCGCCATCGCCTGGAGCAGGGCGATGTAATGGCCTGGCTGGAGAACTGCCGCGAGAGCTACGACCTGATCTTCATCGACCCACCCACCTTCTCCAACTCCAAGCGTATGGAAGGCGTGTTCGATGTGCAGCGGGACCACGTGCAGTTGCTCGACCTGGCCCTGGCCCGTCTGGCGCCGGGTGGCGTGCTGTACTTCTCCAACAACTTCCGCAAGTTCCAGCTCGACGAGAGCCTGAGCGCACGCTACGCCGTGGAGGAGATCAGCGCCCAGACCGTCGACCCGGACTTTGCGCGTAACAGCAAGATTCACCGGGCATGGCGTTTGCAACTGCGTTGAGGCGACGAGGTACATTGCGTCGCTAGTGGCCAATGGCTATAAATAGCTAGGGCCGGACAATTCGCAGGACGCTGACGTGACGAGAATGCTCTATGTCCAAGTGTGGCGTGCGTGCGAAGGTGTTCGGCCTGTTCAGCCAGGCGCTGTCCGCTTGGGCGGTCGCCCTGGTGGCCCTGGTGGCTGGCGGCCTGCTCACGGCCGCCCTGGCCATTGCCGCACAGACCTTCTACAAGCAGCAGTTGCGCCAGCGCTTCGAGCTGCTGGCCAATGAGCGCTACAGCCGCATCGCCGAACGCTTCGATGATCAGGAGCAGCGCCTGGATGGGCTGCGCCGATTCTTCAGCTACTCAAGCGAAATCACCCCGCGTGAGTTCGATGGCTACGTCAAACCGCTGTTGCATCGCACCCAGGCCTATTCCTGGGCACCCAGGGTAGAAGTCGGGCAGCGAGAAAGCTTCGAGCGTCAGGCCAGTGCCTGGCTCGGCCAGCCTTATCACATCCGCGATCAGGACGCGCAAGGCGTGTTGCAGCCAGCAGCGGCGCGCGAGCGTTTTTATCCCGTGCTCTATACCCAGGCGGCGACGTTGCAGGGGCAGCCCTATGGCTTGGATCTGCTCGGCCAGCCGCTGCGTGAAGCCACATTGGCGCGAGCGTCGGCGCCGGGGAGCATGGCGGTGTCGGCCCCGTTGGACATGATCAATGTCGAGCCGGTGTATGCCCGTGGCCTGCTGATGGTGGCGCCAGTCTTCGCCGAGCGCGGGCCAGACAATGCGCCCAGCGGCTATGTCATGGCGCTGCTGAGCATGCGCCAGCTGATCGCCGAGGGCCTGCCGCCGCCGGCCGACGATAACCTGGTGGTGCGCATACTCGACACCTCCGGGAGCAATGGCCAGGAAGCGCTGTACGACTCGCAGAATCCGGTCGCGCAGATCCCGATGGCCAGCAACCACTTGCTGCATTTGGCCGATCATCACTACCAGCTGTCGATCCGGCCCAGCCAGGCCTTTCTGCAGGCCAACCGTTCTTCGGCGGTGCACACCGTGGCATTGCTCGGAGGTCTGCTGAGCGTGTTGCTCAGCGCCTTGCTGTACAGCCTGTTCAGCCAACGTCAGCGCGCCTTGCGGCTGGTCGAACAGCGCACGGCGCAATTGCGCATCAGTGAACAATCCCTGCGCGGCACCCACAACCAGTTACGCAGTGTGCTCGATGCAGCGACCCAGGTGGCAATCATCGCTACCAGCCTCAAGGGTGTGGTCGGCACCTTCAATGCCGGCGCCGAACGCATGCTGGGCTACTCGGCCGGTGAGGCGGTTGGACAGCTGAACCTTGCCGACTTGGTCGAAGCTGAAGAACTCGGCCAGCGAGCGCATGCCTTGACCGTGCGTTACGGGCGGGAGATCGCCGGCGGCCAGGCAATGTTCGCCGAAACCGTGCAAGAGGCCGGCGCAGAGCCCGGCGAGTGGACTTTGGTGCGCAAGGACGGCAGCCACTTGTTGGCCAATATGCTGGTGACTGCGGTGCTCGACGAGCAGGGCTTGTGGGTGGGCTATCTGGCGATTTGTATCGACGTGACCGAGCGGCGTCGGGTGCATGAGGCGCTCGCTGCGCGTGATCGGCTGCTGGAAAAGCTCAGCGCCGAGGTGCCGGGAGGTATCTACCAGTACCGCCTGGATGCCGACGGGCATTCGTGCTTTCCCTATGCCAGCCAGGGTTTGTACGACATCTACGAGGTCGACCTGCAGTTGTTGGGCGAGGATGCGACGGTGGTATTCGAGCGCATTCATCCGGACGATCTGGAGCGGGTACGGCGTTCGGTGCGTTACTCGGCCGAGCATCTGTCGCCGTGGCGGGAGGAGTATCGCGTGGTTCTGCCGCGGGCCGGGCTGCGCTGGGTGAGGGGCGAGGCGACGCCGGAGATTGGCGATAACGGCTGCACCTTGTGGCATGGCTATCTGACGGATGTGTCTGATACCAAGCGGGTTGAGGAAGAGCTGCGAGCGCTGTCGATCACTGATGTGCTGACCGGTATTCATAATCGTCGCTACTTCCAGGAGCGGCTCAAGAGCGAGCTGGAACGGGCCCAGCGTGAGGGTCTGGAGCTGGCGGTGATCATGCTCGATATCGACCATTTCAAGCGCATCAACGATGAGTATGGGCATGCGGTGGGTGACCATGTGTTGCGTAGCCTGTGCCAGCACATTGGCCAGCGGTTGCGCCGTAGCGATGTGTTTTGCAGGTTGGGTGGGGAGGAGTTCATGGTGCTGTGTCCGGGGAGTGATGCTGAGCAGGCGCGGTGGTTGGCGTTGGAGTTGTGGCAGGGGGTGCGGAGTTTGGCGATTGAGGGGGTTGGGCGGGTTACTGCGAGTTTTGGGGTGGCTGGGTGGCGGTCGGGGGAGGGGGCTGATGCTTTGTTGTTGCGGGCGGATGCTGGGGTTTATGCGGCTAAGCAGGCGGGTCGGGATCGGGTTGAGGTGGTGTTGCTTTGAGGGGTTAGTGGCTGATTTCCTGATTTCCTGATTTCCTGATTTGTCTGATTCCATGTGTTTTGTGTGATTATCCATTCACGATGGTGATATTTCGGCACCCTTCCGCCCTTACGGCGGGTCACTTTTTGGCAAACGCCCGGTGTGCCGGCCCAGCCAAAAGTAACCAAAAAAGTCTGCGCTCCACCATCCGGCCCTACGCTGCGCTTCGGGTCCCCTCGCTTCGGTGTCTTCCGGGCCCGCGCGGCCTACGATTTGCTGCGCAAATCTACATCTCGCGCCTTCGGCTACGCCGAAGGGTGCTGACGCACCTGGCCCTCCAGACACCTACGCTCGGCCTCCTGAAGTCGCGAAGTTAGTGGCGGCGACTGGGCTGGCGTTATCTGGCGATAGTGGCAGGTATGGTGGATAGTCGGACG
>NZ_JBICKL010000085.1:0-523 GCF_043104195.1 Pseudomonas sp. xss_2
GCTGTCGTCAGCTCGTGTCGTGAGATGTTGGGTTAAGTCCCGTAACGAGCGCAACCCTTGTCCTTAGTTACCAGCACGTTATGGTGGGCACTCTAAGGAGACTGCCGGTGACAAACCGGAGGAAGGTGGGGATGACGTCAAGTCATCATGGCCCTTACGGCCTGGGCTACACACGTGCTACAATGGTCGGTACAGAGGGTTGCCAAGCCGCGAGGTGGAGCTAATCTCACAAAACCGATCGTAGTCCGGATCGCAGTCTGCAACTCGACTGCGTGAAGTCGGAATCGCTAGTAATCGCGAATCAGAATGTCGCGGTGAATACGTTCCCGGGCCTTGTACACACCGCCCGTCACACCATGGGAGTGGGTTGCACCAGAAGTAGCTAGTCTAACCTTCGGGAGGACGGTTACCACGGTGTGATTCATGACTGGGGTGAAGTCGTAACAAGGTAGCCGTAGGGGAACCTGCGGCTGGATCACCTCCTTAATCGAAGACATCAGCCTGCTGATGAGCTCCCACACGA
>NZ_JBICKL010000086.1:0-1040 GCF_043104195.1 Pseudomonas sp. xss_2
GCTTGGGCGCGTCGACCAATTGCGCCTGCCCGCCCACAATGACAAGGGCGACCTGGCCAACTGGGCCTTCACCTATGTGAGCGAAAAAGGCCTGGATTGCATCAAGACCGTCCGCACTCCGGCCGGGGCCAAGGAAACGCTCACCTACGACTCGACCGGCCATGCGTTCCCCAATGGTAGCCAGCGCGAGCCACTGCCCCGGGTGCAGACCCATGTCATCGACCCCCGGCACGGTCAACCCCAGCAGTCGCTGCACTACAGCTACCCCAAGGACGAACACAACTTCCTCGGCAACGGCCTCAACGTTGCCTGGGCCGAAGATGGCCTGGACAACCTCTACTTGCACGTGGGCACTTACACTTATGGCTCCACCGAAGAGTTGAAAGATGGCAGCAAGGTGCTGCGCAGCATCGAGCGCCAGTACAACCAGTTCCACTTGCAGGTGCTGGAAAAGACCACCCGCAACGGCCATGTGCACAGTGTCACCAGCGAATACGACCACGATCCCCTGAAGTATTTCGCCGACCAGGTCGCCAGCTGCCAGCTGCCGCGCAAGCTGACCACGCAATGGGCGCACGGCGCACGCAAGCGTGACGAGCAGGAACTCTACGAATACGACGCCCTGGGCAACCTCAAGAAACAGACGCTGAAAACCGGGGTGGTCGAGGACTATGCCTGGTACGCGGCCAAGGGCGAGACAGGCTGCCCGAAAGACGAAGAAGGCTTCACCCGCCACCTGAAAAGCAAGACGGTCACGCCCGCCCCGGTAGCCAACACCTCAGCCCCGACCTTGCGCAGCAAGTACACCTACAAGACCTTGAGCGCGGTGGTGGGCAGCACCCACAACCACCCCTGGCACGCCCCCGACAACGAGACCGAGGTCGAGGTCGAGGTCAAGAGCGGCCGGGAAACCGAACTGCAAAAGACCGTGTATGACTACCACCCCATGGCGACCGCCAGCGCCGCGCCAGCGGTCAAGTTGCGCCAGGGCCGGCTCAAGTCGCGAACCGTGACCCTGAACAAGCAAGCCAGCACCGCCA
>NZ_JBICKL010000087.1:0-13387 GCF_043104195.1 Pseudomonas sp. xss_2
GGAGCGGGCTTGCCCGCGAAAAGGCCACCGCCGCTGCCACCTTGCTGCGCCAAGCAAGCAAAAAAATGCCCGCTCCTGCAGCAGCCGGAGCGGGCGCTTCCCGCAATCAATCAGGCAATGGGAATTCAGTTGAACGCCGGCACCACTTCCTTGATGAACAGCTCCAGCGACTTCTTCTTCTCGGCATGCGGCAGGCTGTTGTCACACCAGAAGCTGAACTCGTCGACGCCCAGTTCCTGGTAGTACTTGATCCGCGCGATGATTTCTTCAGGCGTGCCGATCATGGTGTTCTTGCGAATGTTTTCCAGCTCGAACGCGGGCACTTCGGCGAATTTCGACTCAGGGCTCGGCTCAAGGAAGCCATTGACCGGGGTGGTCTTGTTGCCGAACCAGGCATCGAAGGTGCGGTAGAAGCGCGAGATGGCTTGGGCGCCGATCTTCCAGCCGTCTGGCTCCGCCGGGCTGTGCACGTGGGTGTGGCGCAGCACCATCAACTGCGGGCGCGGCACGTCCGGGTTGTTGTCCAGCGCGGCCTGGAACTTGTTCTTCAAGTCCAGCACTTCTTCGTCACCCTTCATCAGCGGGGTGACCATGACATTGCAGCCGTTTTTCACGGCAAAGTTGTGCGAATCCGGATCGCGTGCGGCGATCCACATCGGCGGCATGCCTTTCTGTACCGGCTTGGGCACGCTGGTGGAGGTGGGGAACTTGTACACCTCACCTTCAAAGGCATAGTCGCCTTTCCACAGTTCGCGCACCGCCGGGACCATCTCGCGCAGGGCCTTGCCGCCGTCGGTAGCCGGCATGCCGTTGGCCATGCGGTCGAACTCGAACTGGTAGGCGCCACGGGCCAGGCCGACTTCCATCCGACCGTTGCTGATCACATCGAGCAGGGCGCATTCACCGGCTACCCGGATCGGGTTCCAGAACGGCGCGATGATGGTGCCGGCGCCCAGGCGGATGTTTTCGGTGCGCGCCGCCAGGTACGCCAGCAATGGCATCGGGCTGGGCGAGATGGTGTATTCCATGGCGTGGTGTTCGCCGATCCACACGGTGCTGAAACCGCCGTCCTCGGCCATCAGGGTCAGTTCGGTGAGGTCTTCGAACAGCTGGCGGTGGCTGACCTGTTCATCCCAACGTTCCATGTGCACGAACAACGAAAATTTCATGGGGCTTTCCTCGAAGCTTGAATGTCGCGCCTGCCTGGGCAGGCGCCAGAAACCACGACGGGCGCGCCCGGCACCCATCGACAGGATAGGTGCGCTCAGGCGAAGGCGGGCAGGCTGGCCATTTTGCCGCGGCAGTAGATCATCGGCAGTGGCGCTTGCTCGGGGACGATCAGGTTCTGCACTTTGCCAACCATGATGGCGTGGTCGCCACCTTCATATTCACGCCACAGCTCGCATTCGATGATGGCGGTGGCATTGGCCAGCAGCGGGTTGCCCAGCTCGCTCAAGGTCCACTCGATACCGGCGGCCTTGTCCTTGCCTTTTTTGGCGAAGGCATAGGCTTCGGCCTGCTGTTCACCGGAAAGCAGGTGAATGGCAAAGCGCTTTTTCTGCATCAGTACCGGGTAGGAGTCGGAGCTGTAGTTGGGGCAGAACAGCACCAGTGGCGGATCCATCGACAGCGAGGAAAAGGCACTGGCGGTCAGGCCGACGATCTGGCCGTCGTCGTCCAGGGTGGTGATGACAGTGACGCCGGAAGGGAAGGAACCCAAAACGTTCTTGTAGACGGTTGCGTCGATCATGAAGTGATCCTCTTCGCAGGGGTAGCGGTGGTCCGCTTTTTATCGTTGATGTGTCTGATGGTATACCGTAATACTCGATTTGCAAGCGGAATTTTCCGCCTGGTGAAAATCACGATGAGCGGCGCAAGGCCGCGTAAAACGTGGCTTAGCCAAATAATCACGCTCAGCCGGTGGGCTGCTGAACCGGATCAGTTAGGTTATTTTCGGGCGGTGCAGTGTTGTCAAAAGCTTGGAATACCATAATATGGTCCGCAGCTGAGAGGCCGCCCAGAGCGGTTTCCTACAACGATAAAAAACGACCCTTTCGAGCTGAAATCCTATGTCCCAACCGTCGTCGCAACACCAGTTTGTCGAGAATCACACGGTCGATTACGTTCCACCTGCCGAGCGCCATGGGAAGGCGCGCGACCTGTTCACCCTCTGGTTCAGCACCAACATTGCGCCACTGCCTATCGTCACCGGTGCCATGGTGGTCCAGGTGTTCCACTTGAACCTGCTGTGGGGGCTGATTGCCATTGTGCTTGGCCACATGCTGGGCGGCGTGGTCATCGCCCTGGCTTCTGCGCAGGGGCCGCAGCTGGGCATTCCGCAGATGGTCCAGAGCCGTGGCCAGTTCGGCCGTTACGGCGCGTTGCTGATCGTGTTCTTCACCGCGCTGATCTACATCGGCTTCTTCATTTCCAACATTGTCCTGGCTGGCAAGTCGATCCATGGCATTGCCCCCAGCGTGCCGATGCCGACGGCCATCGTCATCGGTGCCTTGAGCGCTACGGCGATTGGGGTGATTGGCTACCGCTTCATTCATACCCTCAACCGCATCGGCACCTGGGTAATGGGCTCGGCGCTGTTGGCAGGCTTCATCATGATGTTCATCCAGGACCTGCCGGCAGACTTCTTCAGCCGTGGCAGCTTCAACCTGTCGGGCTTTATCGCCACGGTGTCGTTGGGCACCATCTGGCAGATCAGCTTTTCGCCTTACACCTCCGACTATTCGCGCTACCTGCCGCGTGAAATCGGGATCGCCAAGCCGTTCTGGGCCACTTACCTGGGGGCCACCCTGGGCACCATCCTGTGCTTCAGCTTTGGTGCCATTGCCGTGCTGTGCGTGCCGGAAGGGACCGACGCCATGGCTGCGGTCGAGCAGGCCACAGGCTGGCTGGGGCCGATTCTGATGGTGCTGTTCCTGCTCAACATCATCAGTCACAACGCGCTCAACCTGTATGGCGCGGTGCTGTCGATCGTCACCGCGATCCAGACCTTCGTGGCCCAGTGGACGCCGAGCATCAAGCTGCGAGTAATCCTCGCTGCGGTGATTCTGCTCGGTTGTGGCCTGGTCGCGTTGAACGCGTCGGCGGATTTCATCGGCCAGTTCATCGGCCTGATCCTGGCGTTGCTGCTGGTGCTGGTGCCGTGGGCTTCGATCAACCTGATCGACTTCTACCTGATCAAGAAGGGCGTGTATGACATCGCCTCGATCTTCCGCGCCGATGGCGGGATCTATGGCCGGTTCAACCCGCACGCGATCATTGCCTATGCCTGCGGCATCCTGGTGCAGTTGCCGTTTGCCAATACCGCGCTGTATGTCGGGCCGTATTCGAACCTGGTGGAAGGCGCGGACCTGTCCTGGTTGTTTGGCTTGTTGGTGACGTGCCCGCTGTATTACTGCCTGGCGACGCGTGGCCGCAGCGAAAGAGCGGCGCGCGCCTTGAGTGTGAATGAGTAAGCAGATCAGGGGCCGCGTTGCGGCCCTTGGTGGTCGTGGCTGTTAGCGATGCGCCTCAAAGGCTGGCTATCGGCTGCAGGCGGCCTTCCCGGTCAAGGTGGTAACGCTGTAGATCTCGCGCCAGGATCAGCTGCCCGCTGTAATGGGCCAACGCCTCGGCACGTACATCATCGATCGAGGGGCTGCGCTGCGGATTGTCCTGGTAGCGGGCACTGAAGTGCGTCAGCACCAGGTTAGGCACCCCCGCAGCGTGGGCGAACTGTGCGACAGCGGCGGCAGTGCTATGGCCGAAGTTCGACTGTGCACGCGCCAGGATCGGCTGGGTGAAGGTCGCTTCATGCACCAGCACATCGGCACCTTTGGCGACCTCGGCCAACAGGTTCGGTGAATCGTTGTCGCCACAGACGATGACGCGTCGTGGCGGGCGCGAGGGCTTCAGGTAATCCTGCGCAACGAGCTGTTGGCCGGCGTGCTCGACCGAGCGGCCCTGGGCCAGCTCACCCCACAGCGGCCCACGGGCAATGCCATCGGCCAGCAGCTTGTCGGTATCCAGGCGCGGCTCGGGATTGATTTCGCTAAACACGAAGCCATAACTGGGCACCCGGTGCGACAGCTCGACGGTGCTCACCTGCACCTGGGCGCTGCTCCAGTGCTGGAGGGTTTCCACAGCCTGCAAGTGCAGCTCGAAGGGCAGGTAGGTCTGGCTCACGGCCAGGCTTTGGCGTAGCCAGTCGTGCAAGGCCAGCGGCAGGATCATCGGTAGTGGTTCGCTGCGCCCAGACATGCCGGCACTGGCCAGCAAACCGGGCAGGCCATAGCAGTGATCGCCATGCACATGGGTGATGAAAATGGCGCGCAGATCGCGCATCGACAGTGGGGTGTGCAGCAGCTGGTGTTGCGTGCCTTCGCCGCAATCGACCAGGTACCAGCCTTTGCCTGAGGCCTCGATCACGGCCGTGGCGCTGACATTGCGGGCCTTGGTGGGCACCCCGGAGGAGGTGCCCAGAAACTGCAGGTCCATTGCAGGATCCTCTACGGATAAATCGGCATTTTACCCAGACTTTCAGCCGCCGCCGACCACCATCGCCGTGAACGGCGCCACGTACGCCTGCAAGGTCACCAGGCCGCCGACCAGAATCGCCAGGATCACCGAGTGGAAGAACACATAGCGCAGGATCTCGCCTTCATGCCCATACCAGCGGGTCGCGGTGGAGGCGACCACGATCGACTGCGCATCGACCATCTTGCCCATCACCCCACCGGAGCTGTTGGCCGCAGCCATCAGTACCGGGCTCAGGCCAAGTTGCTCGGCGGTCACCCGCTGCAGCCCGCCGAACAGCACGTTGGAGGCGGTGTCCGAGCCGGTCAGGGCGACCCCCAGCCAGCCCAGCAGGGTGCCGAACATCGGGTAGAAAATGCCGGTGGCGGCAAACGCCAGGCCCATGGTCGCATCCAGCCCTGAGTAGCGCGTGAGAAACCCCAGGGCGAGCATCGCGACGATGGTGATCAGCGAATAACGCACCACCCAGATCGTGCGCAGGTACTGCTTGGCCAGGGCTAGCGGCGAATAGCCCATCAGCAGGCCGCCGAGAATCGCCGCCAGCAAGATCCCGCTACCGGTCGAGGTCAGCCAGGTGAACTTGTACACCGCGTCCTCTTTTTTCGGCGTGGGCACAACAGGCGGGACTTTTTCGATCTGCTGGTGGATGGCCTCGAACGTGATGCTCGGGGCGAAGATTGGGTTGGCTTCACGCAGCGGCTTGCCCTGCGCGTCCATCATCACTACGCCTGTAGCAGGGTCCAGCGCGGGGCGGGTATCGAACAGGTTCTTGAAGCTGGCCGTGCCCCAGGCGAAGACGAATACCGTGAGGATGATCCAAGGCATCCACGCCCGCAGCACCGTGCGCCGGTCCGACTGGCTGAAGGCCAGGGTATCGCCAGCAGGCGCCTTGGGGTCGGCTTCGACCTTGGAATTGTCCACCCGCCCGGTGAGTGCAGCAGAGGTGTGCACCGTGGCCGGTTTCCACACCCGCAAAAAGCCGGTCAGGCAGGCCATGGAGATCAGTGCGGCGATCACATCCACCAGCATTGGCCCGTGGTAGTTCGACACCAGAAACTGCGGAATGGCGAAGCTGACCCCGGCCACCAGAATCGCCGGCCATATTTCGATCGTCTTGCGCCAGCCGGCAAACGCCCAGATCAACCAGAACGGCACGATCACCGAGAAGAACGGCAACTGTCGACCGACCATCATCGACAGCTCCATTTCATCCAGACCGGTGACCTTGGCCAGGGTGATGATCGGCGTGCCCAGGGCGCCGAAGGCGACGGGCGCGGTGTTGGCTATCAGCGCCAGGCCCGAGGCGGCCAGGGGCGAAAAGCCCAGGCCGATCAGAATCGCCCCGGTCACCGCCACCGGTGTGCCAAAGCCCGCCGCTCCTTCGAAAAAGGCGCCGAAGCAGAACGCGATCAGCAACAACTGCAGGCGACGGTCGTCAGTGATGCGTGCGAGTGAGTCCTGCAGCACCTTGAACGAGCCGTTTTCGGTGGTCAGGCGGTGCAGGAAGATGATGTTGAGCACGATCCAGCCAATGGGCAGCAGGCCGTTGGCCGCGCCGTACAACGCCGCAGAACCTGCCATGTTGGCGGGCATGTCGAACGCCAGAATGGAGATCAGCAAGGCCGACGCCAGGGCGAGCAGGGCGGCGATATGCGCTTTGATGTGGAAGAACGCCAGTGCCGCCAGCATCACCACGACGGGGACTGCGGCCATGAGGGTGGAGAGCCAGGGGCTCCCGAACGGATCGTAGATCTGCTGCCAAACCATCTGCCACCTCGCTTGTTGTTATGGGAGGTATTGCATTGAATGGGCGGTCGGCACTGCAAGGACGCCAGGTGCAGTATAGGAAGGATTTGTTCGCGTGCAGTTGCAGGGCAGCAATGTGCCGTTTGCATCCATTTGAGTTGCATCAGCCCTGGCGTGTTCGCGGGCAGGCCGCCAATCAAGCCAGGGCTGAGCAGTGAGAAGCAGATCAGTTGAAGTCGAACGGGGCCAGCTGGAAGCCCTGTTCATCGACCTGCAACGCCCAGCCGCGGCGGTCCCAGTCGCCGAGCACGATACGCCGTGCGGGCTGACCCTCGACCACCAGCTTGTGAATCGCCGGCCGGTGGGTATGCCCATGCACCAGCGTACGCACGCCGTGCGCAGCCATCACCAGGGGCACTTGCTCAGGGGTAACGTCGACGATCTCGGTGTTTTTCATGCGCGTTTGCGACTGGCTTTCGCTACGCAGCTTGCGCGCCAGCTTTTGCCGGGTGGACAGCGGCAGGTGCCGCAGGATCCACAGGCTCAGCGGGTTGCGCAGGTAGCGGCGCAGCTTCATATAGCCCAGGTCGCGGGTGCACAAGGTATCGCCGTGCATCAGCAGTACGGGCTCGCCACCCAGCTCGACCACGCAAGGGTCGTCCAGCAGCGTGGCGCCAGCGGCCTTGCAGAAGTCCTGGCCAAGCAGAAAGTCGCGGTTGCCGTGCATCAGGTAGATCGCCGTTCCAGCGTCGCTGAGCTGGCGCAAGGCCTGGCAGATCGACTGCTGGAAAGGGGTCATGGCGTCATCGCCGATCCAGGCTTCAAAGAAGTCGCCCAGGATGTACAGCGCTTTGGCGTGACGCGCACGGCCTTCGAGCAGATCAACAAACGCCCGGGAAATGTCCGGGCGTTCTTCTTGCAGGTGCAGATCAGAGATCAGCAGAATCACTCAATGATCTCGGCTTTCTCGATGATCACGTCGTCTTTCGGCACGTCCTGGTGGCCGGCCTTGGAACCGGTGGCAACGCCTTCGATCTTGTCGACCACGTCCTGGCCTTCGGTCACTTTACCGAACACGGCGTAGCCCCAGCCCTGCACGTTCTTGCCGCTGTGGTTGAGGAAGTCGTTGTTCGAGGCATTGATGAAGAACTGCGCGGAGGCCGAATGCGGCTCCATGGTACGGGCCATGGCGATGGTGTACTTGTCGTTCTTCAGGCCGTTGTCGGCCTCGTTCTGGATGCTTGGCTTCTTGTCGCGTTTTTCGTTCATGCCTGGTTCGAAACCGCCGCCCTGGATCATGAAGCCCTTGATCACACGGTGGAACACGGTGTTGCTGTAGTGGCCGGCTTTGACGTATTCCAGGAAGTTGGCAACGGTCAGCGGGGCCTTTTCGGCATCCAGTTGCAGGACGATGTCGCCGTGGTTGGTGCTCAATTTGACTTTGGACATGCTGAAATTCGCTCTATCAAGGCATTTTGGAAATAGGGTGCACAGGTGCGCATATTGTCACCTGACGCAGGATCGGGCGAGCGCGACACAAGTGCGCGGCGGCCATTTTGCCGGATTACGCTACACCGTCGCGATAAACACTGCGATAAATCGTGCCACTTTGTCGGTGCCCGGCTGTCAGCAGCTTGACTGCTTCGGCTATGATAGGCCCTTTGATTCAATAGGCCTACCCAGGCCGAATACGTGCATTCAAGGATCCTATGAGCAAGCCCACTGCCGACAACGCGCCCAACGCCGCTGCCAAAGGCGCTCCCGCCGTCCCTGCGAACTTCCTGCGGCCGATCGTCCAGGCCGACCTGGACTCGGGCAAGCACACGCAAATCGTCACCCGCTTTCCGCCGGAGCCTAACGGCTACCTGCACATCGGCCATGCCAAGTCGATTTGCGTCAACTTTGGCCTGGCCAAAGAGTTCGGCGGCGTCTGCCACCTGCGTTTCGACGACACCAACCCGGCCAAGGAAGATCAGGAATACATCGACGCCATCCAGGATGATGTCAAGTGGCTGGGCTTCGAGTGGGCAGGTCCGGTGCGTTACGCCTCGCAGTATTTCGACCAATTGCACGACTGGGCCGTAGCGCTGATCAAGTCGGGTAACGCCTATGTCTGCGACCTGACGCCTGAGCAGGCCAAGGAGTACCGGGGCAACCTGACCGAGCCTGGCAAGAACAGCCCGTTCCGCGAGCGTAGCGTCGAGGAAAACCTCGACCTGTTCGCGCGCATGAAGGCCGGCGAGTTCAAGGACGGCGAGCGGGTGCTGCGGGCCAAGATCGACATGGCCTCGCCGAACATGAACCTGCGCGACCCGATCCTCTACCGCATCCGCCATGCCCACCACCACCAGACCGGTGACAAGTGGTGCATCTACCCCAACTACGACTTCACCCACGGCCAGTCGGACGCGATCGAGGGCATCACCCACTCGATCTGCACCCTGGAGTTCGAAGGTCATCGTCCACTGTACGACTGGTTCCTGGACAACCTGCCGGTGCCGGCCCATCCGCGCCAGTACGAATTCAGCCGGTTGAACCTGAACTACACCATTACCTCCAAGCGCAAGCTCAAGCAGCTGGTCGACGAGCAGCACGTGCATGGCTGGGACGACCCGCGCATGTCGACCCTGTCGGGCTTCCGCCGTCGCGGCTACACCCCGGCATCGATCCGCAACTTCTGCGAAATGATCGGCACCAACCGCTCCGATGGCGTGGTCGACATGAATATGCTCGAGTTCAGCATCCGTGACGACCTCGACCGCAATGCGCCGCGCGCCATGTGCGTGCTGCGTCCATTGAAGGTGGTGATCAGCAACTATCCAGAAGGCCAGGTGGAAAACCTCGAGCTGCCACGTCACCCCAAAGAAGACATGGGCGTGCGCGTACTGCCGTTCGCCCGTGAGCTGTACATCGACCGTGACGACTTCATGGAAGAGCCGCCAAAAGGCTACAAGCGCCTTGAGCCAAACGGTGAAGTGCGCTTGCGCGGCAGCTACGTGATTCGCGCCGACGAGGCGATCAAGGACGCCGCTGGCAACATCGTCGAACTGCGCTGCTCGTACGACCCCGACACCCTGGGCAAGAACCCCGAGGGGCGCAAGGTCAAGGGCGTGATCCATTGGGTGCCGGCCGCCACCAGCGTCGAATGCGAAGTACGCCTGTACGATCGCCTGTTCCGCTCGGCCAACCCGGAGAAGACCGAGGAGGGCGGCAGCTTCCTGGACAACATCAATCCAGACTCGCTGCAGGTGCTGACCGGTTGTCGTGCGGAACCTTCCCTGGGCAACGCCCAGCCTGAAGACCGTTTCCAGTTCGAGCGCGAAGGCTACTTCTGCGCCGACCTGAAAGACACCCAGCCGGGCCGCCCGGTGTTCAACCGCACCGTCACCCTGCGTGACTCCTGGGGTAGCTAAGGAATCGCCGTGCTTAACATCTACAACACGCTGAGCAAGACCAAGGAAGCCTTCAAGCCGCTCGATGGCAACAAGGTGCGCATGTACGTCTGCGGCATGACCGTGTACGACTACTGCCACCTGGGCCACGGCCGCAGCATGGTGGCGTTCGACCTGGTCACCCGTTGGCTGCGTAAAAGTGGCTACGACCTGACCTACGTGCGCAACATCACCGACATCGACGACAAGATCATCAACCGCGCCAACGAGAACGGCGAGACGTTCGATGCGCTGACCGCCCGCATGATCGACGCGATGCACGAAGATGAGCGCCGCCTGAACATCTTGCCGCCCGATCAAGAGCCGCGTGCCACCGACCACATCGCCGGCATGCACGCCATGATCCAGACCCTGATCGACAAGGGCTATGCCTACGCGCCGGGTAACGGCGACGTGTACTACCGGGTCGGCAAGTTCGTCGGCTACGGCAAGCTGTCGCGCAAGAAGATCGAAGACCTGCGCATTGGCGCGCGCATCGAAGTCGACGAGGCCAAGCAAGACCCGCTCGACTTCGTCCTGTGGAAGGGCGTCAAGCCCGGCGAGCCGAGCTGGGAGTCGCCATGGGGCCCGGGTCGTCCGGGCTGGCACATCGAGTGCTCGGTGATGTCCACCTGCTGCCTGGGCGAGAGCTTCGACATCCACGGTGGCGGCAGCGACCTGGAGTTCCCGCACCACGAGAACGAGATCGCCCAGAGCGAAGCGGCCACCGGCAAGCAGTACGCCAACGCCTGGATGCACTGCGGCATGATCCGTATCAACGGCGAGAAGATGTCCAAGTCGTTGAACAACTTCTTCACCATCCGCGACGTGCTCGAGAAGTACCACCCGGAAGTGGTGCGCTACCTGCTGGTGGCCAGTCACTACCGCAGTGCGATCAACTACTCCGAAGACAGCCTGCGCGATGCCAAGGGCGCCCTGGAGCGTTTCTACCACGCCCTGCGCGGCTTGCCGCGGGTGGCTGCGGCCGGTGGTGAAGAGTTCGTCGAGCGCTTCAGCGTGGCGATGAACGACGACTTCGGTACGCCGGAAGCCTGTGCGGTGCTGTTCGACCTGGTGCGTGAAATCAACCGCCTGCGCGACAGCGATCCGCAGGCCGCCGCTGGCCTGGCCGGTCGTCTGCGTGAGCTGGGCGATGTGCTGGGCGTGTTGCAGCTGGAGGCGGATGACTTCCTGCGTGCCGGTGCCGAAGGCAAGGTCGATGCGGCGCAGGTGGAGGCGTTGATTCAGGCGCGTCTGCAGGCACGTGCTGACAAGAACTGGGCGGAGTCTGATCGGATTCGTGACCAGATCACGGCCATGGGCGTGGTGCTGGAGGACAGCAAGGGCGCGACTACCTGGCGTCTGGCTGACTGATCTGGCATTTGGGGGCTGCTTTGCAGCCCTTTGCGGCGGTTCGGCGCCCCGACAAGCCCGCTCCTATAGGTACAGCCATGCCCAAGAGCAGCGCGCTCCCTGTAGGAGCTGGCTCGCCTGCGATGGGCCGCAAAGCGGCCCCAGGCTTCAACTGACCAGCGGGCAGTGCAGCACCAACCTCGCCCCGCCGAGCTCGCTCTCGCCAACCTCCAGCCTAAACCCATGCAAATCCACGATCGCCGCCACGATCGACAATCCCAGCCCAAACCCTGGATGCCGGTGACCTTCGTCACTGCGATAAAACCGCTTCAACACCGCAGCCCGTTCCTGCTCGGGAATCCCCGGGCCACTGTCCTCGATAGCAATATGTACGCCCTCGGCATCCTGCCGGGCGACGATCCTCACCTGGCCGCCCTCTGGGGTGAACTTGATGCCATTACCCACCAGATTGGCCAACGCCTCGAACAGCAGTTCGCGATCACCGTGCAGCGCCGCCAACTGCGCCGGCTGCTCCAAGCTCAGGCGAATGCTGCCATCCTCGGCCAGCGGCAGGTAGAAATCATGCAGCTCGACTAACAGCGCATGCGGATCGAGTTCCACGAACCCGGCCCGGCGCTGGCGGTCTTCCAACTCGCTGATGCGCAGCAAGCCGCGAAAACGCGCCATCAGCGTGTCGGTTTCACCAATGGCCTGGTCCAGCGCCTCGGCCTGCGGCGAATCATCGCCACTTTGCTGACGAATCCGGTAAAGCTGTGCGCGCAGGCGGGTCAGCGGTGTGCGCAGATCATGGGCTATGTTGTCGCACACACCCTTGACCTCGTGCATCAGCCGCTCGATGCGATCGAGCATGGCGTTGACGATGGCGGCGAGCATGTCCAGCTCATCGCGGCGTGCCGACAGCGGCAGGCGGTGGGTCAGGTCGCCGGCGACGATCAACTCGGCGCTGGCCTGCACCGCGCGGATACGTTTGAGCGGGCGTCGGCGCAGCAAATACCAGCCAGCGAAGCCTGGGATCAGGGTCAGCGAGATGCCCCAGAGCAAGGCATCGAGGATGATCCGGGTGACCACGAACAACGAGCCGTTATCGCGTAGCAGCACCAGCCAGCGGCCATCCTGAACCTTGATCGCCACGGCATCGCAGCTATCGCTGAGCATGTGTGGGTCATCTGCGTCCAGGCAACGCTTGAGCTCATGGATCTTGCCGTCCAGCCCCAACTCCGGCGGTATGCTGCGGATCCGCCCGCCAATCGGATTGAGCTGGGCGTCGAACAGCCCGTAGGCGTCAAAGCTACGCTCTTCGAAGGCCTGGCTGGCAATCAGTGCATCGTCCAGCTGCTTGCCGCTCATGTGAGCGAACAAGTGCTGGCGCTGCAGCATCGAGTGGCGGGTGAGTTTGTTCAGGTAGCTGGAGACCTCGAAGTACAGCACCCCCATGAGGATGCTGCTCCAGGCCACGAACAGAAAGCTGTACAGCGCCAACAGGCGGCTGGTCGAGGAACTCCAGCCCTTAGACGGGTTCAGCAATGGCATAGCCCGAGCCCCGTACGGTACGGATCAGCGGCGACTGGCCGGGCGAGTCGATCTTCTTGCGCAGGCGCCCAATGTGTACATCGATCAGGTTGGTGCCGGGGTCGAAGTGATAGCCCCAGACCTCCTCGAAGATCATCATCCGGGTGATCACCTGGCCGGAATGGCGCATCAGGTATTCCAACAGCTTGTACTCGGTAGGCAGCAGATTCAGGGTCTGTTCGCCGCGGCGTGCTTCGTGGCTGATCAGGTCCAGCTCAAGGTCGGCGACCTGCAGGCGGGTCTGGGTCATGGGCACGCTGTTGCGCCGTAGCAGCACTTCGACCCGGGCGGCCATCTCGTCGGAGGCGAATGGCTTGGTCAGGTAGTCATCGCCGCCAGCGCGCAGGCCGCGCACGCGTTCGTCGACATCGGACAGGGCGCTGATCATCAGGATCGGCGTGGCGATCTTGAGGTTGCGCAAGGTTGTGACGATGGTCAGGCCATCGACCTCGGGCAGCATGCGGTCGAGGGTGATCAGGTCATAGCCACCGGCAATGGCCTTGGACAAGCCTTCCCGGCCGTTATCGGCCCAGTCCACCTCAAGGCCGTGGCTGGACAGTTCAGCGACGATTTCCTGGGCGGTGACGGCGTCGTCTTCGATGGTCAGTACGCGGGTCATGCTGGTTCCTGGGCGGCGAATGGAGACTTGATTGTGCCAAAGAATAGACAAACGGCGATTTAAGAAAAATTCATCTGCGCGACTGATAGGAGGCTTTCGGGTTCTGTGGTGATGG
>NZ_JBICKL010000088.1:0-50236 GCF_043104195.1 Pseudomonas sp. xss_2
GGATCGGTGCTATTGCTGTAGGAGCTGGCTTGCCTGCGATGGGCCGCAAAGCGGACCCATTCACTGATCATATAAACAATCAATTGGCCCACCCGTTCCAAGCGACCTACAGTGCGCCCGTCACTCACTACGCTGGACCTTCAAGATGAGCAAAAAGCCGAAAAAACACGGCCCGAACAAGGCCAAATCCATCATCGCCCAGCCACTGTTCCGCAGCCGACAGGAACAACCAGGCAAAGGCAAAGGCAGCTACCGCCGCGAAGCCTTCCAATCGAGAGATTGGGAGGCTTGTTACTTTTTGGCCGCATGAAAGCATCAAAAGCGCAGGCATGGTATGGTCGGCACCTGACCTGTAATTCCTGGATCTGTGCATGCTCTTCAGTCTGTTCCCACGCTGGCAACCCCGCCAGCTGATCGCGGCCTCCAGCCTCATCCTGCTCGTCGCCTGCGCGGAGAAACCCACCGCCGCCGACGCTCTGCCGCTGGCCCCTGCCCAGCCCGCTCCGGTGGTCAACCTGCCCGGCAGCACACCTGACGTCAGTACTGAAATCCAGCCCCTGCAGACCTTCGCCCAATGGCAGGCGGGCTTCCGTCAGCAAGCACTGCAGGCCGGCATCAGCGCAAGTTTGTTCGACCGCGCCTTCAGCGGCGTCACACCCGATATGGACGTGATCAAGGCCGACCGCAGCCAGCCCGAGTTCACCCGTCCAGTGTGGGAATACCTCGATGGCGCGCTGTCGCCACTGCGCGTGCGCAACGGTAAGAAGTTGCTTGAGCAAAATGCCGAGCTGCTGTCGCGCATCGAACAGCGCTACGGCGTAGATCGCCAGGTGCTGGTATCGGTGTGGGGCATGGAGAGTAACTTCGGCCAGTTCCAGGGCAACAAGTCGGTGATCCGCTCGCTGGCGACCCTGGCCTACGAAGGCCGTCGCCCGCAGTTTGCCCAGGATCAGCTGATTGCGGCGCTGCAGATCCTGCAGAACGGCGACATCCAGCCCGAGGCAATGCGTGGTTCGTGGGCCGGGGCGATGGGCCAGACCCAGTTCATTCCGACAACCTACAACACCCACGCGGTGGACTTCGACGGTGATGGCCGTCGCGATATCTGGAACAGCACCGCCGATGCCCTGGCATCCACCGCCCATTACCTGCAAAGCTCAGGTTGGAAGCGTGGTCAACCGTGGGGCTTCGAAGTCCAGGTGCCGGCCAGCTTCGATTACTGGATCGCCGACGGTGCCCAGCGCAAGACGGTCAGCGAGTGGCTGCAACTGGGCGTGAAACTGCCCAGTGGCACGCAACTGCCTGCCGGTAGCAACCAGCTGTCGGCCGCGCTGCTGCTGCCTGCCGGCGCCAAAGGCCCTGCCTTCCTGGTGTTGGACAACTTCCGCGCGATTCTCAAGTACAACAACTCATCATCCTATGCCCTGGCGGTAAGCCTGCTGGGTGATCGCTTCTCGGGCTGGGGCTTCATTGCTGGCAGCTGGCCGAAAGAAGATCTGCCATTGAGCCGCAGCGAGCGCATCGAGTTGCAGAACTTGCTCAATGCCAGCGGGCATGAGGCGGGCAATGCTGATGGCATCATTGGCGCCAATACTCGCAAGGCGATTCGCAATGCGCAGCAAGCGCAAGGGATGCCGGCGGATGGCTACCCGACGCATAAGTTGCTCGACAGCCTGCGTAGCCGCTAGCGAGCTGTCGCGGGGCAAGCCCGCTCCCACGTTACGTCCACTGACGTTTACAACGTGGGAGCGGGCTTGCCCCGCGATAGCCTTACGACCTGAACAACGTCTGCTCCAAGCTCAGGCTGTGCTTTTCGCTGTCCAAGCGCACCCGCGCTCCCAGCGGCAAGCAAATATTCGGATCACAATGGCCACTGCGCCATCCGGCCAGCACCGGCACCGCCAACGGCGCGAAGATATCCTCCAGCAGCGGCGTCATGGCCGAAACCGTAACCCCGGCAAAATCCCCCACCAGCACCCCACGCACACCCTCCAGCTTGCCAGCCAGGCGTAATTGGGTCAGCAACCTGTCGACCCGGTACAGCGGCTCGTTGACATCCTCGATGAACAAGATGCTGTCGCGTGTATCGATCTCAGCCAAGGTGCCCAGTGTGGCCCCTAGCAACGACAGATTACCGCCCACCAGACGCCCGCTGGCAGCGCCTGGCAGCACGCTGGTCAATGGGTAGTTGTGCGGATGGGCAATCGCCGCGCCCTGCCCCAGCCGCCCGCGCAACTGCTCCAGCAAGGAACTGACCGTCGGCTCCAGCTTCTCTCCCAGTAGATCGGCATTGAGCATGCCGCCATGGAAAGTGAGCAATCCTGCGCGCTGGTTGATCGCCGTGTGCAGCGCGGTGATATCGCTATAGCCGATCAACGGCTTGGGATGGCGCGCGATAAGCTCGAAGTCGATCTGGTCGAGCAGGCGCATGCTGCCGTAACCACCGCGCATGCACAGGATGGCGTCGATCTGCGGGTCGCTGAAGGCATCATGCAGATCCTGCAAACGCTGCTGATCGGAGCCGGCCAGGTAGCCTTGGGCCTGGCTGACACCGGGGTAGATGCGGCACTGGTAGCCGCGGTCGGTAAACCATTGACCAGCCTTGGCCTGATCCAGCCGCGCAGGGCCTGCGGGAGCAATGATGGCGAAGCAGGCATTGGTCGGCAGCGCCTGGGGCAATGGGGCAACCCCGCGTTCAACACAGTTCATCGAGCAACTCCTTGTAGGGACGGGCGAGCCACGATGAGCGAAAGCATCAGCCTTGCCCAGCGGGTAACGATCCCCCAATAAAAATGCCGATGGCGCCTCTCGGCGCGCATCGGCATGTTTGACTCAAGCCAGGCTCAGAGCTTGATCTTGGCTTCGTGCGCCTGCTGGTCAGCATGGTAGGACGAACGCACCAACGGCCCGGATGCGACGTTCTTGAAGCCCATCTTGTAGCCTTCCTCGGCGAACCAGGCGAAGGTGTCCGGATGGACGAAACGCTGCACCGGCAAGTGGCTGCGCGAAGGCTGCAGGTACTGACCGAGGGTGAGCATGTCGATGTTGTGCTCACGCATGCGATGCATCACTTCAATGACTTCCTCGTCGGTCTCGCCCAGGCCCAGCATCAAGCCGGACTTGGTCGGGACATGCGGCACCAGCTGCTTGAACTTCTCCAGCAGGTCCAGCGACCAGTCGTAGTCCGAACCAGGACGGGCGGCCTTGTACAGGCGCGGCACGGTCTCAAGGTTGTGGTTGAACACATCAGGCGGCTCTTGGGCGGTGATCGCCAGCGCCACGTCCATGCGTCCTCGGTAGTCCGGTACCAGGGTTTCCAACTGCACGCCTGGCGACAGCTTGCGGATTTCGCGAATGCAATCGGCAAAGTGCTGGGCACCGCCATCACGCAGGTCGTCACGGTCAACCGAGGTGATCACCACGTACTTCAGGCGCAGATCGGCGATAGCCACGGCCAGGTTGTGCGGCTCATCCACATCCAGTGGCTTCGGTCGGCCGTGGCCAACGTCGCAGAACGGGCAGCGACGCGTGCAGATGTCGCCCATGATCATGAAGGTCGCAGTACCACCGGAGAAGCACTCGCCCAGGTTCGGGCAGGAGGCCTCTTCGCAAACGCTGTGCAGCTTGTGCTTGCGCAGCAGTTGCTTGATGCGATCTACCTCGGGAGAAACCGGGATGCGCACGCGGATCCAGTCAGGCTTCTTCGGCAGCTCTTCGGTGGGGATGATCTTGACCGGGATACGCGCCACCTTGTCGGCGCCACGCAGTTTCACCCCAGCTTCCACCTTCTTCGGCGCAGGGCGCGGGGTGACATCCTGGGATGGGATCAGGTTCGGCACGGCTTCTTGCACAATTGTCATATTCAGTCGATTCCGCCCGTGAGGGTCGTCTGCTCAGCATAGTCGAGGTGCTTGACCAGCTGTCCGCGCAGCCTTGTCCTGACCTCGGTGAGTTCGATCGGACCTGCCAGATCACGTAGCTGGGTCATGGCCAGCCCCGCATACCCGCAGGGGTTGATTCGGCGAAATGGCGCTAAGTCCATGTCCACGTTCAGGGCAAGGCCGTGGAACGAACGACCATTGCGGATTCGCAGGCCGAGCGAGGCGATCTTCGCCCCGTCGACATATACACCCGGCGCATCGGGTTTGGCGGCGGCGTCGACCTCATAGCTGGCGAGCAGATCGATCAGGCTGTGCTCGATCCGGCTGACCAGCTCCCGCACGCCAAAGCCCAGCCGGCGCACGTCGAGCAACAGGTAGGCCACCAGCTGCCCGGGGCCATGGTAGGTCACCTGGCCGCCGCGATCGGTCTGCACCACCGGGATGTCGCCCGGCACCAGCAGGTGCTCGGCCTTGCCGGCCTGGCCCTGGGTGAAGACCGCAGGATGTTCGACCAGCCAGATTTCGTCCTGGCTGTCCGCTCCACGCTGCTCGGTAAAACGACGCATAGCCTCCAGCACCGGTTCATAGGGCTGCAGGCCAAGCTCGCGAAAACCGAGACAAGCGGGCATCAGAGCACCATTTTCACGATGCCGGTAGCGCGCAGGGCGCTGTTGATATCGTGCAGCTGGTCCTCGCTCTCGGCAACGATGTGCAGTTGCACCGTGGTGTACTTGCCTTCCTTGCTCTGACGCTCGGCCAGAGTGGCCATGTCGACCTTGGCGTGCTTCTTGAGGATTTCGATCACCGTGTCCTTGAAATTGACTACGGTGTCGCCAATCACCTTGATCGGATAATCGGCGCAGGGGAATTCAATCTTGTGCGACTTGACGTCAGGTTCGCTCATGGCGGAAACGGCCTCGTAAGCCGTGGCAACAACGACGCTCCCGCTGGAGTGAGCGGGAGCGTGGCAGGTCACGTTATCAGTTGAACAACCCGTAGAAGAATAGACGAATGCTATCCCACATACGGCGGAAGAAACCACCTTCCTCGACGCCATCGAGGGCGATGAGGTCAGCGCTGTGGACCACTTTCTCGTCCAGTTTGACTTCCACTTTACCGATCACGTCACCTTTGGCGATTGGCGCGGTCAGTTGTGGGTTCATGGTCATCGAAGCGGCCAGGCGCTTCAATTGGCCTTTAGGCATAGTCATGGTCAGGTCGTTGGCCAGGCCCGCCTTGACTTGGCTGGTGGCGCCCTTCCAGACCGGAGCCTGAGTCAGCTCGGTGCCCTTCTGGTAGAAGGTCTGGGTTTCGAAGAAGCGGAAACCGTAGGTCAGCAGCTTCTGGGTTTCGGCAGCACGCGATTGCTCGCTGTTGGTGCCGAACACCACGGCGATCAGGCGCTGGCCGTCACGTACCGCCGAGGCGACCATGCAGTAGCCGGCTTCGTCGGTGTGGCCGGTTTTCAGGCCATCGACGGTCTTGTCACGCCACAGCAGCAGGTTGCGGTTCGGCTGCTTGATGTTGTTCCAGAAGAACTCTTTCTGCGAGTAGATCGCGTAGTGAGCCGGGTCTTCGTTGATGATCGCACGCGCCAGCAGGGCCATGTCGTGGGCCGAGGAGTAGTGCTCCGGGTTCGGCAGGCCGGTCGGGTTCATGAAGTGGCTGTTGCCCATGCCCAGATCGGTAGCGGTCTTGTTCATCATGTCGGCGAAGGCATCTTCGCTGCCGGCGATGTGCTCGGCCAGGGCGACCGACGCGTCGTTACCCGACTGGATGATGATGCCGTGCAGCAGGTCGCTGACGCTGACCTGGGTGCCGACCTTGATGAACATGCGCGAACCACCGGTACGCCAGGCGTTTTCGCTGACGGTGACCGGGTCGTTTTCGCCGATCTGGCCACGACGGATGTCGAGGGTGGCGATGTAGGCAGTCATCAGCTTGGTCAAGCTGGCTGGCGGCAGGCGCTCGTCACCGTTGTTTTCGACCAGCACGTTGCCGCTGGACGCGTCCATGAGTACGTAGGACTTGGCGGCCAACTGCGGTGGCGATGGCATCATCTGCTCCGCTGCGAAGGCAGCAGGCGTGATCATCAGCAGTACGGGCAGGCAAAGTCGTTTGGCAAGGTTGGTGATGTTCATCCGTCTCTCGAAAATCGCTAATGGTCTGATGTTTCGTGGGCAAGGCCCAACGGCTAGTCAGTCTAGTTATGCGAGCTGCGCTGCAGCCCAAACCCGAGGCCAGGGGCCTTGCGGGAAAAAACGGCCATTGTACATGGGCGCGTCTGGCAATTCATGACAAAACAGACAGGTCGGCGTCGACTTCTTCGCGGGCAAGCCCGCTGCCACAGGGTCATCGCTGTCCTTGTGGCAGCGGGCTTGCCCGCGAAAGGGGTGACGCAAATCAGTGCGTCGTGCCCCTTCAGTCCACCGTCTGGCGCAGGAGTTCCCTAGTCGGTCACCAGCTTGGCCTGGCCAAGATTGGCCATGCGCACGCTGTCCTGGGTCTGTTGGACTTCGCCCTGGCTGCTCATCGGCCCCAGGCGTACGCGGTGCAGGGTCTGCTGGTTACGTACGATCGAGCTGATGAATACCGGGGCGCTGACCATGGTGCTGAGTTTGGAGCGCAGCAGTTCAGCTGCGTCCGGGTTGGCGAATGCGCCCACCTGAAGGTACATGCCGCCATTGGCGCTTGGCGCGCTGTTGCTGGCGATCTGCACCGGTACTACCGCCGCAGCATGTTGCTGCGCTGGCGGAGTCCATTGCTCGACCTTGCCCGTGCTGGCTGGCAGCGCTTGGGTCTGGGCCACTTGCGGTTCCTTGAGCACCAACGGCGCCTGCTGACCACGCTGGGCCCACCACTGCTGCGGGTCGATCCCCTCGACGCGCACCCGCGCGGTGCCGGTTTCGGCGTAACCGAGTTTTTTCGCCGCCGCGTAGGACAGGTCGATGATGCGGTCCGAATAGAACGGGCCACGGTCGTTGACCCGCAGGATCACGCTACGGTGGTTGTCCAGGTTGGTCACCCGCACGTAGGCCGGCAGCGGCAGGGTCTTGTGCGCTGCGCTCATGCCGTAGAGGTCATAGACCTCGCCATTGGCGGTGTTCTGGCCATGGAACTTGGTGCCGTACCAGGAGGCAGTGCCCTCGGCCCGGTAGTTGCGCGAGTCCTGGATCGGGTAGTAGGTCTTGCCCAGCACCGTGTACGGGTTGGCCTTGTAATTGCCAGTGTGCACGGTTGGCGTGGCGTCAGGGATCTTGTTGACATCCACGTCCCACCACGGCGCGCCGTCCTTGTGAGCGCGGTTGATGTCCAGGCCAGGTTGCGAACGAACCACGTTGCCGCCGCTTTGCTGGGCCGGACGGCTGGACGAGCAGCTGGCCAGGACCACGCCAACGGCGATGCAGGTCAGCAGCTTGAAGGAATTCAGAGAAAATACGCGCATTACTTGACGCCCCGTGCAAGAACCAGCTGTTCCGAGAGCTGATGCACCGCCATGGCGTACATCACACTGCGGTTGTACCGCGTGATCGCATAGAAGTTCTTCAAGCCCATCCAGTATTCCGGACCGTTTTCACCCTCGAGCTTGAAGGCGGTCACCGGCAGATCATCGCGCAGCGCATCATGGCTCGACCAACCCAGGGCTTTCAACTCCCCGACCGTCTTGACCGGCTCGATACCCGTGGTCAGGCCTTCATCGGCCCGCTCGCCACGCACCTGGGCGCGACTGACCACGCCCTCGCCCGCAACCCAGCCGTGGCGCTTGAAGTAGCTGGCCACGCTGCCGATGGCGTCATCGGGGTTGTTCCAGATATTGATGTGGCCATCACCGTCGAAGTCCACGGCATAGTTGCGAAAACTGCTCGGCATGAACTGCGGCAAGCCCATGGCGCCGGCGTAGGAGCCCTTGAGCATCAGCGGATCGAGCTGCTCCTCCCGGGCCAGCAAGAGAAACTCGCGCAGCTCCTTGCGGAAGAACTCGGCCCGTGGCGGGTAATCGAAGCCCAGGGTCGACAACGCGTCGATCACCCGGTAGTTGCCGGTGTTGCGACCAAAGAAGGTCTCCACGCCGATGATCGACACGATCACTTGGGCCGGCACCCCATATTCCTGCTCGGCACGGGCTAAGGTGGCCTCGTGCTGACGCCAGAAGTCGACCCCGCGGGCAATGCGCGCGTCGGTAATGAACATCGGCCGGTATTCTTTCCACGGCTTGACCCGCTCGGCCGGACGCGAAATCGCATCGAGGATCGACTGCTTGCGCTGCACCTCGCGGAACACGCCCATCAGTTGTTCGCCGGCAAAACCGTAGTCGCGGGTCATTTCGCCAACGAACTCGGCCACCTGTGGCGAGCCGTCATAGTCGCCGGCATTGGCTTGCTGGACAGCGCCGAACAGACCGATTGCGCCGATCCACGGCAGACAACGGGCAGCCCAGGTACGCACTGCTTGCATGAAATTGGTCACCTTATTCAAACCTGCGCGATCCATTTGCGGTGTGTGTGGATCGACATCAGAACGCCAAACGCTGACAGCAGCGTCACCAACGAAGTTCCGCCATAACTAATGAAGGGCAGCGGCACCCCCACTACGGGTAACAAACCGCTAACCATACCGATATTGACGAATACGTATACAAAGAAGGTCATCGTCAGGCTGCCCGCCAGCAGCTTGCCGAACAGGGTCTGCGCCTGGGCCGTGATCACCAGGCCGCGGCCGATCAGCAGCAGGTAGACGATCAACAGCAGGCAGATCCCGACCAGACCGAACTCCTCGCCGAGCACGGCGATGATGAAGTCGGTGTGGCTTTCAGGAAGAAAATCCAGGTGCGACTGGGTACCGAGCAACCAACCTTTGCCAAACACCCCGCCCGAGCCGATCGCGGCCTTGGACTGAATGATGTTCCAGCCGGTGCCCAACGGGTCGCTTTCCGGGTCGAGGAAGGTCAATACCCGTTGCTTCTGGTAGTCGTGCATGACGAAGAACCACATCGCCACGGCCACCGGCACCGCGGCGGCCAGCACGCTGATAATCCAGCGCCAGCGCAGGCCCCCCATGAACAGCACGAACGCGCCCGAGGCGAGGATCAGCAGCGCGGTACCCAGGTCAGGCTGGCGGACAATTAGAATGAACGGCACGCCGATCAGCACCAGGCTGATCGCCACGTGCTTGAGATCCGGCGGCAAGGTGCGCTTGGACAGATACCAGGCCAAGGTTGCCGGCATGATGATCTTCATGAATTCCGAAGGCTGGAAGCGGATCACCCCCGGGATGTTGATCCAGCGGGTCGCGCCCATGGCGTTGTGGCCCATGACGTCGACCACCACCAGCAGACACACCCCGGTCAGGTACGCCAACGGCACCCAACGGGCCATGAAACGTGGTTCGAGCTGGGCGATGATGAACATCGACACCAGGCCGATGCCGAACGAGGTGGCCTGCTTCATCAGCAAGTCCCAGTTCTTGCCGCTGGCCGAATAGAGCACGAACAGGCTGCCAGCGGCGAGGGTCAGCAGGATGATCAGCAGCGGGCCGTCGACATGGATGCGCTGCAGGAAGCTGGCGCGCCGACGCATCACGTCTTCGCTGGAGAGCATGCGATCAAAGTTGTTCATCATTGCGGCGCTTCCTGGGCGACGGTGGGCGGCGCGAACTCGGTTTTCAGCCGGCCGCTCTCATCGAGCAACCAGGCATCCATCACCTGACGCATCACGGGGGCGGCCACACGGCCACCGGCTTCGCCGTTCTCGATCATCACCGAGACCACGATCTTGGGGTCTTCTGCGGGCGCAAAGCCAACGAACAAGGCGTGGTCACGATGGCGCTCCTGGACTTTGTTGCGGTCGTACTTCTCGCCCTGCTTGATCGCCACCACCTGGGCGGTACCGCTCTTGCCGGCAATCCGATACTGGGCGCCAGCGGCGGCGGCGCGGGCAGTACCGCGGGCGTTATGCATGACCTGCTCCATCCCATGGGTGACTCGGGTCCAGTCGGACTTGTCGCGCAGGATGATGTCATCGATCGGGTTTTCGTCCACCGGCGGCTGGCCTTCGATGGTCTTGGCCAGATGCGGCCGGAACCACTTGCCTTTGCTGGCGATCAGCGCCGTAGCCTGGGCCATCTGCAAGGGCGTGGTCTGCATGTAGCCCTGGCCGATACCCAGGATCAGCGTCTCGCCCGGGAACCAGGCCTGACGACGGGTGGCGCGCTTCCACTCACGGGTCGGCATCAAGCCGGAAGACTCCTCGAACATGTCCAGCGAGACTTTCTGGCCGAGGCCGAACTTGTTCATGTAAGTGGACAGGCGATCAATGCCCATCTTGTGCGCCAAGTCGTAGAAGTAGGTGTCGTTGGAACGCATGATCGCCAGGTCCAGATCGACCCAGCCATCACCACTGCGGTTCCAGTTTCGGTATTTGTGGTCATAGTTGGGCAACTGGTAGTAGCCCGGGTCGAATACCCGGCTGCTGGCGGTGACCACGCCACTGTCCAGCCCGGCAATCGCCACCGCCGGCTTGATGGTCGAGCCTGGCGGATACAGGCCGCGCAAGACGCGGTTGAACAGCGGCCGGTCGATCGAGTCGCGCAGCTCGGCATAGGCCTTGAAGCCGATACCGGTGACGAACAGGTTGGGGTCGAAGCTCGGCTGGCTGACCATCGCCAGGACTTCACCCGAGCGCGGATCCAACGCCACCACCGCGCCACGCCGCCCGCCCAGGGCAAGCTCGGCCGCTTCCTGCAACTTGATGTCCAGGCTCAGGACGATGTCCTTGCCAGGAATCGGGTCGGTACGCTTGAGCACCCGCAGGACACGACCGCGCGCGTTGGTCTCGACTTCCTCGTAACCGACCTGGCCGTGCAAGGCGTCTTCATAGAAGCGCTCGATGCCGGTCTTGCCGATATGGTGGGTGCCGCTGTAGTTGACCGGATCGAGGGTTTTCAGCTCTTTCTCGTTGATCCGCCCGACGTAGCCGACCGAATGGGCGAAATGCGCACCTTGTGGGTAATGGCGCACCAGCTGCGCCGCCACCTCAACCCCCGGCAGGCGGAACTGGTTCACCGCCACCCGGGCGATCTGTTCTTCGCTGAGCTCGAACAGGATCGGCACCGGCTCGAACGGTCGGCGCCCCTGCTTCATGCGCTTCTCGAACAGCGCACGGTCATCCGGGGTCAGCTCCAGCACCTCGACGATCACGTCCAGCACTTCCTGCCATTTGCCGGAGTTACCGGCCCGCTCGCGGGTCATGGTCAGGCTGAAGCTGGGCCGGTTATCGGCGATGATCACCCCATTTCGGTCGAAAATCAGCCCACGGGTCGGCGGAATCGGCTGCACATGCACCCGATTGTTCTCCGACAAGGTGGAGTGATAGTCGTACTGGATGATCTGCAGGTAATACAGCCGCGCGATCAGCACGCACACCAGCAACATGATCGCCACAGCGCCGACCACGACGCGGTTGCGCACCAGGCGGGCGTCTTTCTCGTGGTCTTTGAGGCGAATCGGCTGCGACATCGGGCGGGCTTACAGGCTCATTTGTGGTAGGGATGCCCGGACAACACGGTCCAGGCGCGGTAGATCTGTTCGCCGATCAGTATCCTTACCAACGGATGCGGCAGGGTCAGCGGCGACAGCGACCAGCGCTGTTCGCTACGCGCGCACACCTCCGGCGCCAGGCCCTCCGGCCCACCCACCATCAAATTCACCGTGCGCGAATCCAGGCGCCAGCGATCCAGCTCGACCGCCAACTGCTCGGTGCTCCAAGGCTTGCCGTGCACCTCAAGGGTGACGATACGCTCGCCCGGCTGCACCTTGGCGAGCATGGCCTCGCCCTCCTGACGAATCAGGCGAGCGACGTCGGCATTCTTGCCCCGGGTGTTCAGCGGTATTTCCACCAGCTCCAGCGACAGCTCCGAAGGGAGGCGCTTGGCATATTCATGCCAGCCTTCCTCGACCCACTTGGGCATACGCGAGCCGACCGCGATCAATCGCAGACGCACGGCGCTTCCTTATTACTTGGTGAGCTTGTCGAAGAACTCGTTGGCACCGGTTTCCGAGCTGTGGTGCTTGCCATCGGCGGCACGGCTCTGCTCGGCACCCATCCACAGGCGCTCCAGGTCGTAGAACTGACGCGCTGCGGCGGTCATCATGTGCACGATGACGTCGTTGAGGTCGAGCAGGACCCAGTCGCTCTCGCCCTTGCCTTCTTCGCCCAGCGGCTGCACGCCCTTAGCCTTGACCAGTTCGCGAACCTTTTCCAGCATCGCGTTGATCTGGCGGTTGGAGGTACCGGTGGCGATGATCATGTAGTCGGTCAGGCTGTGCTTCTCGCGTACGTCGATGACCTGGATGTCCTGGGCCTTGACGTCTTCCAGTGCGGCCTTGGCCAGCTCGACCAGTTCTTCGGCCTTGATGATGTTTTGCTTGGTCATATAAAACTCGTTCAACTCATTGAATGAGGCGCCCAATGGCGCCGTCAGTTGGACGCACGATACAGATCGTGCGCCTCGATATAGGCCAGTACTGCGTCCGGCACCAGGAACCGCACCGACTTGCCGCTGGCCAGCAGCTGTCGGATTTGCGTGGCAGACACCGCGAGCGGCGTCTGCCAGACGAACGAAATATGCCCCGCCGGGCCAGACATGGCGGCGGGATCGCTCTCCGAGCGCGCCGCCAGAAGGTTGCGCAGCTCGTCAGGGGGTTCGACATCGGCATCCGGGCGTTGCAGCACCAGGATGTGACAGTGTTGCAGCAACTCTTCCCAGCGATGCCAGCCAGGCAGGCCGCAGAATGCGTCCCAACCCAGCACCAGGAACAATTGGTCGTCGTCCGCCAGCTCGGCCCGGATCGATTCCAGGGTGTCGATGGTGTACGACGGCTTGTCGCGTGCCAGCTCCCGGGCATCAACGCTCAGGCATTCGACCCCGCTAACCGCGCTTTGCACCATGGCCAGGCGATCCTGCGCCGACACCTGTGGCGTGTCGCGGTGTGGCGGTCGAGCGTTGGGCAGCAGGCGCAGCTCGTCCAGGCCCATGAATTCGGCCACTTCCAGCGCGCTGCGCAGGTGGCCGATATGCACCGGGTCGAAGGTACCGCCGAGAATGCCGACGCGCCGCACTGGCTGGGCGGTGCTCAACTCAGCAGGACTCCTGGCCGCGCAGTTGACCATCGCCGATCACTACATACTTCTCGCAGGTCAGGCCTTCCAGGCCGACCGGGCCGCGGGCGTGCAGCTTGTCGGTGGAAATCCCGATTTCTGCGCCCAGGCCATATTCGAAGCCGTCGGCAAAGCAGGTCGGGGTATTGAGCATCACCGACGCCGAGTCGACCTCGGCCATGAAGCGCCGGGCCTGGCCCTGGTGTTCGGTGATGATCGAATCGGTGTGGTGCGAGCCGTAATGGTTGATGTGCTCGATAGCCTGGTCCAGGCCGTCGACCACACGAATCGACAGGATCGCGTCGAGGTATTCGGTGTGCCAGTCGTCTTCACTGGCAGGCTTGGCCTCGATGATCGCCTGGGTACGCTCGCAGCCGCGCAGCTCGACGCCCTTGTCCTGGAAGCGGCGGGCCATTTCCGGCAGGAAATCGCTAGCCACGCTTTGATCGACCAGCAACGTTTCCATCGCGCCACAGATGCCGTAGCGGTAGGTCTTGGCGTTGAAGGCCACGCGCCAGCCCTTGTCCAGATCAGCGTGCTGATCGATATAGACGTGGCAGATGCCATCGAGGTGCTTGATCACCGGCACGCGGGCATCACGGCTGATGCGCTCGATCAGACCACGGCCGCCGCGCGGGACGATGACATCGACGAACTCCGGCATGCTGATCAGTGCGCCGACGGCGTCGCGATCGGTGGTCTCGACCACTTGCACTACCGCCGCCGGCAGGCCGGCGGCAGCCAGGCCACGCTGGATGCAGGTGGCGATGGCGCGATTGGAATGAATCGCCTCGGAGCCGCCACGCAGGATGGTGGCGTTGCCCGATTTGAGGCACAGGCTGGCAGCGTCAATGGTCACGTTCGGGCGCGACTCATAGATGATGCCGATCACCCCGAGCGGTACGCGCATCTTGCCCACCTGGATCCCCGACGGGCGGTAGCTCATGTCACGGATGGCGCCGACTGGGTCCGGCAGGCTGGCAACCTGGCGCAGGCCAGTGATCATGCCGTCGATGCGCGCCGGGGTCAGGGCCAGACGGTCGAGCAGAGCTGGCTCAAGGCCATTGGCACGGCCAGCGGCCAGGTCCTGTTCATTGGCTGCGGTCAGCTCGCTGCGGGCAGCGTCCAGCGCGTCGGCGGCGGCCTGCAGGGCGCGGTTCTTCTGCGCGGTGCTGGCACGGGCGATCACACGAGAGGCCTCGCGGGCGGCGCGACCCAGGCGGGTCATGTAGTCAAGAACGGACTCAGTCATGGGCTCGGTGTCTTGGCGAAAGGGGAAATCGGCTGATTATAACTGGCACGCCCCTATACGCCCAGCGGCGGGTGGCGGATGGTAGAAGATGGCGGGGGTAATGGGTAGGAAAGATGTAACGGGCCTTATCAGAAATTTCCTTGTCCGAACCGACGCTATCGCGGGACAAGCCCGCTCCCACGGGGATTTCTCACAGTCTGCGTGGGAGCGGGCTTGCCCCGCGATGAGGTCTTCACTAACAGCGCACAAGCGCTCAGTTCAGCCTCGATTAAGCGATTAATTGCTATGATCCGCGCCACTCAACCACGAACGATCAGCATGCCCGACCCAGCCCCCTGCCCGGCACGTGCCCTGCCCGACAGCTTTTTCGACCGTGACGCCCAGACCCTGGCCAAGGCATTGCTGGGCAAGGTCATTCGTCATCGCCACGGCAATCTCTGGCTGGCCGCGCGGATCATCGAGACCGAAGCCTACTACCTGAGCGACAAAGGCAGCCACGCCTCGCTCGGCTTCACCGAAAAACGCAAGGCGCTGTTTCTCGATGGCGGGCACATCTACATGTATTACGCCCGTGGCGGCGATTCGCTCAATTTCAGCGCCCATGGGCCTGGCAACGCCGTGCTGATCAAATCCGCCTACCCGTGGCTGGACGCCATCTCCGATGCCAACAGCCTGGCACAGATGCAGCTGAACAACCCTGACGCCAACGGCAACATCCGCCCAGACGAGCGCCTGTGCGCCGGGCAGACCTTGCTCTGCCGCGCGCTGGACCTGAAAGTGCCGCACTGGGACGCCAAGCGCTTCGACCCAGATCGTCTCTATGTCGAAGACTGCGCCATCAGTGTGCCGCAGATCATCCAATGCGCGCGCCTGGGCATCCCGCACGGGCGCGACGAACACCTGCCGTACCGTTTCGTCGATGCTCAATTTGCCCGCTTTTGCACACGGAACCCGCTGCGTCGGGGCCAAGTCGAAGGCCGGGACTACTTCATTCTGGAACAAGGAAGCTGACTCATGGGCCAATGGCTCGACAGCCTGACCGGCTGGCTCAGCGCCAACCCGCAGTGGCTTGGCCTGGCAATCTTTCTGGTGGCGTGCATCGAATGCCTGGCCATCGCCGGCATCATCGTACCGGGCACAGTGCTGCTGTTTGCGGTCGCGGTGCTAGCCGGTAGTGGCGCCTTCACCCTCGGTGAAACCCTGCTGCTGGGCTTTGCCGGCGGGCTGCTCGGCGATGCGCTGTCCTACAGCATCGGCAAGTACTTCCACCAGAACATCCGCCGCCTGCCATTGATCCGCCATCACCCGGAATGGATCGGCAGCGCCGAGACCTACTTCCAACGCTACGGAATCGCCAGCTTGCTGGTCGGGCGCTTCATTGGTCCACTGCGGCCGATGCTGCCGATGGTCGCAGGCATGTTCGACATGCCCCTGCCGCGCTTTATCGCCGTCAGCATGGTGGCTGGCGCCGGTTGGTCGGTGGCCTACCTGCTGCCCGGCTGGGCCACTGGCGCGGCCATGCGCCTGCCCTTGCCCGAAGGCTTCTGGCTCGATGCCGGGCTGATCGCCGGGACACTGGCGGTACTGATCGGCCTGAGCCTCAATAGCAGCATCCGCGACCAGCGCCATGGCACCCGCTTGATCGCTGCCCTGAGCTTCCTGGCGCTGGCCGGGCTGTTCATCGGCTGGCCTTATCTGCACGAGTTCGACCAGGGCGTGATGACCCTGGTGCAAGAGCATCGCAGCCAGGCCGTGGATGGCGTGGTGGTGCTGGTTACCCGCCTGGGCGATTTCCGTACCCAGCTGTTCCTTGGCGCGCTGCTGACTGGCTTGCTGTTATTGGCGCGGCAATGGCGCCATGCCCTGTTTGCCGGCGCGGCGTTGATGGGTACTGCGCTGGCTAACGGCACGTTGAAGTGGTTGTTTGCGCGGGCACGACCTGAAGTGCTGACCGACCCGCTGACCAGCTACAGCATGCCCAGCGGACATAGTTCGGCGTCGTTTGCGTTCTTCTTGGTGATGGCCATTTTAGCCGGACGTGGCCAACCGCCGCGGATGCGGCTGACCTGGGTGCTGCTTGGCTGCCTGCCGGCGCTGTCGATTGCGCTGTCGCGGGTGTACCTGGGCGCGCATTGGCCGACCGACATTCTCGCCGGTGCGCTGCTGGCGTGCTGTGTGTGCGCTGTGAGCCTGACCCTGGTGCAGTATCGCCAGCCGCTGAACGCCTTGGGCCAGCGGGTTTGGTGGCTGGTGTTGCCGGCGTGCGTGGCGTTGTTGGCGTTCTTTGCCTTGCATGCGTTGCCGCAGGCTTTGCTGCGTTATCAGTATTGAGTGAGTCAGGGCCGGCCTCATCGCGGGGCAAGCCCGCTCCCACGCCAAGGATGTGAATGGAGCCGCACAGGCAAACGACCTATCAGGCAAACAACTCGCCCTGAATCCGCTCGAGCAGGTTCTGAATTGCCGCCAAACGCTCCTGCGGCGAATCGATCGTCAGCAAATCCAACTTGTCCTCTTCCATGAACGGCAATAGGTAAGCCAGCTGATTGGCCAACGACAGCTGGCCGTCGACCGGCCGAGGCATACCCAGTGCCTCGACCATCGGGTGCTCACCCAGGGCCAGCAGCAGCGCGAGTAAATCATCCTCATGCTCGGTCAATTCGCTGTCCGCGCCGTCCGCCAGCCAGTGCACCTCGCCCAGCAGCAACTGGTCCTTCTGCACCTCGGTCTGGATCACCTCGAAGCGCCGCACGCCCTCGACGCGGATCCCCAGCAAGCCGTTGTCCTGTTGGGTGAAATCGCGAATCAGCGCCTCACAGCCAATCGAAGCCACCACCGGCGGCGCCTTGCCAACCTGCTCGCCCTCCAGGATGCATACCACGCCAAAACCACTGCCTTGCTTCATGCAGCGGCCGATCATGTCCAGGTAGCGCGCCTCGAATATCTGCAAGTCGAGCATGCAACCTGGAAACAGCACGGTATTGAGCGGAAACAGCGGTAGCGTCATCACAAATCCTCAGGCCACCAGGCTAACCGCCAACGGCAGGAACACCGCCGTGGCCACACCCATCAGGCTCATCGCCAACGCGGCGAAGGCGCCGCATTCGTCACTTTCCTGCAAGGCCACCGAAGTGCCCACCGCGTGCGCGGTCACGCCCAGCGACATGCCCCGCGCCTCCGGGCTGAGCACGCCAAAGCGGGTCAGCAGCGCCGGGCCGAAAATCGCCCCGATCACTCCGGTAATCAACACGAACACCGCCGCCAACGCGGCCACGCCACCGATTTGTTCGGCCACCAGCATGGCAATCGGCGAGGTCACCGACTTTGGCGCCATGGTCATCAGGATCATGTGCTCTGCACCGAACCACCAACCCAGCAACAGGCACGCCAGGGTGGCGAACAGGCCTCCGATTACCAGCGTAGTAAATGTCGGCCAGAACAGCTGGCGAATGCGCCGCAGGTTCAGGTAGAGGGGTACCGCCAAGGCCACCGTGGCCGGGCCGAGGAGGATATTCATGATCTCGGTGCTTTTGCGGTACTCGGCATAGTCGATACCACAGGTGACCAGCACGCCGATCACCAGCAGCATCGACACCAGCACCGGCTGCAGGAAGATCCAGCGTGTTTTCTCATAGCCTGCCAGCACGATCTGGTAGGCCCCCAAGGTGATGCCGATGCCAAACAGGGGGTGATGAATGACCGCGTTGAGCGCGCCGTGCCAGTCGAGGGTCATGGTTGCTCCTCGCGTTTGCCTTGGCGATGGATGAGCTTTTGCATCAATACGCCGACGAACACCAGGGTGGCCAGGCACGACAGCACCAGCGCACCGACAATTGCCCAAAAGTCTGCGGCAATGTCATTGGCATACACCATCACTCCTACCGCCGGCGGTACCAGCAACAGCGGCAAGTAGCGCAGCAGACTGGAAGCGGCCTCGTTCAGCGGCTTGCCGACCTCGCCGCGAATCATCAGGAACACCAGCAACAGCAGCAGGCCAATGATCGGCCCAGGCAGAATGGGCACACACAGATGGTTGATTGCCGTACCCAGCAGTTGGAACAACACCAGCCAGGTCAAACCACGCAACAGCATAAGCATCTCCTTCGGGCATGGCGGCCATTATAAGCACGCGTTGGTTATGCCTATAAGCCGATATTCGCCGAAAACATGGCAACTTGACCGCAACCGCGCGACGTGCTGATCTTGGACTTTCGTACCACCCGAACAGCAATGACAATCCGGAGAGTCACGATGCCCTATGTACCTGTTGCAGAGCTTTCGCAGTACGTTGGAAAGGAACTGGGACGTTCCGAATGGCTGAAAATCGATCAGCAGCGCATCAACCTGTTCGCCGAGGCTACCGGCGACTTCCAGTTCATCCATGTCGACCCTGAAAAAGCCAGCAAGACCCCTTTCGGCTCCACCATCGCCCATGGTTTCCTCACCCTGTCGCTGATTCCCAAGCTGATGGAAGACATCCTGGTCCTGCCTGAAGGACTGAAGATGGTGGTCAACTATGGCCTGGACAGCGTGCGCTTCATCCAACCGGTGAAGGTCGATAGCCAGGTTCGGCTCAAAGTCGAGCTGACCGATGCCACCGAGAAGAAGCCGGGGCAATGGCTGCTCAAGGCTACCGCAACCCTGGAGATCGAAGGCGAAGAGAAACCCGCGTATATCGCTGAGCCGTTGTCGCTGTGCTTCGTCTGATCCTTCCCTGCACTGATCTGTAGGCGCTGACGAAGCCTGCAAGCGAGGGTGTATTGCCCTCGCTTTAGCGACTTAATGCCGTGGGGCTGCTGGGCAGCCCATCACAGGCTGCGTCAGCCCCACGCATTCCCTGGCTCGCCAGCGCTGTCTGTGCCAGCGCATTCTGCGGCATACTCGGTAGATCTATCGCCCGGAATCCGCCATGCGTCCTCTGCTGCCCCTCGCCCTGACCTTGTTGCTCGCCGCCTGTGGCGAAGGCGAACCGCTGTCGCCGCCAGACGCGCGCCTGCCCGATGGTGGCCGCTACCGCGGTGAAGTGGTCAACGGCCTGCTGCAGGGCGAAGGCCGCATCGACTACCCCAACGGCAGTTGGTACGCCGGCACCTTCAACAATGGCCAATGGCATGGCCAAGGTGAATGGCACGGCAGCAATGGGGAGGTCTACCGCGGGCAGTTCGCTGGCGGCCTGTTCGATGGCCTGGGCGACCTGACCACCCCCGGCAGCCACTATGCCGGTACCTTCAAGCACGGCCGGCGCGATGGCGAAGGCACCCTCAAGCAGAACGACCAGGTCTATCGCGGCCAATTCAAGGACGACCAGTACCACGGTGCCGGCGAGCTGGATTTGGCCGATGGCAGCCGCTATCAAGGCCTGTTCGCCAAGGGCAAGCCCAATGGCGCCGGGGTGCGCAGCGATGCCAGTGGCAACCAGTTCAGCGGCCGCTTCATCGATGGCCAGCTGCAAGGCAGCGGCACCTACGACAGCGTCGAGGGCGAGCAGTACATCGGTGAGTTCAAGGACAATCGCCTGGAAGGCCGCGGCCGCTACGAGAACGTCGACGGCGACGTGTGGATCGGCGAATTCAAGGACGGCTCGCTCGACGGCGAAGGCGAACTGCTCGGCAGCGATGGCAGCCGTTACAAGGGTGGCTTTCGCCAATGGCGCTTCAATGGCCAAGGCCACCTGCACCTGGCTGACGGCAGCCAGTACCTGGGCGGTTTCGTCGATGACGCTTACCAGGGCCATGGCCGGCTGACCCAGGCCAACGGCCGGGTCGAGAGCGGCTACTGGGTCAAGGGTGTGCGGGTGCGTGACGAAAAAGGCAAGCTGTTGCCCGACCCGCTGGACCTGGCCCTGCTCAATCAAGGCAAACTGCTCGCAGACGCCCTGGCCAAGGTCCCGCACTCCAAGCCGCCGATCCAGCTCTACAGCCTGGTGGTCGCTGGCGATGGCCAGCAGAGCGTATTCCTGCGCGAGGCCGACTACGTCAGCAACATGCTCAAGGTACGCTTTGGCGCCCATGGCCAGATCACCCTGGTCAACCACCGCGATCACCTGACCGACCGCCCCATGGCCACCCGCGAGAACCTCACCCGCGCCGCCAAGACCCTGGCCGAGCGCAGCGGTCCGGAAGACCTGGTGTTCGTCTATCTGACCAGCCATGGCAGCCACGACCATCAACTGGTGCTCGACCAGCCGCGCCTGCAGTTGGCCGACCTGTCCGCCGACGAACTGGCCAGTTCATTGGCGCCGTTAAAAGATCGCGACAAAGTCATCGTCATCTCCGCCTGCTATTCAGGGGGCTATATCGCCCCGCTCAAGGACGACCGGACCTTGATCATGACCGCCGCGCGCCCCGACCGGGTGTCATTCGGTTGCTCGGAAGAAGCCGACTTCACCTATTTCGGCGATGCCCTGTTCGCTGAAGCGCTGAACCAGACCGACGACTTGAAACAGGCGTTTGAACTGGCGCGCGCCAGCGTTGCCGAACGGGAAGCAAGGGAAGGCTTCGAAGCCTCGGAACCGCAGCTGTGGGCGCCGCCCGCCGTGCTCTCGCACTGGCAGCGCCTACGCCGGCAACAGGCCGAGCAAGCCTTGCGCAATGAAGCTCAGACAGCCACCCCGGCGCAGGAAAAAAACCCTGCCAGCCACTAAGCTGTGTGTAACAAGGGAGAGACATCATGTACTTGACGCCTCAGCATGTCCTGCTTGCCGGAGCCACCGGTCTTACCGGTGAACACCTGCTCGACCGCCTGCTCAACGAACCGACCATCAGCCGGGTGCTGGCGCCAACTCGCCGACCCCTGGCCGAGCACCCGCACCTGGAAAACCCAGTGGGTGACCCGGCAGTGTTTCTCCCGCAGTTGGGCGGGCGCGTCGATATCGCGTTCTGTTGCCTGGGCACCACCCTCAAGCAGGCAGGCTCGGAGTCGGCCTTCCGCGCAGTAGATCTGGACATGGTCGTGGCCTTCAGCAAGCGTGCCCGGGAGATGGGCGCGCGGCACCTGCTGGTGGTCAGCGCGATTGGCGCCGATGCCAAGTCGTCGATTTTCTACAACCGGGTAAAGGGCGAGATGGAAGAGGCGCTCAAGGCCCAGGACTGGCCACAACTGACCATCGTGCGGCCGTCGCTGTTGCTTGGCGAGCGGATCGAACCGCGCCTGGGCGAGCGTTTGGCGGCGCCGTTCTCCAAGTTCATGCCGGGCAAATACCGCGGCATCGAGGCGTGCACCTTGGCACGTGCGCTGTGGCGGCTGGCGCTGGAGGAGGAAGACGGGATTCGGGTTGTGGAATCGGATGAGCTGCGCAGGCTTGGCCGCAAGTGATGGTCACTTAAGATCCTGGGGCCGCGTTGCGGCCCCAACACTCTCACAGACCACCAGTAGCGTTGAAGCTCACCCCAAGCGCCGTCAACACCGACAATGGCAGCAACAAGGTATCGAGCAACAGGCTCCCCGGTAAATCCAACCGCGGATAAGCCGGCGCCTCGGCGCCAAACCTATCCAGCGGGCAACAGCCGCCGTTCATGACATACCAATCCAGACGCGTCCCGGCATACACCAAGGGCGCCCCCGGCTTGCTGGCATCCAGCGTACGCACCGTGGCGCAGCCACCCAGCTGGGCCAGCACCAGCAACCCCAGCAACGCCCGCCTCAATCATCGACCCCATAATGATGCTCGCCCCAACGCGGCAGCATGTCCTGCGGGATGTTCAGCAGATTGAGAATCCGCGCGACAACGAAGTCGACCAGATCATCGATGGTCTGCGGCTGGTGATAGAAGCCCGGCGCCGCCGGCAGGATCACCGCGCCCATCTGCGACAGCTTGAACATGTTCTCCAGGTGAATGGTGGAGAACGGCGCCTCACGCGGCACCAGAATCAACTGGCGACGCTCTTTCAGGGTGACGTCGGCAGCGCGTTCGATCAGGTTGTTGCAGGCGCCTGTAGCGATCGCCGACAACGTCCCCGTCGAGCACGGCACCACCACCATCGCCGCTGGTGCTCCGGAGCCGGAGGCCACCGGCGACATCCAGTCTTCCTTGCCGTACACGCGGATCTGCCCATCGGCGGCGCCGGTGTATTCTGTGAGGAAGGCCTGCATCGCCTGGGGCTTGGCTGGCAGCAGCACGTCGGTCTCGGTGGCCATCACCAGTTGCGCGGCCTTGGAGATGAGAAAGTGCACCTCTCGGTCCTCGCGCACCAGGCAGTCGAGCAGGCGCAGGCCGTACTGCGCCCCGGAGGCGCCGGTCATGGCCAGGGTGATGCGTTCCGGCCCGCTCATCACTGCAACGCCTCGGCCAGTTTGCCGTGCAGGCCGCCGAAGCCGCCGTTGCTCATGATCACCACGTGGGTGCCCGGCCGTGCCTGGCCTTTGACCCGCTCGATGATCGCTTCCAGGCTGTCGGCAACCACGGACGGCACCTTGCACTGGGCGGCAGTGGCTGCCAGGTCCCAGCCGAGGTTGGCCGGGGCGTACCAGATGACCTGGTCGGCGTCGTTGACGCTTTCCGGCAAGCCATCGCGGTGAGCGCCCAACTTCATCGAGTTGGAGCGCGGCTCGATCACTGCAATCACTGGCGCTTCGCCCACCCGCTTGCGCAGGCCGTCGAGGGTGGTGGCAATGGCGGTCGGGTGGTGGGCGAAGTCATCGTAGATGGTCACGCCCTGTACTTCGGCGACCTTTTCCATCCGCCGCTTGACGCTCTTGAAGGCGCTCAGACCGTCAATCGCCATCGCTGGCACCACGCCCACGTGGCGGGCAGCGGCCAAGGTAGCCAAGGCGTTGGCGACGTTATGCTGGCCGGTCATCTCCCACTTCACGATGCCTTGGGCAACCCCGTCGAACAGCACTTCAAAGTGCGAGCCATCGGCACTGAGCAGGCGCGCTTGCCACTGGCCGCCTTCACCCGTGGTTTGCACCGGCGTCCAGCAACCCATGCCGATCACCCGCTCCAAGGCTTGCTCGGTGGTCGGATGGATGACCAGGCCTTCGCTTGGAATGGTCCGCACCAAGTGATGGAACTGCCGCTCGATAGATGCCAAATCCGGGAAGATGTCTGCGTGATCGAACTCAAGGTTATTGAGGATCGCGGTACGCGGGTGGTAATGCACGAACTTCGAACGCTTGTCGAAGAAGGCGCTGTCGTATTCATCGGCCTCGACTACGAAGAACGGCGTGTCGCCCAGGCGCGCCGACACCGAGAAGTTCTGCGGCACGCCGCCGATCAGGAAGCCCGGGCTCATGCCGGCATGCTCCAGGACCCAGGCCAGCATGCTGCTGGTCGTGGTCTTGCCATGAGTACCGGCCACCGCCAGCACCCAGCGCCCCTGCAGCACATGGTCGGCCAGCCACTGCGGGCCGGAAACGTACGGCAGGCCCTTGTTCAGGACATATTCGACCGCAGGGTTGCCGCGCGACATGGCATTGCCGATCACCACCAGATCCGGCGCCGGTTCCAGCTGGGCAGGGTCGTAGCCCTGGGTCAGCTCGATGCCCTGGGCCTGGAGCTGGGTGCTCATTGGCGGATAGACGTTGGCATCGGAGCCGGTGACCCGATGGCCCAGCTCCTTTGCCAGGACCGCCAGGGAACCCATGAAAGTGCCACAAATACCAAGAATATGAATGTGCATGATCGACCTCGCAAAACGTCGAGGCAGGGTAGCCCAGGGCGAGCGAAATCGCACCCGCTGTTTCGTTCAGCCAGCCCTGGCGATGCCGTGTTTGCGAAGTTTTCGATACAAGGTATTGCGGCTGATGCCCAGGTGGCTGGCGACGTTGGTCAGGTGCCAGCGGTTTTGTTCCAACACAGCCAACAAGACACTGCGTTCAGCATCCTCTAGAGGAAGATCGGCGCGTAAAGGTAGATCGGCGTGCAGAGGTAGATCAGCGTGTGGAGGTAGATCAACGTGTGGAGGTAGATCAACGTGGGAGCGGGCTTGCCCCGCGATAGCGCCGGCGCAGACACCAGCGAACTGACCCATGTCGCTATCGCGGGGCAAGCCCGCTCCCACGCAATCCGTATTAGATCGCACCAGCACAGGCAAGTCGGCATAGGTAATGCGCTGGTTGTCGCACAGCGCCACCAGCGTGCGCAGCACATTGCGCAGTTGCCGCACGTTACCCGGCCAGGCGAATGCCAACAGCGCCTGGCGCGCCTGCGGCTCGATCTCGATGCGCTGCCCTTCAGCTTCCTGGCGCAACAAAAAGTCCAGCAGCGGCGCTTTGTCACTGCGCTCACGCACCGCCGGCAACGCCACTTCCAGGCCGTTGAGCCGGTAGTACAAGTCTTCACGGAAGCTGCCCTGCTCCACCCGCTGCAAGAGGTTGCGGTGGGTAGCGCTGATGATCCGCACATCCACCGCCTGCGCCTCACCACCAATCGGCACCACCTGGCGATCCTCCAGCACCCTGAGCAGACGCGTCTGCAACGCCAGCGGCATATCGCCGATTTCATCGAGCAACAACGTACCGCCATCGGCCTGCAGCAGTTTGCCGCGCATGCCTTCCTTGCGCGCACCGGTGAAACTGCCACCGCGATAACCGAACAACTCGCTCTCGATCAAACTCTCTGGCAGCGAAGCGCAGTTGATGGCCACAAAAGGCTTGTGCCGACGCTGACTGGCCTGGTGCACGGCCTGGGCGAACGCCTCCTTGCCGCATCCAGTCTCGCCGCGCAGCAGCAGCGGCACGTCGCGCTCGAACACGCGAACGGCGCGGCTGAAATCAGCTTTCAGGGCCGGATCGAGCAGACAGATCTGCGCCTGCGCCTCGGCCGTTTGCAGCGGCATCGCCGCTGGCACTGCCCAAGCTGCTGTGCGGGCCTGGCCACGCAGGCTGGCGAACACCTGGCGACCGTCGCGGGTATGCAGTGGCCAGACTGCGCTGCCCTGCGGCGTGGCACGGCCGAGCAAATCATCATGGCTACAGGCAAAAAACATATCCACAGGCTTGCCCAGCACTCCACCACGAATAGTGCCGAGCAGATTCAACGCACTCTGGTTGACCGCACTGATCCGCCCTTCGCCATCGAATGCCAGCAACCCTTCACTGAATAGCCCGACCGATTCGGCCTGCAAATGGAAACGCAGCAGCCACTGATGCTCGAAATGGCGCAGGAAATAACAGCTCTCGATCATCTTCGCCGAGAGGTTGACCAGCGCCATGGTATGGAACTGGCTCTGGCGCGAGACATCGGGCCGCGCCGAAGATACGTCGAGTACCGCCAGCAGCTCGCCATGCGGGTCGAACACCGGGCTCGCCGAGCAGGTCAGCCCGGTGTGGCGGCCACGAAAATGCTCGTTCTGATGGATGGTCAGCGCCTGACGCTCGACCAGACAGGTGCCAATGCCATTGGTGCCCTCGCTGGCCTCGCTCCAGTCGGCGCCCAACCACAGCCCGGCGCGCTCGAAAATACGCCGCTCGGTAGGCGCGGTGACGCAATTGAGGATCACCCCACGGGCGTCGGTCAGCAATACCGCGTGCCCCGCGCCCGATAGCTGCTGGTGCAGGCTGTTCATTTCGGTGCCGGCGATCTGCAACACCTGGCGCAGGCGTTCGCGGGTTTCCAGCAGGCGCCCGTGTTCGAGCACCACCGGCGCCTGGCCACGGTCAGGGTCGAGGTGATAGTCCTCCAGGCAGCGCAGCCAGGAGCGGGCGATCGAAGGGTCGCTAGCAGGTCCGCTGCCCTCGCCACGGGCAACTGTCAGGACTTGATGGGCATGGCGGCTGAACGCATTGCTCTGCATTTGTTGTTGTGCTCCGCAGATAGAGACTCAGGGCCAGCATCCTCCACCCGGCAAGGCTTTGCAATGGCGCACTGACCCACAGGTCACGCAGCGTGTCATTAGCGGTACAAACTGTCACTGCGCCCGTGCCATAGCGGGTACACAGGGACTCAACAATACCGGAATGAGCGCAGTAACTCCTTGATTCACAAGGAGCGCCCGGCAGTGGCCCAAGCTTTGCTCTACGCTTTCCAACTCCCCAACAAACACAATAGCCAGGAGAGACACCATGCGTTACGCACATCCCGGTACCGAAGGCTCCAAGGTCAGCTTCAAGAGCCGTTACGGGAACTTCATCGGTGGCGAGTTCGTAGCTCCGGTCAAAGGGCAATATTTCGAAAACACTTCTCCGGTGAACGGCAAGCTGATCGCCGAATTCCCCCGCTCCACTGCCGAAGACATCGACAAGGCGCTGGACGCCGCGCATGCCGCCGCCGACGCCTGGGGCCGCACCTCGGTGCAGGACCGCTCCAACGTCCTGCTGAAAATCGCCGACCGCATCGAGCAGAACCTCGAACTGCTGGCCATCACCGAAACCTGGGACAACGGCAAGCCGGTGCGCGAAACCCTCAACGCCGACATCCCACTGGCCGTGGACCACTTCCGCTACTTCGCTGGCTGCATCCGCGCCCAGGAAGGCGGCGCCGCCGAGATCAACGAAGGCACCGTGGCCTATCACATCCACGAACCGCTGGGCGTGGTCGGGCAGATCATTCCGTGGAACTTCCCGATCCTGATGGCCGCCTGGAAACTCGCCCCGGCCCTGGCCGCCGGTAACTGCGTGGTGCTCAAGCCGGCCGAGCAGACCCCACTGGGCATCACCGTGCTGGTCGAGCTGATCGGCGACCTGCTGCCGCCGGGCGTGCTCAACGTGGTGCAAGGTTATGGCCGTGAAGCGGGCGAGGCCCTGGCCACCAGCAAGCGCATCGCCAAGATCGCCTTCACCGGCTCCACCCCAGTCGGCTCGCACATCATGAAATGCGCAGCCGAGAACATCATCCCGTCCACCGTCGAGCTGGGCGGCAAGTCGCCGAACATCTACTTCGAAGACATCATGCAGGCCGAGCCGAGCTTCATCGACAAGGCTGCCGAAGGCATGGTCCTGGCGTTCTTCAACCAAGGCGAAGTGTGCACCTGCCCTTCGCGGGCGCTGGTGCAGGAGTCGATCTACCCGCAGTTCATGGAAGCGGTGCTGAACAAGGTCAAGAAGATCAAGCGTGGCGACCCTCTGGACACCGACACCATGGTCGGCGCCCAGGCCTCGCAGCAACAGTTCGAGAAAATCCTCTCGTACCTGGACATCGCCCAGGAAGAAGGCGCCGAGCTGCTCACTGGCGGCAAGGTGGAAAAACTCGAAGGCGCCCTGGCGACCGGCTATTACATCCAGCCGACCCTGCTCAAGGGCAACAACAAGATGCGCGTGTTCCAGGAAGAGATCTTCGGCCCGGTGGTCAGCGTCACCACCTTCAAGGACGAAGCCGAAGCGCTGGCGATTGCCAACGACACCGAGTTCGGTCTGGGCGCCGGCGTGTGGACCCGTGATATCAACCGCGCCTACCGCATGGGCCGTGGGATCAAGGCAGGCCGGGTGTGGACCAACTGCTACCACCTGTACCCGGCGCACGCGGCGTTTGGCGGGTACAAGAAGTCGGGGGTGGGCCGTGAGACGCACAAGATGATGCTCGATCATTATCAGCAGACCAAGAACCTGCTGGTGAGCTACGACATCAACCCGCTGGGCTTCTTCTAAACCGCGTCACGCCCTTCGCGGGCAAGCCCGCTCCCACAGGTACACCACTGCATTTGAAACTGTGTTGTCCCTGTGGGAACGGGCTTGCCCGCGAAGAGGCCGCCACTGACTTTTACCATTCCAGACCGGATCGCCCGAACGAACCGCTCTGGCTCGCTTCCTGCAGTACCCATCACCATCGGTCGGAAGCCTTCCGGCCACCAAGAAAAACAACAGGTGAATCTATGCCAAGCGATCAATCCACCGGCACGCCGGCAGGTGCTTCCGTCGACTTCGAAAAAGTCGGCTCAGACTATTTCCAGCAACGTGAACTGAAAAAAGGCGCCGCCGGCTGGGTCTTGCTGGTCGGCCTGGGGGTCGCCTACGTGATCTCCGGCGACTACGCCGGGTGGAACTTCGGCCTGGCCCAAGGCGGCTGGGGCGGCATGTTCCTCGCCACCCTGCTGATGGCCACCATGTACCTGTGCATGTGCTTCTCGCTGGCCGAACTGTCGTCGATGATCCCCACCGCAGGCGGCGGCTACGGCTTCGCCCGCAGCGCCTTCGGCCCCTGGGGCGGCTTCTTGACCGGTACCGCGATCCTCATCGAATACGCCATCGCCCCGGCCGCTATCGCGGTGTTCATCGGCGCCTATTGCCAGTCACTGTTCGGCATCGGCGGCTGGATGATTTATCTCGCCTTCTACATCGTCTTCATCGGCATCCACATCTTCGGTGTTGGCGAGGCGCTGAAACTGATGTTCATCATCACCGCGGTGGCGGCGATTGCCCTAGTGGTGTTCCTGATCGGCATGGTGCCCCATTTTGATGCAGCCAACCTGTTCGATATCGCCCCAACCAGCGCAGCAGGCGCCAGCAGCTTCCTGCCATTCGGCTACATCGGCGTGTGGGCGGCGATCCCCTATGCGATCTGGTTCTTCCTGGCGGTCGAAGGTGTGCCATTGGCTGCCGAAGAAACCAAGAACCCCAAACGCGACCTGCCGCGCGGTCTGATCGGGGCGATGCTGGTGCTGCTCGCCTTTGCCCTGCTGATTCTGGTGATCGGCCCGGGTGGCGCGGGTTCCGAAGCGCTCAAGGCCTCGGGCAATCCTCTGGTCGAGGCGCTGTCGAAGGCTTACGGCGGCTCAACCTGGATGGGCAACTTCGTCAACCTGGTCGGCCTTGCTGGCCTGATCGCCAGCTTCTTCTCAATCATCTACGCCTATTCGCGGCAGATCTTTGCGCTTTCTCGCGCCGGCTACCTGCCACGCAAATTGTCCGAGACCAACAAAAGCAAAGCGCCCGTGCTGGCCCTGGTCATTCCGGGGATCATCGGTTTCGCCCTGTCGCTGACTGGCCAGGGTGACTTGCTGATCCTGGTCGCGGTGTTCGGCGCCACCCTGTCGTACGTGCTGATGATGGCCGCACACATCACCCTGCGTATTCGTCGCCCCAAGATGGAGCGTCCGTACCGCACCCCAGGCGGCATCTTCACCTCGGGCGTGGCCCTGGTCTTGGCGTGCCTGGCCGTGGTCGCCGGATTCCTGGTCGATCCGCGCGTGGTGATTGGCGCGGCAGTGATCTATGGGGTATTAATTGCCTACTTTGCTTTCTACAGCCGCCACCACTTGGTAGCGGGGACGCCGGAAGAGGAATTCGCCGCGATCCAAAAGGCCGAAGAGGCCCTGCACTGATCGCCGATATGCGCCGCAGCTAGCTCCTGCGGCGCTCTGGAGAGTCTGTATGGCAAGTTTCGTACACACGGTAGGCAACCTGGTCTACCGATTCGACAGCCTCAAGGAAGTCATGGCCAAGGCCAGCCCGGCGCGCTCGGGCGACTTTCTGGCTGGGGTCGCGGCCAGCAACGACGGCGAACGGGTCGCCGCGCAGATGGCCCTGGCCAACATCCCGCTCACGCATTTTTTGAGTGAGGCGCTGATCCCTTATGAGCAAGACGAAGTCACCCGGCTGATCATCGACAGCCATGACGCCGAAGCCTTTGCCCCGGTCAGCCACCTGACGGTGGGCGGCCTGCGCGACTGGCTGCTCGGCGAAGACGCCACGCAAGACAGCCTGCGCGCCCTCGCCCCCGGCCTGACCCCGGAGATGGCTGCGGCAGTGTCGAAAATCATGCGCGTGCAGGATCTGGTGCTGGTCGCGCAGAAAATCCGCGTGGTGACCCAGTTCCGCGGCACCATGGGCCTGCGCGGTCGGCTGTCGACCCGCCTGCAACCGAACCATCCGACCGATGAACCGGCCGGGATCGCCGCGAGCATCCTCGACGGGCTGCTGTATGGCAACGGTGACGCCATGATCGGCATCAATCCGGCCACCGACAGTATTTCTTCGATCTGCGCCATGCTGGAAATGCTCGATGCGATCATCCAGCGCTACCAGATCCCCACCCAGGCCTGCGTGCTGACTCACGTCACCACCTCGATCGAGGCGATCAACCGCGGCGTGCCGCTGGACCTGGTATTCCAGTCCATCGCCGGCACCGAAGCGGCCAACGCCGGCTTTGGCATTAACCTCAATGTCCTGCAGGAAGGCTATGAAGCCGGCCTGTCGCTCAAACGCGGCACCCTCGGCCAGAACCTGATGTATTTCGAAACCGGCCAAGGCAGCGCCCTGTCGGCCAACGCTCACCATGGCGTTGACCAGCAGACCTGCGAAACCCGCGCCTATGCCGTGGCCCGCCATTTCAAGCCGTTTCTGGTCAACACCGTGGTCGGCTTCATCGGCCCGGAATACCTGTACAACGGCAAGCAGATCATCCGCGCCGGCCTGGAGGACCACTTCTGCGGCAAGCTGCTGGGCGTGCCGATGGGCTGCGACATCTGCTACACCAACCACGCCGAAGCCGACCAGGACGACATGGACACCCTGCTGACCCTGCTGGGAGTGGCCGGGATCAACTTCATCATGGGCATCCCCGGCTCCGACGACATCATGCTCAATTACCAGACCACCTCGTTCCACGACGCGCTGTATGCGCGCCAGACCCTGGGCCTCAAGCCCGGCCCGGAATTCGAGGCGTGGCTTGAGCGCACCGGCATCTTCACCCAGGCCGATGGCCGCATTCGCTTTGGCGACAACCTGCCGCCCGCTTTCCGCCAAGCCTTGGCGCAGCTGGCCTAGAGGTGACCATGGAACGACACACGCCCACCCACGACAACCCCTGGTTGGCCCTGCGCAATCTCACCCCGGCGCGGATTGCCCTGGGCCGCAGCGGCATCAGCCTGCCGACCGGCGCCCAGCTGGATTTCCAGTTCGCTCATGCCCAGGCCCGTGATGCGGTGCACCTGGCCTTCGATCACGCCAGCCTGCGCAGCCAACTGAGCGAACGCGGCCGCGACAGCCTACTGCTGCACAGCGCCGCCAGCGACCGCGACCAGTACCTGCAACGCCCAGATTTAGGCCGCCGGCTGAACCAGGAGTCGGTCCAGCAACTGCGCGAGCACGCCCAAGCCAATCCGGGTGGCGTCGATCTGGCCATCGTCGTCGCCGACGGTCTGTCGGCCCTGGCCGTACACCGCCATACCTTGCCGTTGCTCGCGCGCTTCGAAGAGCAGGCCGCCGCTGACGGCTGGAGCAGTGCCCCGGTGGTGCTGGTCGAGCAAGGCCGGGTTGCCGTGGCCGATGAAGTCGGCGAACTGCTTGGCGCACGCATGACCGTGATGTTGATCGGCGAACGCCCTGGCCTGAGCTCGCCAGACAGCCTTGGCCTGTACTTCACCTACGGCCCCAAGGTCGGCCTGACCGACGCCTATCGCAATTGCATTTCCAACGTACGCCTGGAGGGTTTGAGCTACGGCATGGCCGCTCACCGCCTGTTGTACCTGATGCGCGAAGCCTGCCGGCGCCAGCTGTCGGGGGTGAATCTTAAGGACGAAGCCGAGGTCCATAGCCTCGACACTGAAAACTCTTCAAGCAAAAGCGGAAACTTCCTACTTGGGGAAGAGTAAAAATCATGTCACGGAAGGTGGATTGCGCTTCTAGCCTGCATTGGGGCAGCATGCCCTTGAAAGCTGCTGGCAATCCGCTGTTTCCCCAAATGGACTCTGAGGGCCGCACATGCGCATCATCAAGGCAACCCTGGAACACCTCGACCTGCTCAACCCGTTGTTCGTGAAGTACCGCGAGTTCTATGGGCAGTTGCCCTATCCGGACAGTTCGCGCAGCTTCCTCGAGAAGCGCCTCAGGCTCAAAGAGTCGGTGATCTACCTGGCGCTGGCGGATGATGACGACAGCAAGCTGCTGGGTTTCTGCCAGCTGTATCCGAGCTTCTCGTCGCTGTCGCTCAAGCGCGTGTGGATTCTCAACGACATCTACGTGGCCGAAGACGCCCGGCGCATGCTGGTGGCCGACCACCTGATGCGCGAGGCCAAGAAAATGGCCAAAGAAACCAATGCCGTGCGCATGCGGGTGTCGACCAGCAGTGATAACGAGGTGGCGAAGAAAACCTACGAATCCATGGGCTTTCGCGAAGATACCGAGTTCACCAGCTACATTTTGCCGATCAACCAGGATTGAGCTACCCCACGCGAGGTCGCTATGCGGGTCGTGGCCAAGCGTGGGAGCGGGCTTTCCCCGCGATTGCGGCCGCCCGTTCCCACGTAGCCCTCATCCCAGCCAAAACCATCGTAACCCGCCGCTACAATCTCCCCGGGCACAATCTCCCCTTGTCCGTATAATGCCCCTCCTACATGTGTGAAAATTTACCCACTCGCAGGTAAACAAGCCTACGGCCTTGCCGATCTCCGTCTTTGCGCGCCCGTAGTCGCGGGTCAAGAACACAGGTGCTGTACATGGATTTCAACCCGCTGGACCTTATCCTGCATCTCGATGCCTACCTCGATCTGCTGGTCACCAACTACGGCCCCTGGATCTACGCCATTCTGTTTGCCGTGATCTTCTGCGAGACCGGCCTGGTGGTGATGCCCTTCCTGCCCGGCGACTCGCTGCTGTTCATCGCTGGTGCCGTGGCCGCAGGCGGCGGAATGGACCCAGTACTGCTGTCCGGCCTACTGATGGCGGCGGCAATCATGGGCGACAGTACCAATTATGTGATCGGGCGAACGGCGGGCGAACGCTTGTTCAACAAACCCGATTCGAAGATCTTCCGCCGCGATTACCTGCAGCGCACCCACGAATTCTACGAGCGCCACGGCGGCAAGACCGTGACCCTGGCGCGTTTCCTGCCGATTCTGCGCACCTTTGCGCCGTTCGTCGCCGGCATCGCCCACATGCATTACCCGCGCTTCCTGGCCTTCAGCGTCGCTGGCTCGCTGTTGTGGGTCGGCGGCCTGGTCACCCTGGGCTTCTTCTTCGGCAATGTGCCGTTCATCAAGCAGCACCTGTCGCTGATGGTCGTCGCCATCATCGTCTTGTCGCTGGTGCCGATGATCCTCGGTTTGCTGCGTGGCCGCTTCGGCCGCGCCGCCAAGGCGCACTGACCGGCCCATGTGGTCGTTACGCGCCTGGCGGCGTCGACGTACCCTGGCCCGTTATCCGATCGATGCCCAGCTGTGGCAGGCTGTTCGTGAACAGCTGCCACTGCTCGACGGTATCAGCGAGGAAGAAGACCGCTGGCTGCGCGAAGCCTGCGTGTTGTTTCTGCATGACAAGCACCTGACCACCCTGCCCGGCGTCGAGCTGGACGACCAGCAGCGCCTGCTGCTCGCCGCCCAGGCCCAGTTGCCACTGCTGCACCTGGGCGACCTGGACTGGTATCAAGGCTTTCACGAAATCATCCTCTACCCCGACGACTTCAAAAGCCCCCAGCGCCACCGCGACGCCAGCGGCGTCGAGCACGTGTATGACGGCGAACACAGCGGCGAAGCCTGGCAACAAGGCCCGGTGATCCTGGCCTGGGACGGCGTGCTCAGCGGGGGTGGCTGGGAGGCCTACAACCTGGTGATCCACGAGCTGGCGCACAAACTCGACATGCTCAACGGCGACGCCAACGGCCTGCCGCCACTGCACAGCGACATGCACGTCGGCGACTGGTCCAAGGCCATGCAACAGGCCTACGACGATCTCAACCGGCAGCTGGACGCCAACCCTGACGCCGAGACCGCCATCGACCCCTACGCTGCGGAAAACCCCGGCGAATTCTTTGCCGTCACCAGCGAGTATTTCTTCAGCGCCCCCGACCTGCTGCACCAGGCTTATCCACAGGTGTACCAGCAATTGGCGCTGTTCTACCGCCAGGATCCATTAGCACGCCTGAGCCAACTGCAGGCCGAACATCCGCTGTACCGCGATCATCAGCACTGACATGCTCCTGCACACGCCCGCACATCAGGCAGGGCGTGGCGTGGCCCAGCAGAATATGCCTATAATCGCCGCCAATTTTCCGATCAGACACGGGGGCACTGCCCAATGAGCTACAGCAAGATTCCGGCTGGCAAAGACCTGCCGAACGACATCTACGTCGCCATCGAGATCCCGGCTAACCACGCGCCGATCAAATACGAGATCGACAAAGACAGCGACGCGCTGTTCGTCGACCGTTTCATGGCTACCCCGATGTTCTACCCAGCCAACTACGGCTACATCCCCAACACCCTGGCTGACGACGGTGATCCGCTCGACGTGCTGGTCGTGACCCCTTACCCGGTCGCTCCAGGCTCGGTCATCCGCGCCCGTCCAGTCGGCATCCTGAACATGACCGACGACGGCGGCGGCGACGCCAAAGTCATCGCCGTACCGCACGACAAGCTGTCGCAGCTGTACGTCGACGTCAAAGAGTACACCGACCTGCCAGCGCTGCTGATCCAGCAGATCGAGCACTTCTTCGCGAACTACAAAGATCTCGAGAAGGGCAAGTGGGTCAAGATCGAAGGCTGGGACGGCGCTGACGCCGCCCGTGCCGCGATCACCAAATCGGTTGCAGCCTACAAAGGCTAAGCCCGATGGGTATCTAGAGCCCCGCTTCGGCGGGGCTTTTTTGTGCCTGCTCAACGGCGGTAAGGGCAATATCCAAGAAAAGTCCTACTCAGTCCTAGGAGCCGTCTCTCAATACACGCCATTTCTCACACACCACGCAAACCTCAGGTTCATTTTCCCGCAGCCGCTTGCCCGCTAGACTCGGCCCCATGACTACCTCTGGTGACCGCCTAAAGTCACTCCTTCAGGAGTGCGAACTAACCCCTTCCGACTTCGCTGCCCAGCGCGGCGTCACGCCCCAGCACGTCAACAACTGGTTCAAGCGCGGTATTCCTCTGGCCCGCCTCGATGAAACCGCCGACCTGTTCTGCGTGCACCGTCGCTGGCTGCTAAGCGGCGAAGGCCCTAAACATCCAAGCCCGATCCTGCGACAAAGCCTCTTAACGCCCACCCCGGCAAAAGCCAGCCCGCTGCTGGGCGACGATACGCGCATGGTAAACATCGCCCTACACAGCGTGCGCAACAGGCGTCTGCAAGCCGACCAACACAGCTATCTGCCGCTCCCCCAGCAAGCCCTCGAAGCGCTTGGCGTGGCAGTGGAACAGGCCATCTGCGTGAACATGCCCGCCGCCAACATGGCCCCGCTGATCCCCGTGAACGCCATCGTTGCCATCGACCGGGGCATGACTCAAGTCGTCGAAGGCCAAGCCTATGCCCTACTGCACAACGGCCAACTGAAAGTGCACAGTCTCAGCCTCGGCAACAACGACACCCTGTGTTTACACAGCCACGACCGACGCAATTACGCCGTCGAGCGCTACACCCCCGCCCAACGCCATGCGCAAGGCCTGGAAATCCTTGGCCGGGTGTTTCATTGGTCATATTTCAGCCAGCCAGTATCAGGCTGAAACACCCAGTGCCACTTTTTGCTGGGCAACACGAGCGAGCCCTAGTATCCTTGCCCGCACATTTCGCCCCAGACCGGCCAAGGCCGCGCTCCAGAGGGCCTGGCGACGCCTCATACAGCCGTCTGCCATCTTTTTCATGGTCCTTGAGGCCATACCGTTTAAGGCGGTTGCGGCTTACCAAAAATGAGCCAAGATCGTCCCCGAGAAGCCGGCCACAAGCCGGCTTTTTAATTGTCCGAAATAATCCTATCCCATCCGAAAATCCTGCCGATAGCCTAGCTATCATGCGCGTTTCAGGCGCTCCCGTGTCCGATGGTGTTCAACGCCATTTGACCTCATCCGACGATGAAGTGGGGGGCCCGATGGGGGGACGAGGGACGACAGGGGAAATCCAATGGGTAAGCTGAATCCGAAACAAGTCGAAAACCTGACCGAACCCGGCACCTATGAAGATGGTGATGGGCTTCGCTTGGTCGTCAAACCTACCGGGCGTAAATCTTGGTTGCTTCGCTACCAACTGGCAGGTCGTCGAAGGGAGATGGGATTGGGCTCATTTCCTGAGGTAAGTCTCAAGAAAGCTAGGCTTGAAGCCAGTGCCAAGCGCAGCCTACTAAGCAACGGAATAGATCCGCTAGCTGCCCGTGACATCGAACGAGCAGCACAGCGCGAAGCTCAGAAAGCCAGTGAGGCGAAACAGCTAAAATTTGAGGCCATCGCGAAAGACTATTGCGATGCACACAGCGCCTCTTGGTCGGATAAGTGGCGCAAAGGCTGGTTACGCAAGCTTGAGCTGTATGCGTTTGAGCACATTGGTAGGCTTCCTGCTGATGAAATTGACACACCTCAAGTACTTAAGGTCCTTCAACCTATCTGGCAGACCAAAACCCGCACAGCCGACGAAGTGCGCGGGCAGATTGAGCAGATTCTAGACGCGGCAAAAGCACGCGGCCTGCGCCAGGGAGAAAATCCCGCTCGCTGGCGGGGACACTTGGACAATCTGCTCAGTCGTGCTGAAAAGAAAAAAGCCCGAAAACGAGAGCATTTTGAAGCTCTGCGCTGGCAGGATGTCCCTGCCCTAATGGTCAAACTCAGAGCAAGCACCGCGCCAGCGTCGTTGGCCGCTCAGCTCCTGATAACGACAGGCGCACGCGCTCACATGGTGAGATTTGCACGTTGGGACGAGTTCGACCTTGATGCTGCCACCTGGTCTCTTCCTGAAGAGCGCATGAAAATGCGGGTGGCCTTTGTAATCCCACTACCCGATCAAGTCGTGGAGCTAGTTCAAAGCATTCCGAGAGAATCAGGATCCCCCTTTCTTTTCCCTGGCCAAGGCAAGACAGGTGTAATGCACGCCAATGCCATACGCACTCTGCTACATGGCATGGACTACAAACATATTACCCGGCACGGCTTTCGATCCTCATTTCGTGACTGGGCAGGCGAAAGCACAAATTATCCTCGCGAAGTATGCGAAATGGCGCTTGCTCACGACGAACGCGGCCAAACCGAAGGGGCATACTCTCGCTCCGATTATCTCGACAAGCGACGCGCACTGATGACCGAATGGGCCAATTTCCTAATTAAAACAGAGGCTCAGCCAGCAGTGAATAGAGAGGAATAAATGCTTTTTAAAGACTTGTCCAACACTTCACCAGAGGTAATTATTTCAAGAATCTGGGAGTCTCTTCGTGAAACGCACGAAAACCTATTTGAAAACTCCCGGTTCGATGAATTCATCCTAGCACTAAGGGAAAGCATAAAAAACGGCGATATTACCGAGGCCTTGCTTGACGATCTGAGGCTGCAACATATCGCTGCCAATCAAATGAGTGCAGAGTACCCTTTCCTTTATGCCTGCATTCTGAACGAGCTGGCACAGCAGGCTCTTAATTCTGGAAATCATAATCGGAGCTGGCCTTTAATTACCCATGCTAGCGCAAGCGCAGAAGGTGCTGCCACCCATGCGTTCTATAGCACTGTAATAGACACCACAGCAGCTCTAAATCATCGTAGAGCGATGGCAGGTGCAAATGCCCGCAATGCTAAATTCCAAGCAGTGAAAGATTACGCTTTAACTCTCATGATAGAGAAACGTCCCAAACACGGCTGGGACGACTTTACGCACGCGGCTGAATCAATCAAAAATGAATTAGGTAATTTTATCGACATGAAGAAAATCGGCCTAAGAAAAGAGCTAATCACAAAGACTCTACGGAGATGGCGAAGAGACGATGAGATCTTTCGGAGCGCCATCGCCGAAATCATTCCCTCGCTCAAACAGTAGAAACACCACCCATCGATGAGGGCGACTGCCTAGGGCGCCCCATCTTCTTACTATCTCTTTTAGGCATTTCACCACGACCAAATGTTCGAGCCTGCCCCTCAGTTGCAATACGTATGTAATACTCTATCTTTGTAAGGTAAAGCGCCGCTTTTTGTAGGTTTTTACGCATGCCTCTATCAGTGTGCTCAATCATGCCAATCCCACAGGCGCGATAATTACCCTTTGCACGATTACAGTTATAATACACCCCCTTCCCGCCTGTAGCTCTTTCAGTCCATAGCTCACCAATAGTCCTTGCCCAAGCGACATCCTCACGCAATTTTGAGCCATCCAAAAAAAACACACAGTGATAATGATAAGACTTAGACAGCCCAAACTCCAACTTCCACGCATGACCTAGAAAAGTTTTAGCTGGCAGTTTACGCCTCAATAACCTTAATAATTTTTCACGATGCTTTTTTACCTCATCAAAACTTAGATCCTGTCGAAAACTCCTTTGAACTAGTGGCTTTGAGTAACCCAAGTCAACTCTTAAGACTAGCACTCGCGACCGCTGCTCGAAAATAGCCTCAATATAACCAAGCAAACTCTTGTAGTTTTTATTTGAAAGCCGACGATGTGCATTTTGCTCAGCCTTAAATGCACGCCCTCTAACGATGGATCTTATACGCTCAACCACGTTATTCAGAGACTCTATAACCGCCGAAGGACTACCATCAAAAAGTCGAATATCCCTGCGATAATAGAAAGCCCTGGCATACTCCTTAGTACACTCGAAAAAAACCTTTACGCCTGGAGTGAAGTCATGGATTGGATAGTAACGCTCTATTTCCTCCCATGCCCACATATTCATTAATAATCGCTTCCCAGTCCTTGTCAAATCAGCCCTAGCCACACCATGACTGATTTTTTCATAGAAATGGACTTCATTACTAACAGATATTTCCTTTACCAACCTTTCTATATCTTTAATTTTTAGTACAGCGTTTCTCTCACCACCAACAGCCATAACGTTAGCATTGCAGGTATCGAAATACGTAATGGTACTTTCCAACAAAGCTGCTTCAACAGACAGAAACTCTTTCTTCTTCATGCTTTAATCTTTATCCGAACCCTTAAATACCTGTGCTCGATACGCACAGGCTTATGCCCATTCCCCATCGACCAAAAAAGCGACAGCAACCATGACACTCACCACAGGAGACTAACATCTCCTGGCTCACAGGCATTGACACAGCAACCAATAGCTAATACCCAATTAATATCTAATTAATTATCTAATAACAAATAATCCAGAACCACTGAGCTAAACGCACCACGACAAAATCAAGCTATCCAATCCATAAGCCAAAGCAAAGCCCATAGATTCATAGCCAATTAAAACAATAACTCTCTGTCGAGTTAGTGCAAATCCAATCACTCAGTCTTTCCGTGATGCGCCCTATCCATCTTTGATCGAATCCATTCATTTACGCTCTCCTCCAACCAACCGACAGCTGAACACCCAATTTTCATAGGCTTGGGAAACGTACTGTCGTAACGAGGAGAGTCAACATTCATCCGGTCATAGATAGTGGACCGAGATAAACCAATACGGTCCTGCACCTGCCTTAGTCGGAGCACCCTCATGGTTGCGTAAGTTTTTGCGTCCATCATCAACCTCCAGCCAGTCGAATTAGCTACGGAGCAGACTGTAATTGATCACCGAAGGCGCGTGCAGAAAGGTGCTTACGTAAAAAAATACACCAAGCACATTAGCCCAACAATTCCTGAAATAAGAACCAACCCGACCACAACCCACTTTCACAAAAGAACCAACCAGCACAGTCATTGGAGAACCAACCCGACCACACTCAAAACCTAAGACACAACGCAACCAACCAAATTAAAACCAGCCACAACCACACTTACAAAACCACATTCAAAAATAATTCAAATACACACTATTCAACGTGAACCACCACAATTCTCAAGCGCAAGCAAACCATTAAATAAACATGGAAAAACATATGTACACCCTATGCCCAAATTGCAACTCCAGTCGTATAGTAACTAAGAATCTTGGGAAACAAACAGGGGGATTAATTGGTGTAGCGGGCGGTGCTGCCAGTGGTGCCGCTGGTGCTATGTCCGGTGCAGAAGTCGGTGCGGTGCTAGGCGTGGTCGGCGGCCCGGTAGGAATTGCCATTGGTAGTATTGCTGGCGCTCTTCTCGGTGGACTATTTGGCGGAGTAGCTGGTGGGATAGCTGGAGCCACGATTGGCGAACAGGTGGATGAAAAAATCCTTAACAACTATCAATGTCTGCATTGCGGCTACACCTTCAGCATCAAACATTAAGTCTTTGCGGGCAGGCGTCATTTTTGGTGAAACGGTCCTCTTTCTGCTCATTCGTCAGGAACATTTCTTATGGCTCATCTCATTGAACAAATGGCTTACGTTGGCGCAACTCCTTGGCATGGCCTGGGCAGTCGCCTCTCCCCGAAACAACCAATCGAAGTTTGGCAGCGTGAAGCGGGTATGGACTGGAGGATCCAGGACAGCCCGGTGCATTTCAAATCCGACAGCATCGGCGCTCTCGGCTCAATTCACTCATACCCAGAGCAGAAGGTGCTATATCGCTCCGACACCAAGGTCCCGCTGTCGGTGGTCTCCTCTCGCTATCAGGTGGTGCAGCCTCGTGAAGTGCTGGAGTTCTATCGGGAACTGACTGAGGTCTCAGGCTATGAGCTGGAAACTGCAGGAGTCCTCAAAGGAGGTCGTAAGTTCTGGGCTCTAGCCCGTACAGGGCAAGGCACGGCATTGAAAGGCAATGATCAGGTAAATGGCTACTTGCTACTAGCCACCTCCTGTGATGGCACGCTGGCCACTACCGCCACACCTACTGCTGTGCGCGTGGTCTGCAACAATACGCTGACGATTGCTCTAGATGGAACCTCCCGCGCGATTAAGGTGCCGCATAGCACTTGCTTCAATCCGCAGGCAGTTAAAAAGCAGTTAGGGATCGCTGTCTCGCAATGGGACGAGTTCATGTACCAAATGAAGTGTATGGCTGAGCGCAGGGTGCAATGGCATGAGGCTATGGGCTTCTTCATGAACGTGCTGTGCGATACCAGTCCGAACAGCCCTCTGCCCGAAACCCTGCCAAACGAGCGCGCGTTGCGCAAGGTTCAGAGCCTTTACGAGGGCCAAGGACGCGGTGCCACACTGGTGTCAGCCCAAGGAACCGCGTGGGGCTTGCTAAACGCCGTTACAGAGTATGTGGATCACGAACGCAGGGCACGTAACGTTGAGTACCGCAAGGATTCAGCATGGTTCGGACAAGGTGCGCAAATAAAGCAAAGGGCCTTAGACGCCGCCTTACGACTCACAGCTTAACGTGCGGCCAGCATTCAGGATACGAAAGCAATGCGCGTTAGAGGCCAGCCTCGGCTAGGAGCACGGAGGGTTTACGATCAAGAGCTTTAGCAATGCGGAGGATGTTAAGAAAAGTGACATTGCGCTCACCGCGCTCGATTTTCCCCATGTGGGAACGGTCTATTTCAGCGGCATCGGCCAAGGCTTCCTGCGAAAGGCCGAGAGCAACGCGGTGAGCGCGCACGACCATCCCGAGACGAACCAAATCGCGATTTTTATCAAGGCTAGCGGATACTCTTCCCATGCATGGAATCGTCACGCTATGATGCGTTTACGACCACGGCATTTACGACCCAAATCCATCAAACCACTTGCCTCTGGTATCTAAAATCTGCGGATACCCTTGAAGTCAAGCCAGTCCCTTAACCACCAATAAAGGAATAATTGTGGAAACCCTTGCCAAGACTGCACTCGCTGCGGCTATTTTCTTTACGGCGCAAGCTTACGCAAATGGACATCCAGAGTTCGACCAATACAAAACTTCTGACGTGATTCTATGCGAAAGCACCGGACGAGTGATGTATGGGTTCCCGCTTACTCTCTGCTTAGAAGAAAGCCGACCCGGAAAACACGTAGTTCGCTACCAGAATCGCGAGACTGGTGAAATCACCATGAAAGAGGAGGAAACATTCGAGTACATACGCTGCTCTAAAGCGCAGGATAAATGTACCGACCGCGATGGGAATTATAGAGGTAAGTTTACTGCCCCCCGAGACACATACTACGCAATCTTTAAAGATTTCTATGTATACCCAGGAAATGATGGTAAAGATTATGCCTATAAGACGGGAACAGGCCCTCTATTTGGCGGTGCGGCTGCTGCAAGTGCAGCAACACAGCCTGCGGCACGTTTAACTGCAACCCCGACGGCGAAGGGCACTTATGACGTCTGGTGCGACCCACAAGGCGATTCATGTGAAATAACCATTGATGGAGGTGATGATATGGTCAGTCGTGAACGACTGCCAGTATATGTGCCAATGGCATCAGTCACCAACAACTGCACACTAGAGTTCTGCTACAATTCAAACCAAGATGTAATAGGCCTAAACCCCGACTACCATCTTTGGAAAAAATAATCCTCCTCTATTGAGAAGTCATAATCTGCCGCCTACTACTGGGCGGCAGTTATGAACAGAAGAGAATCGAGTTTTAAATTTGCAGATAGCATACCACCGGAATGCAGTCACCCCCTCTGATCTGCAAGCAGCCGATTTAGATTAGACAACTGACTAGTTCCGTCGCGAAGCATGAAGATTTTATCGGGCTCACTCATGAACCATGCAAACGAGCCCCAGGCCAAGCCTGTAACTGTTTTCTTAAACCCAGCCGACTCCCGATCTGCATATGCAGTGACAAATGCCACTTGTGAGCGCTTAAAGCCGCCTTTGTCCGTTAGCTCGAACAAGGCCTCTTGACGACGCGCGGTTATCGCACCATCAGTGGCCACCACCTCGATAAAGACGATCAAAGGCTGACTCGGCCCCAAGTCCACCAAAATCAGATCAGGAAGGTTCTTCTGAGCCTCAATATCGAGACCAATGGTAGAAGCCATGCGTAGGTCTTGCATGGCTACCTTATTACTCGACTCACTGAGCCACAGCACCGCAGGCTTCTCTAAGAACTGCTGAGAAAATACCTCGACCACCGCTCGTGAAATCAATGAACTAGGACCATAGGCCAATGTGCGCGTCTCACCGTTTGGAAAGTGAACCATCACACCTTCTTTATCGACAGCACCAAGGCGCATCAACGAAACACGGGCAAGGGCCCCCTTGTTCAAGTGCTCCTCTTGCCACTTGTAAATCGCGGCCTCTAGGGAGTCTCCCTGAAGCTCGGGATCAAACAAACCCGCGAGGTCAGACTTGAGTGCGTAACGCGGCTTGCCAGACGTAGTGGGCACGTCTTTGTCTTCTATTACGGCACCAACTGCTACCAGACCTTCACGGAGGGTCTCATCGCGGATGGGTTCACGAGTATTGTCGGCATACCAGCGCTTGCCGGGAACCTCGAACGACTTCTTGCGCAAGTTTGACCTGTAGCTGAGGCGCTCCTCATCGCTGTCACTCGCTGCCTGTACGTCAGTCATGCGATAGACATGCACCGGCCCCAATCGCACGCTGCTGTGCTCGACGGCCCCGATATACAACATGGAGAATACCGTGCTGGCGGCAAGCTCGCGGGTGCAGTAAACCCGGTTCGGAGTTCCTTCCGGGAAGATAAGCGGAAGCCTTTCAGCGACCAGATCCCTTGGTACATACGGTGGCAGCACTCACATATCCCCTTCAAACAATCGGCTGCATGCAGCCTCAATGGCCTCACGGTCTGCGCCAGCATCGAGCAGCCGGGTCAACAACCCGAGGTCCTCAGGCGCTGGCAGCGGCAGCGACTCCAGTTCATAGGCAGAAACCGCTACCGATCCGCTTACACAGCGAAACGCGCGATCTGCAGCCGCGCTATTGATAAATGCCCCCAACACCTCGGCGCTGACCTGAGGAGCCTCGGTAATCGGCCGAATCATGTTGATATGGTTCTCGACGACGACACCGCCATGCTCCTCTAGGAACTCTGCTGGCAGAGCAGTCGCGATCAGGCGACGGCTTTGCTCCTTAGCAGTAGTCCGTTGCAACAGAACGCAGGGTTTGGTGGTGACCAGCCAGTTGTCCCCGGCCTTCAGTTCGAAGTACAGGGTGTGATTTTTCTTGTCCGCGCGGAATACGAAACGACCATCCGCCGTGATCGCCTCTGCCCATATCAACGGCAGCCGCTTACTACTCGGGCGATTCGCGAGTTGGCTCTTGAAGCGATTCCACACTAATGGCCCGGTACTCACGCCATAACCCCAATCAGCCAGGCGGTGGGGCATGTGCGTCAGGCGTTCGACGAGGGCACTTTGCTCAATCGTGCGCGGCAACAACCAAGGAAGAGAAGGGTCCGCAGGTAACGTGATTTCGCCCGTCTGCTGGACCTCCAGACCGCCCAGAGCAGGAGCAATCTCAGAGACCACTATCGGGGCAGCGTCTGCGCCGCGACGATAGGTAGCCAGGGCAGTTTCTTGCAGTACGTCATCAAAAACACCCTTGCGGGCGGTTACAAAATCAATGGACAGTGGCGGAGCTGAACGCCCCAGTAAAGCCCGTAAGTTTTTGAAATAGACCCCGGCCAAGAATGAGGTCGGTGTGACATAAGCAATCACACCACCCAGTTTAGTGTGGCGCAGCGCCAAGTCGGTGAACAGACCATATAAATTGGCATGTCCGTACAGTGAGCGTTTGTAGCGCTCGCGGGTCTCAGCATCAAGCTTGGCCCGGCCATATGGCGGATTGCCTATAACTAGGTCGAATCGGTCTTTTGGTGGGCTGCGACGCAGCGAATCGCAGACGGTGACCATGATGGGCAGTTTACGTCCGGCCAGCCGGCTGATCGGCAGAACTACGGCATCTAGGGTAACTTGACTAAGCCAAGCCCCAAAAGGATCAATCTCGTAACCACGCAGCCTATTACCGATGCTCTGCATGAGAAGCTTTGGACTGCAATCTTTCAGCTCATCCATAATTCGTTGGGCGATAGGGGCCAGAAAGGCACCGCCGCCGCAGGCTGGATCGAGCACGCGGCACTTCGCCCAATCGACATTTGCGAGCGTTACTTGGTCGATTAGTCGGGCGGTAAGCGCGGGCGGGGTGTAGAAAATGCCGTACTGTCCACGATGCTCTGCTGGAAGCATCCCGGTGTAAGTCAGTCCGATCTGGTAGGCGGCGGTCTCGGCATCGAAATACGCGGCGGTGCGACCGATGGTTTCCGCCAATGCTGCGGCCGCCTCAGGCAGTTGTTCCGTAGCAAACGGCTGGAGTGGGGCGCGCAGCTCCTGGGGAACGATGTCGACATTCGTCAAACCACGCCACCAAGCCTCAATCAAGCGAACACCGAATGCACGCGCTAAGGCCAGTTGCTGATCGACTGGGAAGGTGATGGCCAAAGCTCGGGCCATGACTCGCGCGGAAGCGACTACCTGGCTCGGGGTTTCCGCAGCGATGTCGTCTGCCTGCCGTGCCTGTTTTGCCTGTGCCTTATGAGTCATAATCCCCCCTTTTTTGCCGGCCGAGAGTGTACAGGATTCAGCACCCCTTCGGACCGCTATCGCACTACATTGCGTGATAAAGTGATAGCCAATAATTGCTGGGGTGTCAGTCACTCACGCGCATCACCCTCAATGCGAACCGGATGAAGCCAGTGCGCTGAATGTCGGCAAGCGTGTCTCTCCCCAGCAGTGCAAGCATCAGCACTACTGTTTAAGTGTACAGCATGGAGTGCTCGACCGGAGGCACGCCAAAGCGATATGGGGGGACAAATGTGGGGACAAAACAGATACACTCCGAGAACACCAGTAAAATAGCGGTATTTACTACAAAAAACGCCGGCCACAAGCCGGCTTTTTAATGCGTAAAATTTGAGTTGGCACTGACACACCACGTGACACAAGGATCGTTGTGCCCTGGCCGCTATGCGCGCACGTCCCTAAAAGACATCGAGACTTACGCGCCGCAGTGTGTGGCCATCGCCGATGCCAAGGTAAAAATAGCAACCTTGAGCAATCCGCCAAAATTTCCTGCGTTAGGACAAATCCAGTGCCGGCTCTGGTCGACCCCACCTACCAAGCCTCCCCTGCTGACCCAACCGGCTGGACGATGCTTGTATAGCGAAGTCTTCTGAAGACTCGTCACAGCAGATGACGCGCGGAGCAAGCCATAACGAGATCGCCTGATGAAACTGACCACCTTCACCCTGGCATTGGCCCTCGTGATAACCAGCGCCCCCGCCCTGGCACGACCCATGCCGGAGCAGAAAATGGACACCCGCCTGCTGCAACGTCAGGACCTGGCCTACCGCTTCACCACCCTCACACTGGATTCGGCCGACGGCAAGCGCCACTACCAGCTATGGATCGGCACGCCCCGGCGACCGGCCCCTGCCACAGGCTATCCGGTGCTGTGGATGCTCGATGGCAACGCCGCCCTCGGCGCGCTCGACCCAGCCCTGCTCGATCAACTCGCCAAGGGCCAGGCACCACTGCTGGTTGCGGTGGGCTATCAAACCGCGCAACGCATCGAGCGCAGCGCCCGCACCTACGACTACACCCCTGCCCTGCCGGGCCAGCGCGAGCAGCTCGATCCGCTGAGCGGACAGCCCAGCGGTGGCGTGCAACAGTTCTTCGATCTGCTTAGCCAGCGCATGCGGCCGATGGTGGCCGAGGTGGCCCCCATCGACGCCAGTCGGCAGACCCTGTGGGGGCACTCTTACGGCGGCCTGGCGGTACTCCATGCACTGTTCACCCGCCCTGGCGAGTTCAGCACCTACGCTGCCGCCAGCCCCTCGCTGTGGTGGCATGATGGCGCCGTCGTCAATGAGGCGCAGGGTTTGCAACAACGCCTGGGTGACGCCCGACCGAACCTGCTGCTGATGCGCGGCGGTGACGAGCCATCCAACCCGCGCGCAGCGGTCAAGGGTGATGTCGAGCGTCCCGCACGCGAACTAGTCGCTGACCTGGCGAAGGTGCAGGGGCTACAGGTGCGCTTCGAACGCTTCGACGGGTTGGGGCATGGGCCGATGTTGCCGGCGTCCCTGCGGCGAGTGATCGAGACGATGGCCAAGTAATCTCAGCACAGCCCGTCAACACGGCCTGCCATGGGGCTCAAGGGTTTACATATCTGAGGACATACAGGCACAACTCACGGAACACAGCGGTCGGCATGTCAGTAATCTGTGCCTTGCCCAAGGTTTTACAACAGGCCGCTGCCATTTTTTGGCGCACTTCCATGCCCATCAATCCGGCATGCACAACTTGCGAGTATTGAATGTATGAGCAAGGAAAGCTCTCCCTGGCGTTGCGACTGATCTTGAAGCTCAAATGCGCTAGATAAACAAACGCTTGCCCTAAGTAGTTCTGCTGCGGGGCTAGTTCGCCGATGACATTGCACGTGCTGTAGCAGACTGGGCGACTTTCCATATCGGTCTCCATACCGCGCAGATACAGGACAATTTGCGATCCAACCTTCTGTGTGCAGGCATTTTCGAACGCATCGAGAATCTTTCGCGCGTTGGCCTGTGCTTCCTCGATCTGGGTCAAGGTCACCACCCGCTCCAGCTCGCCTTTAGCCACGCTTTTAACCACCCGGTCGAGCGAGGCCCAATGACTGAGCTCCTTCTGGCAAGCGATCACATGCACTTCGAACTGGTAGCCAAGATTCGCCGCTGCGGGGGGAAACTCAGCGAAAGCTGGGTTATCCAGGGCCGTTTCCATGATGATGTTGTACTTGTTCTCCAGGGCGTAGGTACAGATCATTTCGCCCAAGCGCCAGATAAAATCCTCGGTGTGCTCATAGACATGCAGCACGCCGTTGGGCTTCATCGCCTGGTAGGAGGGGTGCAGTTCGCGGAAGGAAGGTAGGTACAAGCGCACGTAGTTTTCGTAGCGCCCACTGGGTAACAGGGTGTTTTCCAGCAGGTAGGTCTTACCCGAGCCCTGGGCGCCGGCGAGGATGAGGATCTTCGGGCTGGGCAAGCTATCGCCCGCATCGATCTCACGGGTCTTGTCGAACAAGCTGTCTTGGAGCTGCTCGAAAGCATTTTGCACATCGGCAGTGCTGAAGGGGTACTGGGTACTCATAATCGTCTCTTGATGGTCAGCCCCGAATTGGGCAGAGCACCAAGGTAGAGCAGGGAACAAAACCGACGAGGTAGATAGTTAAGCCGCTCAACCCTTGACGCAAACTACCTGGCGCAAAGTATGCACAACCTCCACCAGCTCACGCTGGGCCAGCATGACAGCATCGATGTCCTTGTAGGCCATGGGAATCTCGTCGATCACTTGCTTGTCCTTGCGGCACTCGACATGGGCCGTGGCGCGGCGCTGATCCTCGACAGTGAAACGGCTCTTGGCCTTGGTTCGGCTCATCACTCGCCCGGCACCGTGGCTGCATGAGCAGAACGACTGCTCATTACCCAGCCCACGCACGATAAAGCTCTTGGCGCCCATCGAGCCTGGAATGATGCCCAGCTCGCCCTGGCGCGCCGACACCGCGCCCTTGCGGGTCACCAGCACTTCGCGACCAAAATGCTGTTCGCGTTGCACGTAGTTGTGGTGACAGTTGACCGCCTCCAGGCTGGCCTCGAAGCGCTTACCCAATACCTTGCGCGTGGCGCCAACCACCGCCAGCATCATCAGTTCGCGGTTGTGTCGGGCAAAATCCTGAGCCCACTGCACCGCCTCGACATAATCGGCAAAATGCCGGCTGCCCTCTTCGAAATAGGCCAGGTCCTTGTCGGGCAGGTTGGCCAGGTGCTGACGCATGTCGGCCTGGGCCAGCTCGATGAACAGGTTGCCGATCGCATTGCCGACCCCGCGTGAGCCGCTGTGCAGCATGAACCAGACCCGGTCGGCTTCATCCAGGCAGACTTCGATGAAATGATTACCACCGCCGAGCGTGCCCAGGTGATGGCGGTTGTTGGTTTTCTCCAGCCGTGGGTACTTGTCGGTGATGGCCTTGAAACGCGCGGCCAGGCCACTCCACACGCGCTCGGCCTGGTTGGGCACAGTGTCCCAGGCGCCCTGATCCCGCCGGCCGAAAGTCTTGCCGTGAGGTACGGCCTGTTCGATGGCGCTGCGCAGGCCATGCAGGTTGTCCGGCAGGTCGCGCGCATGCAGCGAGGTACGTGCGGCGATCATGCCGCAACCGATATCCACGCCCACTGCCGCAGGGATGATCGCCCCCACTGTGGGGATCACACTGCCAATGGTCGAACCCTTGCCCAGGTGCACGTCCGGCATCACCGCCAGGTGCTTGAAGATGAACGGCATGCGCGCGGTGTTGAGCAACTGCTGGCGGGCTTCCTCCTCTACCGGCACGCCGTCGGTCCACAGTTTGATCGGCTTGCCGCCGGCGACTTGGAGAATGTCCATGGTGTCGTTTCCACAAAAAGCTTTCACCCATGATACCGCCGAAGGTCGTAGGCCGGCGGCTTGCCAACCAGGTGGCACAGTGCTGTATGCTTGGCCGGTCTTCAGGGCGGGGTGAAAGTCCCCACCGGCGGTAAATCGAAAGATGAGCCCGCGAGCGCCCCGACCCTGTCGGGGGACAGCAGATCTGGTGAGATTCCAGGGCCGACGGTCATAGTCCGGATGAAAGAAGGCGTTTGGTAGCAGCCAAAAAGGTGCTGCTGCGCGCGCGTTTTGTTCGCCCCGAGACGTTCATCGATTATTCACGAGGAGCGTTTCATGTCCCCCATGCTGCAAAAGCAATTCCCCAATGTCGCGGCTGCCATTGCCGCTTTCCAGGCTGGCCGACCGGTGCTGTTGCTCGACGACAACGATCGCGAGGACGAAGCGGATATCATTGCCGCCGCCGAAAACATCTCGATGCAGACCATGGCCATGATGATCCGCGATTGCAGCGGCATCGTTTGCCTGTGCCTGGATGAAGCCACCGTCGACGCCCTGCAACTGGCGCCGATGGTGCAGAACAACCAGGCCCGCCATGGCACCGGCTTCACCGTTACCATCGAAGCGGCCGAAGGCATCACCACCGGCGTTTCTGCCCAGGACCGCATCACCACTATCGAAGCTGCGCTGCGCTCGACTGCCGAACAGCGCCAGATCGTCAGCCCTGGCCACGTGTTCCCGCTGCGTGCGCGCAACGGTGGCGTACTGACTCGCCGTGGTCACACCGAAGGTACCGTGGACCTGGCGCGCCTGGCTGGGCTGCGTCCGGCCGGCGTGCTGTGCGAGCTGATGAACCCCGACGGCACCATGGCCCGCGGTGAGCAGGTGGCGGTGTATGCCCGCCAGTACAACATGCCAATGCTGACCATCGAAGAGCTGGCGCAGTACCGCGTAGCGATGATGGAGCGCGAGGCGGTGCCCGCCTGATCCATCGTCTACAGCACTGGTTGTGC
>NZ_JBICKL010000089.1:0-99687 GCF_043104195.1 Pseudomonas sp. xss_2
GGGCCGATGCCTGCCACCAGGGTGGGCGCAGCGGACAAATGGCTGATGGCCTGGTCCAGGGCCTGTTGCTGCTTGGCGCAGTCATTGGGTGGCAGGATCACTTGCACCAGTTGCGCCTCACCGGCTTGGCTCAGGTCGAGCAACTGTTTATCGCTCAGTGCCTGATCCTCAGGTACGCCGATGGCCACGCGGGCCTTGGCGTGCACACCTGGGGTGGCACGAACCAGGCTGCTGCCATCGGTCAGCGCCAGGTGCTCAATGTGCGCCTCCGGCGCTGGGCGGGTCCATAGCCAGAACCCTACTGCCGCAGCCGCCAGGGCCACCAGCAAGGCAATCAATACATACTGCCAATAGCGTCGGATCATCAACGTTTCACCAATCCAGTCAGGCCGCCCGCGATCAGGGCGGCAGTGTCGGCCAGCGCCACCAGCGGGTCGAGCCCGGCTGGCACAGCCATGTAACGAGGTTCCCAGTCCGGCTGGAACTTGTCCTTGAAGCGCCGCAGGCCCTGGAAGTTGTAAAGCTGCTCGCCGCGCTGGAACACCATCGAACCCAGGCGTTGGGTCAAGGGGGCGCCACGCCGTGGCTGCAGACCGGAAAGCGGCACCATGCCGAGGCTGAAGCGCCCGTAGTCATGGCTTTTGTAATGCAGGATCAGGCCGATCATCATGAACTCCATGGTCAGCTTCGGCGCCTCCGGGTGCGCCCGCATCAGATCGAGGCTGGCCAGCTCGTTGCTCTGCGTTTCCAGCAGGTTGGCAAACGCTACCGGGCGGCCCTGGAAGCGAATCAGGGCGATCCGAAAGTGCTGCAGATAGTCGGGGCTGAAGCGCCCGAGCGAGAAGCCTTTCTCGCGTACGTTCTTGCCTTGCAGCCAGGCGTCGGAGATCTGCTTGAGTGCTTCAAGTGGCGCTTGGCCGGGTTCGTGTACCTCAAGGCTCAAGCCATCACGGCCGCCGCGGTTCCAGGTGTAGCGCAGGTCTTTCATCTCCTTGCCCTTGGCCTCCAGGTCGAAGCGGCGCAGGTCGACCCGCGCTTCTTCGCCAAGCTTGAGGGCGGTCAAACCGATGTCCATGTAGAACGGCAGGTTCTCTGCGCGCACCTGGTAGAATACCGGGCGGGCGTGGTGCAGGTCGCACAGGTCGCGGAACTGCCAGATCATCTCGGCGCGCTCCTGGGCCGGGCCGATCGGGTCGTACAGGGCCACCAGGCTGCGCCCACGACGGGCATACATGATGAAAGCGTTGTCGTTGGGGTGGAACAACAGCGCCTTGTCGCCGGTCAGGGCCAGGCCACCGTCGGGCTGATCGGAGCTCAGCAGGATCTGCTTGGCGCGCTGTAGCTCGTGTTCATTGGGTAGGTGGATCACCGGCCTGGCAGTGCGCAGCAGCCAGGTCAGGACCACGAACACCAGCAGCACCGCGCTGCCCATGGCTGCGCGCAGGCCGCGTGGGGCGTCGGCGTCCAGGGTGAATTGCCACCATAACTGATGGCTGTAGGGAACATCTTGATAGGCAAACAGCAGCAGCCATACCGAAGCGCCCACGACGCAGGCGCTGGCAACCAGGTAGACCGGCGAGAAAGGCAGCTCCAGCAAGCGGCTGGGTCGATAGAACGAGCGCCGGAACAACGCCAGCAGCGCTGCGGTAAAGGTCAGCACGCAGGCTTCTTCCCAGTCAAAGCCCTTGAGCAGCGACAGCAGCGCGCCGACCAGCAGCAGAATCGTAGTCAGCAGCCAGGCAGCGGACAGGCGCCGGCGCAGTCCTTGTGCCAGCAGCAGGCACAGTACGCCAATCAGGCTGGCGCCAAAGTGCGAGGCATCGATCAGCCGGTGCGGCACCAGGAACCCCATGTGTTCCAGGCGTGTGTCGATCTCTGGAGTGGCCCCTGAGAACAGCAGCACCACGCCAGACAGGAACACCAGGATGGCCAATACCGGCGCGGCCAGCCCTGAGGCGGCCTTGATCGCCTGCTGGGCCAGTAGCAATCGTCGCGCCTCGTTGGCCAGCAGCAGCACGCAGGCCACCAGCAGCGGTAGCACTACATAGATCAAGCGATACAGCAGCAGGGCAGCAGCCAGTGGCGCAGCTCCCAGTTGATCGGCGAAGGCCGCCAGCAGGATGGCCTCGAACACACCGACACCCCCCGGCACATGGCTGAGTACCCCAGCGGCCAAGGCCAGCAGGTAGACCAGCACAAAAGCGGCGAAGGGCGGTGCCTCGGGCAACAGCAGGTACAACACCGTGGCCGCGGCGGCGACATCTAGCGCGGTGATCAACAATTGCAGTGCCGCAAGGCGACCACTAGGCAGGCGCAAGGTGCGTCGGCCGAGCTGCACCAGCAGGCTATCGCGCAAGGGTTGCTCGGCCAGGCGGCGGCGATACAGGCCAACCACCAGCAAGGCGGTCAGGGCCAGCACGGCGATTGCAATGCCGGCCAGCCAACCTACCGGCATGCGCAGGGCATTGGAGGCTGCGGGTAGATTGCTCAACGTCGCCAATGCGGCCAACGGTGGCAGTGCACAGCCCAGCGAAAGGCTGGCGAACACCGTAATCCGCGCAACTTCAGCAGCTCCCAGGCCTTGGCGGGCATACAGACGATAGCGCACCGACCCCCCGGAAAGCATCGACAGACCAATCGCATTGCCGATGGCGAATGCGCTGAAACCACCCAGCACCAGGGTGCGGGCAGGCAAGTGCACGCCGGCATAGCGGCTGGCCGACCATTCGTAGCCGAGCAGAATGACGAAGCCCAGAACAGTTGCCAGCAGGGCGCCGAACAGCGATTGGCTAGGCACGCTGAGCATGGCGTCATGCAGCGCGTAGATGTCCAGCTCGCTGAGCAGATGGCGACAAGCGACCAAGGCCATGCCGAACAACAGCAGGGTCAATGCCAGGCCAATCGGCTGGCGGTAGCGGCTCAGCCGTTCAACCCAGGGCAGGCGTTGGGCAGCAACCGGCAGCGCCGCAGCCAGAGGCGTTTGAGGTTCGCAGTTGTGGGCGGTCATGCAGTACCCCGGGCGGACAGCGCGAGGTAGGGGGAAGGTGCGGCCAAGTGGGAGTCCCTTTGGAAAACGTATCCAGATGTTACTCCTGACGGAGTCGCTTTTAGCCGTTTGGCACGGTTAAAGATAGTTCATCCAGGCGGGGTGCCTGCCAGAGGGGAGGGGCGGAGGAGGGGCTTGACCGTCAGGGATACAAACCCTGAAAACAACAAACCCCGCACTGCTGAAAGCAGGCGGGGTTTGTTCTGACGAATATGGTTGCGGGAGCCGGATTTGAACCGACGACCTTCGGGTTATGAGCCCGACGAGCTACCAGGCTGCTCCATCCCGCGTCAGTGGGGCGCATTCTACGGATATCCACCGCGGCGTCAAGGTTAATCTTTGATTTGCGGTAAATTTCTGTCAGGCCATTTCGTAGTCAATAAAAAAGGCCACTGTATCAACAGTGGCCTTTTCTTGAATCTGGTTGCGGGAGCTGGATTTGAACCAACGACCTTCGGGTTATGAGCCCGACGAGCTACCAAGCTGCTCCATCCCGCGTCAGTGGGGTGCACTATACGGACATCTGCCGCAGAGTCAAACGTTAACCTTTGATTTCTCTAGATTTATTTCAGGTTGAGTTTTTTGCAGACAATGAAAAAGGCCACTGTCTAGACAGTGGCCTTTTTCTGAATCTGGTTGCGGGAGCCGGATTTGAACCGACGACCTTCGGGTTATGAGCCCGACGAGCTACCAGGCTGCTCCATCCCGCGCCTGTTGAGATGAATTCTACGGTTTTGCGCCGTAGAGTCAAGCTATTTCTGGGGAAATTTCTTTTCCGTTCAATCTGTTAGCGCCTCGATTTGCCCTGCGGGGCAGTAACGGCGGGGCTTGCAGGCCGATTGTCGAGAGTGTCATGGCGTGACTATTTCACTGAGGGGCGCTTACGGTAATATCTGTATGAATTTACAGTGCTAACGGTCATCCATGTCTCTGCGCAAGATCATCCACATCGACTGCGACTGCTTTTACGCAGCCATCGAGATGCGTGACGACCCTACTCTGGCCGGTCGGCCAATGGCGGTGGGTGGCTCGGCAGATCGTCGCGGGGTGATCGCCACTTGCAACTACGAGGCGCGGGCCTATGGCGTGCGCTCTGCCATGTCGTCGCGTCATGCGCTCAAGCTGTGCCCGGATCTGCTGATCGTCAAGCCGCGCTTTGAGGCCTACCGCGAGGCCTCACGCGAAATTCATGCGATTTTCCGCGATTACACTGAGCTGATCGAGCCGCTGTCGCTGGATGAGGCCTATCTGGATGTCAGTGATAGCCAATGGTTTGCCGGCAGTGCCACGCGGATCGCCGAAGATATTCGTCGACGGGTGGCCAAGACCTTGCACATCACCGTCTCGGCGGGCGTTGCGCCGAACAAGTTTCTGGCCAAGATTGCCAGTGACTGGCGCAAACCCAATGGCCTGTTTGTCATCACCCCGGGTGAAGTCGAGGCTTTTGTGGCGGCTTTGCCGGTTGCGCGGTTGCATGGGGTGGGCAAGGTCACTGCCGATAAGCTGACGCGGTTGGGCATCGATACCTGCATGGACATGCGCGACTGGTCAAAGCTGGCCCTGGTGCGCGAGTTCGGCAGTTTTGGCGAGCGGTTGTGGGGGCTGGCGCGGGGCATAGATGAGCGCGTGGTGCACAACGACAGCCGCCGGCAGTCGGTCAGCGTCGAGAACACCTACGATACCGATCTTCCGGACTTGAACACTTGCCTGGAGAAGCTGCCGGCGCTGCTGGACAGTCTCAATGAGCGGGTTGCGCGCATGGACAGTAGCTACAAGGCGGACAAACCCTTCGTGAAGGTCAAGTTTCACGATTTCAGCCAGACGACCCTAGAGCAGGCCGGGGCGGGGCGCGATCTGGAAAGTTATCGGCAGTTGCTCAGCCAAGCATTCGCTCGCGGTGGCAAGCCGGTGAGATTGCTGGGGGTGGGGGTGCGGTTAAGGGATTTGCGTGGGGCGCATGAGCAGTTGGAGCTCTTCCCTGGCTGTTGAAATCAGCAGCACTGGGGCCGCAAAGCGGCCCCAGGATTTTGGATCTTTACTGGACCCCAGGGTCCGCCACAAGCCGGCCGGTCTGCTTGGTCAGCGCCTGTAAAAACTCCTGCTGCAGCTCCGGATCGTTGCGCGTCAGCTCGATCAGGCTTTGCTCCAGTTCACTGGCTTCCTCTTCCAGGCCCAGCTCAGACAGACGCTTGACCCGGTGCACCCATTGGCCGACTTCATCGTCCTCAAGGTCATCGAAGATCAGGTGGTGGGCCTCCAGCAGCTTGCTGCGCAGATTGCCGCTGACCAGCAGGCTGGCGTCGCCGCGAATCCCGTTGTCCTCATCGACCACTTGCAAGTGCAAGGTGCCGACGCGGCTGAGATTCTGCTCGGAGAATGGCGTATCCAACAGGTTCAGGCGCAGTACGCCGTTGCGGTCGGTCGTCAGCTCATGGCTGGCTTTGCCAGCCTTGACCTCGACCAGGCGTTCGCTCCAGGGCAGGCTGGTGGACTCTTCGCGCTTGGCTTTCTCCACCTCGCTGATACCCGCCAGGTTCTGCTGCGCGCGGCCATTGGACTGCACGTTCATGAACGGGTTGAGCCCGGCCACGCCGTAGCTCAGCCAGTCATGGGTGACGCTGTCCGGCAGATTGCCCAGGGCGAACACATTGACCACGTTGGCGCCTACACCTGCAACTACCGCCACCGCACCCAGCGGGATCTCGTAGATCTCCCGCCAAGGCTGGTAGGGGGTATAGCGGTCGTAACGGCGGGTCACTTCGAACTCGGTGACTTCGAAGCGCTGCTGCTCGTGGACGCGTACTCGTCGCTGGGGCAGCTCCATCACCTTGGGCTCGCCGACGTCGATCTGCAGACTGTGTTCGAGCAGCTTGCGCTCGACGCGTTCCTCATGCTCGCTGCGCTGGGACATCTGGTTGGCGCAGCCGCTGACGAACAGGGCGCCGCACAGTGCGGCGCCCCCCAGGGTAATGGTACTTCGCTTGTACATGATCACTCGCGCATTGGGCTATCAGCGACGGATGCGGGCTTGCAGGAAGGTCAGCACGTCATTGAGCGGCAGAGGCTGGGCTTCCTGCTCAGTGCGGTGCTTGTACTCCAGGTTGCCCTCGGCCAGGCCGCGGTCGCTGACCACGATCCGGTGTGGAATGCCGATCAATTCCATGTCGGCGAACTTGATGCCCGGGCTGGTCTTCTTGTCACGGTCGTCCAGCAGTACTTCGAAACCTGCAGCGGTCAGTTCGGCGTACAGCTTGTCGGTTGCCTCGCGAACCTGCTCGGTCTCGTAGCGCAGCGGTACCAGGGCAATCTGGAAGGGCGCCAAGGTGTCGCTCCAGATGATGCCTTTATCATCGAAGTTCTGCTCGATGGCAGCAGCGACCACGCGCGACACGCCAATGCCGTAGCAGCCCATCGAGAGCACGACTGGCTTGCCGTTTTCACCCAGTACCTGGCACTTGAGCGCCTCGCTGTACTTGGTGCCGAGCTGGAAGATGTGGCCCACTTCGATGCCGCGCTTGATCACCAGGGTGCCCTGGCCATCTGGGCTTGGGTCGCCCGCAACCACGTTGCGCAGGTCGGCCACTTGTGGAACGGGCAGGTCACGTTCCCAGTTGACGCCGAAGTAGTGCTTGTCGTCGATGTTGGCGCCGATGCCAAAGTCGCTCATCAGGGCGACCGAACGGTCGATGATGCATTCCAGCGGCAGGTTCAGCGGGCCCAGCGAGCCTGCGCCAGCGCCAATGGCGTCACGCAGTTCGGCGTCGGTAGCCATGACCAGCGGATCTGCGACCTGCTCAAGCTTGGCGGCCTTGATTTCGTTGAGCTCGTGGTCGCCACGTACCACCAGGGCGATCAGCTTGCCTTCTTCGGCGCCGCGCACGATCAGGGTCTTGACGGTCTTCTCGATCGCCAGGTTGTAGTTCTCGACCAGCTGGGCGATGGTCTTGGCGTCCGGGGTGTCGACCAGGCGCAGCTCCTCGGTAGGGGCTGGACGCACGGTTTCACGCGGGATGGCCTCGGCCTTCTCGATGTTGGCGGCGTAGTCGGAGGTGTCGCTGAAGATCACGTCGTCTTCGCCGGAGGAGGCCAGAACGTGGAATTCGTGCGAGTAGCTGCCACCGATGGAGCCGGTGTCGGCCTGCACCGGACGGAAATCCAGGCCCAGGCGGGTGAAGATGTTGCAGTACGCCTGGTGCATGCGGTCGTAGGTTTCCTGCAGGGAAGCCTGGTCGGCATGGAACGAGTAGGCGTCCTTCATGATGAACTCGCGGCCGCGCATCAGTCCAAAGCGTGGACGGATTTCGTCACGGAACTTGGTCTGGATCTGGTACATGTTCAGCGGCAGCTGTTTATAGCTGGACAGCTCGTTGCGGGCCAGGTCAGTGATGACCTCTTCGTGGGTCGGGCCGACGCAGAACTCACGGCCGTGACGGTCCTTGAGGCGCAGCAGCTCAGGGCCGTATTGCTCCCAGCGGCCGGATTCCTGCCACAGTTCGGCAGGCTGGATGCTCGGCATCAGTACTTCCAGGGCGCCAGCAGCGTTCATTTCTTCGCGCACCACGGCTTCGACCTTGCGCATTACTCGCAGGCCCATCGGCAGCCAGGTGTACAGGCCGGAGGCCAGCTTGCGGATCATGCCGGCACGCAGCATGAGCTGGTGGCTGATGACCACTGCATCTGCAGGGGTTTCTTTCTGGGTGGCGAGCAAATATTGACTGGTGCGCATGGGGAGCCGTGTCGATTGCCTAAGACGTTGAAATGACCCCGCATTCTACGGGGGCGAAACGAAAGCGTACAGGATGCCCCAGAGCGGGGCGCTTGTCAGCCAAGAAAAAGCCCGGCGTGATCGCCGGGCTTTTTCAAGTGCGGGGCACTGCAAGACAGGCTTACAGGATGCTCAGCGGGTACTCGACGATCAGGCGCAGTTCGTCGATCGAGCTCGAACCGTAGTAGACGCCATCGCTGGAGCGGTAGGTGGCTTGACGGACGCGGAAGCTCAGGTCCTTGGCAGGGCCTTCCTGCAGGACGTATTTCACGTCGATGTCGCGTTCCCATTCCTTGCCGTTGTTGGTGGTCTCGGTGGTTGCACCGGTACCACGGGCGTAGCGAGTCATGAAGGTCAGGCCAGGGATGCCGAACTCGGCGAAGTTCAGGTCGTAGCGAGCCTGCCAGGATTTCTCGTCTTCGGCGTTGAAGTCGGAGCGCGCGATGGAGTTGGCCAGGAACACGGTGCCGCCGCCGTCGATGCCGTAGGCATAATCACCGTCGCCGCTGACTTTCTGGTAGGCCAGGGTGAAGGTGTGGGCGCCGATGTTGTAGGCCGCCGACAGGCTCGCTGCGATGTTGTCAAGTTCGTTGCTGCCGTCGGCCTTGGCTACAGCTGCACCGGTACGGTTGTCACCGATCGACTTGGTGTCATAGATGTTGAAGTCGAACACCAGGCCCTGATTGTCGCTGATCGGCAGCGCCCAGTTGATGTTGCCGTACCACTTGCGGAAGTGGTCTTCCACGCGCGAGTAATACAGGCTGGTGCTCAGGCTGTCAGTGACGGCATAGGTACCGCCGAACACATTAGCCTCGGTCAGGCCAGGGTTCTTGACCCCAGTCCTGCGGTTCTTGCCAAGGATGCTGTCCTTGTAGGTTTGGGCTTGGGCGTTGAGGCGGGTGAAGTGACCAGCGTTCAGTTCAAGTCCTTCGATTTCCTTGCTGGTCAGCAAGAAGCCTTCGGCAACTTCTGGCAGCAGACGGCTATCGTCAGTGGCGAAGACCGGCATTGCAGTGAACTGGCCGCCGTACTTGAGAGTGGTATCGGAGATGCGCAGTTTGACGGCGCCGTGGGCTTCGGAGTAGTCGTCTTGCGAACGACCATCGGAACCGGTTGGGAACAGGCCAGTGCCGGAAGTGCCGCGGCCGCCATCCAGTTTGATGCCCAGCAGTCCGATAGCATCGACCCCTACGCCGACAGTACCTTGGGTGAAGCCCGATTCGAAGGTGCCGATGAAGCCTTGACCCCACTCGGCGGAGCGGCTTTGACGGTTGCCATTCGCGTCACGGTCATCGTTACGGAAGTCACGGCTGAAGTACAGGTTACGCAGTTTTACACCCAGTTGGCTGTCTTCGACAAAGCCTTTGGATTCATCTTGCGAAGAGGCGATGGCCATCTGCGAGGTCCCTGCCGCAACGGCCAGGGCGATCATGCTCCACTTCATCACGCGCATCGTGATTTGCTCCTTTGGTTTTTAGGAAGAGTACCGCTGCGCCCAAGAGTTTTAGTTATATGGGGCAGCTCTTTCTTGTTATGTCGGCGAAAATGTATATCACGCTGACTGATCTTGGCGATATGTAAAAAGCAACTTTTCAGAAACTTTATAACGGGTCGCTTTTGGTTAATTCCTTGTCGCAAATCACGTCCCGAATCAGGGACGTCCACCCCAGCGTTGCTTCAATCGCCGTCACGAATGTGTAAAGAACACACTCAAGCTTTGAAACTCCCTGGTTTTCCAATGCCGCTGTTGTTATTTGTCGCGTCCACCCGCCCAATGCAGGTGTCGTGCCGACATGGCCCAAAGGGAATGCAACAAGCGTGCTCAATTTCACACGGCCTTGATGAAATTTTCACATTCACCCGTGGTGGCGGGGGAGAACTGCCGGAAACACGGGGGCGTGACTGTCTGATGGTGTGCCAGTAATACTGGCGAAGTGAAACTGTAAGGTTGCTAACTAACTCAATGTGTTACCGCAAACTGTTCACGCTGAGTAGTTTTAGTGTGAATGAGTCCTGTTTGCTGAATTTTTTGGCTTCATTTTGGTGCGAAAAGTAGCGCTGTGTTACCGGCTTGGGGCTCGCAATCGTGTGGCGTGAACCAAAACTGTGCTCCAGCGCCCCTGTGGGCGGCATTTCATGTCGGCGCACGCGAAGCAGGGTATCCTTCGCCCATCAATGCCCGTGATCTACGGGCTGCGTTATTAAAGAAGGAGCGTTGCCGTGTTCGTCCTGGATTCGCGTCTGCAGCAGGATTCTCTAGTCCTGGGAAATTTTCCGCTGTGCCAGTTGTTGCTCAGCAAGGATGCCAACTACCCGTGGTTCATTCTGGTCCCACGCCAAGCCGGGATCAGTGAGCTGTTCGACCTGAGTGAAGCCGACCAGCAGTTGCTCTGGCAGGAAACCAACTACCTGGCCGGTGCGCTCAAATCGGCGTTCAAGGCTGACAAGATGAACGTTGCCACCCTGGGTAACGTGGTCAGCCAGCTGCACATGCATGTGGTCGTGCGCCGCCATGACGATGCCGCCTGGCCGGCGCCGGTGTGGGGCAAGGTGCCTGCGATCGAATACCGTCAGGAGCAGTTGGATGACATCCGTCAGCGCCTGCGTTCGGTGTTGAACGCCAGCTACAAGGAGGCTTGAAGGTATGTCGCTGGAATCGCAGATCATCGACCTGGAAACCCGCATGGCGTTTCAGGACGACACCATCCAGGCGCTCAATGACGTGGTGGTCGAGCAGGGGCGGGTGATTGATCGCCTGCAGTTGCAGATGGCCGAGCTGATCAAGCGCTACGAGGAAATGGTCGGGCAGTACGGCAGCGAGGGGGAGGAGGCGCCGCCACCTCATTATTGAGGCTGCGAGACTTGCGGGAGCATGGCTCCCGCAAGGTAGACCCGATCAGCGGCGAGAAACCGCGATCACATCTTCGGCCTGCAGGCCTTTGTCGCGGTGCATGACCGAGAACTCCACGCGCTGGCCTTCGACCAGGACCCGGTGGCCCTCGCCACGAATGGCGCGAAAGTGCACGAAGATATCGTCACCGGAGTCGCGGGAAATAAAACCAAACCCCTTGGACGTGTTGAACCACTTGACGGTGCCGGTATCGCGCTTGCCTGCATCTTGCGTGCTGCTGGCGCTGGCGCGAGCTTTCTTGGGGCTGCGGGCAAAGCCTGCGCCCAGGTGCAGGGCGATGGCCAGGGCAGCGCAGAGCAGGGCGGGTAGATCACCCAGCTCCGGGCGTGCCAGCAGGGTCACGGTTTGCAGGATCACCGCGACCACCAGCAGGGCGCTGGCCAGGTGTTGCAGCTGTTGGCGCGCGCCTCTGTAGTACAACGGCACCACCGGTGCCAGAAGCAGGTTAAGCAGGCCGAGCAAGGCCAGGTAGATGGCCTGCGGTTGCTGCAGGAAAGGTATCGCTTCGGTTTTCAGGCTGGGTATGAGCGACAGCAGCAAAGCTGCAACGCCCGTCACCAGATGGACGATCTTGAACATTTGGTTAGGCTCACATTGATAAGGCCGATCACAGGAAGAGCTGTCAGCGCGGTGCGCAGGAGATAGAAAGCGCGGTCACGCGGCTGGCCAGCCTATGCACCCGGCATTTACAGTCCGCACGGGTGGCACGCTGCCTATTTAACAGCAAAGGCGCAGGCTTCTCAAACCGAGGGGCGGGTGAGCTGATGAGTTGCCGTAGGTCACATGCACGCTGGAGCAAGTCTTGTTACAGTGTGGATCGCCCGCTTGACTGATCAAGCCTTATGGAAAGGGGAACTTCATGGCAATCGATATCGGTATCAGTGAAGAAGATCGCAAGTCCATCGTAGATGGGCTATCCCGCCTGTTGTCGGATACCTATGTGCTGTATCTGAAAACCCATAACTTTCATTGGAACGTGACCGGCCCGTCGTTTCGTACCCTGCACCTGATGTTCGAAGAGCAGTACAACGAACTGGCCCTGGCCGTGGACTCCATCGCCGAGCGAATTCGCGCATTGGGCTTCCCAGCCCCTGGTTCCTACGCATTTTACGCACGCCATTCCTCGATCAAGGAGGAGGAAGGCGTACCCCCTGCCGATGAGATGATCCGCCAGTTGGTGGAGGGGCAAGAGGCGGTCACGCGTACCGCGCGCAGTATTTTCCCGGTGGTTGACAAGGTCAGTGACGAGCCGACCGCAGACCTTCTGACCCAGCGCATGCAGGTGCATGAAAAAACCGCTTGGATGCTGCGAGTGCTGCTCGAGGGTAAATGACAATCTGATCCGCTGAACCAGGCCCGGCTGCGCTTCGTGTTGCCGGGCTTTTTGTTTCCTTAAGGAAAGCTTTGCCGCTGCTTTTCAACTCCGTTGCAGCGCTTCATTGGACGCCATGCCCACGTGCTCTGGTGCATGGGCAGTTCTTTTGGCGATGGAGTGGAAACAATGGAAATGGAAATCAGTGGGCAGCGTGGCAAGCGCAATGCTAGCCAGGGTGGGTGTCTGGGCAAGCAGTGCATAGACCCTTTTGGCGCAGACTTCGACATGGCCCAGGTGCGGCCGGTATCGCGCTCGGTGCGGCTCAACGGCTTTGCTACCTGCTTGCGCCTGGAGCAGGTCTACTGGCGAATTCTGCAACGAATCGCCGAAGCCAATGGTTGCTCGGTCAGTGCGATATTGTCCTACGTGGACCGCGAGGTGCACTTGCGCCAGGGTGGGGTGAGGAACTTCAGTGGTCTGATCCGGGTGATTTGTGTAGCCTGGCTGCTTGATCCACCAACCACGCATTGATCGCCGGGCGGGCTGCACAGCACTCTCTAACCATATATAATCGCGGTTTTTGCTGCCCTGGCAGCCAGCGTTGTGGTTGACGAGAGACACCCATGCCACTTTATGACTATCAATGTGCAGCCTGTGAACACCAGTTCGAAGCGCTGCAGAAGATCAGCGCCGCGCCGCTGACCGATTGCCCGGCCTGTCAGGCGCCGGCATTGAAAAAGCTGCTGTCGGTACCCGGCTTTCGCCTGAGCGGCACGGGTTGGTATGAAACCGACTTCAAGACCGGGGCGAAAAAGAATCTGGCCGGCGGCGACAAGGCCGACTGAGTTGAATTGCAACGTCCGGGTCTTGCACTATAAGGGTTTGCACGAAAAATCACCGATCTGGTTTTTTTCGTACAAGCCCTAAGCCCTTTGGGCGGCCAAGGCCTCCTTGAATACACGAATCACGAGAAGCGAACCACCATCATGATGCGCAGCCATTATTGCGGCCAACTGAACGAGAGCCTGGACGGCCAGGAAGTCACCCTTTGCGGCTGGGTCCATCGTCGCCGCGACCACGGCGGGGTGATCTTCCTCGACATCCGTGATCGCGAAGGCATGGCCCAGGTCGTGTTCGATCCGGATCGCGCCGAGACCTTCGCCGCCGCTGACCGCGTGCGCAGCGAGTACGTGGTGCAGATCACCGGCAAGGTGCGCAAGCGTCCTGAAGGTGCGGTCAACGCCAACATGGCGTCCGGCGGTATCGAAGTGCTGGGCTATGAGCTGACCGTGCTCAACGAAGCCGAGACTCCGCCGTTCCCGCTGAACGAATACTCCGACGTGGGCGAAGAAACCCGCCTGCGCTATCGCTTCATCGACCTCCGTCGCCCAGAAATGGCCGACAAGCTGCGTCTGCGTTCGCGTATCACCAGCAGCATCCGTCGCTTCCTCGACGAGAACGGCTTCCTCGACGTCGAGACGCCGATCCTGACCCGTGCCACCCCAGAAGGCGCGCGCGACTACCTGGTGCCAAGCCGTACCCACGCCGGTAGCTTCTTCGCCCTGCCGCAATCGCCACAGCTGTTCAAGCAGCTGCTGATGGTGGCCGGCTTCGATCGCTACTACCAGATCGCCAAGTGCTTCCGCGACGAAGACCTGCGTGCCGACCGCCAGCCGGAATTCACCCAGATCGACATCGAGACCAGCTTCCTCGACGAGTCCGAGATCATGGGCCTGACCGAGAGCATGATCCGCAAGCTGTTCAAGGAAGTGCTGGACCTGGAATTCGGTGAGTTCCCGCACATGACCTTCGAAGAGGCCATGCGTCGTTATGGTTCCGACAAGCCGGACCTGCGTAACCCGCTGGAACTGGTTGACGTTGCCGACCAGCTCAAGGATGTCGACTTCAAGGTCTTCGCCGGCCCCGCCAACGATCCCAAGTGCCGGGTTACCGCCCTGCGCCTGCCAGGCGGCGCCAGCATGCCGCGCAGCAAGATCGACGAATACACCAAGTTCGTCGGCATCTATGGTGCCAAGGGCCTGGCGTACATCAAGGTCAACGAGCGTGCCAAAGGCGTTGAAGGCCTGCAGTCGCCGATCGTCAAGAACATCCCTGAGGCCAATCTCAACGTGATCCTCGATCGCGTTGGCGCGGTTGACGGCGACATCGTGTTCTTCGGTGCCGACAAGTTCAAGATCGTCAGCGAGGCCCTGGGCGCCCTGCGCATCAAGGTCGGCAACGACTTCAACCTGCACACCTGCGAGTGGGCGCCGATGTGGGTTGTCGACTTCCCGATGTTCGAAGAGAACGAAGACGGCAGCTTCACCGCACTGCACCACCCGTTCACCGCGCCGAAATGCTCGCCGCAAGAGCTGGAGGCCAACCCGGCCACCGCGCTGTCGCGTGCCTACGACATGGTGCTCAACGGCACTGAGCTGGGTGGCGGTTCGATCCGTATCCACCGCAAAGAGATGCAGCAGGCAGTATTCCGCCTGCTGGGTATCGAAGCGGCGGAGCAGGAAGAGAAGTTCGGCTTCCTGCTCGACGCCCTGAAGTTCGGCGCACCGCCACACGGTGGCCTGGCCTTCGGTCTGGATCGCCTGGTCATGCTGATGACTGGCGCCCAGTCGATCCGTGAAGTGATCGCGTTCCCGAAAACCCAGAGCGCCGCGTGCGTCATGACCCAGGCCCCAGGTCTGGTCGATGCCAAGGCCCTGCGCGAGCTGCACATCCGTCTGCGCGAGCAGACCAAGGTCGAGTAAGCGCGACCGGGGTGCATCTGCAAGGGTGCATCCCCGCGCTACGGCGCAGATTTCTTCGCGTTCCGCCCTTCGGGGCGGAACCTGTTTCTGTTTCAAGGATTTGGAGTCGTTATGGCTGGTCATTCCAAGTGGGCGAACATCAAGCACCGCAAAGAGCGCCAGGATGCCAAGAGAGGCAAGGTTTTCACCAAGTGGATCCGCGAGCTGACCGTCGCCGCCAAGCAGGGCGGTCCAGATCCTGCGTCCAACCCGCGTCTGCGCCTGGCCCTGGACAAGGCGCTTGGCGCCAACATGAGTCGCGACATCATCGATCGGGCGGTTGCGCGCGGGGCGGGCACCAACGAAAGCGATAACGTCGAAGAGCTCAGCTACGAAGGCTACGGCCCGGGTGGCGTGGCAATCATGGTCGAAGCCATGACCGACAACCGCAACCGCACCGCCGCAGCCGTGCGCCATGCCTTCACCAAGTGCGGCGGCAATCTCGGCACTGACGGCTCGGTCGCCTATCTGTTCGAGCGCAAGGGGCAGATCAGCTTCGACGCCAGCGTGGATGAGGATGCGTTGATGGAAGCGGCCATGGAAGCCGATGCCGATGACGTAGTCAGCAACGACGACGGTTCGTTCGACGTGTTTACCTCCTTCAACAGCTTCTATGCGGTGCGTAACGCCCTGGAAGAAGCCGGCTTCAAGGCCGCCGACGCCGAGATCGTCATGCAGCCGACCACCAGTGCCGAGTTGGACCTCGATGGTGCGCAGAAGGTACTCAAGCTGATCGACATGCTCGAAGACCTGGATGACGTGCAGAACGTCTACTCCAATGCGCAGATCTCTGACGAGATCATGGAGCAGCTGGGTTAAGGTAGTGCGCAGGTAACGCTTCAGGCGCCTGTGCCGCTCTCATCGCGGGGCAAGCCCGCTCCCACGTTTGCACATCGCGCCAGCGTGGGAGCGGGCTTGCCCCGCGATGAGGGCGGCACAGGCCGCGCTTCACTCTTCAAGTGGCGCTTTCGCGCCCAATCCATGCAGGCGTTATGACTCTGATTTTAGGTATCGACCCCGGCTCGCGCATCACCGGTTTCGGCGTGGTACGCCAGACCGCGCGTGGTTGCGAGTACGTGGCATCGGGCTGTATCCGCACCGGTGCCGGCGAGTTGCCTGAGCGTCTGCAGATCGTATTTCGCGGTGTCAGCGAGATCATCCAGCAGCATGGCCCGGTAACAATGGGCATCGAGCGGGTGTTCATGGCGCGCAACCCCGACTCGGCGCTCAAGCTTGGCCAGGCCCGGGGCGCGGCAATCGTCGCGGCGGTCGAGGCAGGCCTGGAGATCGCCGAGTACAGCGCAACCCAGGTCAAGCAGGCAGTGGCCGGGACCGGTGGGGCGAATAAAGAGCAGGTCATGCTGATGGTCATGCACCTGCTCAAGCTGACGCAAAAACCGCAGATCGACGCCTCCGACGCCCTGGCCATCGCCTTGTGCCATGCCCACACCCGCTCCAGCCTGATCCCCCACGGCTTGACTACCGCGCGGCGACGCGGCGGGCGCTTGCGTCTGTAGCCGCTTCATGCGCTGATACACATTTTGTCCGGGTGAGACGTTCACCCGGCGCATTTGCTGATAGGGTTGACCGGTCGCTGACCGGCACCCCAGAGGAAGGATCGGAACGTGATTGGACGTTTGCGTGGCACCCTGGCGGAAAAACAACCGCCGCACCTGATTATCGACGTCAATGGCCTGGGCTATGAGCTTGAAGTGCCAATGACCACCTTGTACCGCTTGCCCAAGGTCGGCGAGCCGGTGACCTTGCACACCCACCTGGTGGTGCGTGAGGACGCTCACCTGCTCTATGGCTTCGCCGAACGCCGTGAGCGCGAGCTGTTTCGTGAGTTGATCCGCCTTAACGGCGTCGGCCCCAAGCTTGCGCTGGCGCTGATGTCCGGTCTTGAAGTAAACGATCTGATCCGCTGCGTACAGGCCCAGGACGCTTCGGCGTTGGTGCGTGTGCCGGGGGTCGGCAAGAAGACCGCCGAGCGTCTGCTGGTCGAGCTCAAGGACCGCTTCAAGGCCTGGGAAACCTCCCCCGCCATGTTCACCCTGGTGTCCGATGGCCCAGCTCCGGTCGGCAGCGCCTCCACTGCCGAGGCCGATGCGGTCAGCGCCCTGGTTTCGCTGGGTTACAAGCCTCAGGAAGCGAGCAAGGCAGTGTCGGCAATCAAGGACAAGGCGGGCATGAGCAGCGAAGACCTGATCCGCAGCAGCCTTAAAGGGATGATTAGCAAGTGATCGAAACCGACCGCCTGATCGCCGCCTCCGGACGCGACCGCGAAGAGGTCCAGGACCGCGCGATTCGCCCGCTGAGCCTGGATGAGTACATCGGCCAGCCGGTGGTGCGCGAGCAGATGGCACTGTTCATCCAGGCCGCGCGCGGTCGCAGCGAGTCGCTGGACCATACCTTGATCTTCGGCCCGCCTGGCCTGGGCAAGACCACCCTGGCCAACATCATCGCCCAGGAAATGGGCGTATCGGTTAAAAGCACCTCGGGCCCCATTCTTGAGCGTCCGGGTGACCTGGCAGCGATGCTGACCAATCTTGAGCCACATGATGTGCTGTTCATCGACGAGATCCACCGGCTGTCGCCGATCGTCGAGGAAGTGCTGTACCCGGCCATGGAAGACTTCCAGCTCGACATCATGATCGGCGAAGGTCCGGCAGCGCGCTCGATCAAGCTCGACTTGCCGCCATTCACCCTGGTTGGCGCGACCACTCGTGCCGGCATGCTCACCAACCCCTTGCGCGACCGCTTCGGCATCGTTCAGCGCCTGGAGTTCTACAGCGACAAAGACCTGGCCACCATCGTCAGCCGCTCGGCGGGCATCCTTGGCCTGGTGATCGATGCCCAGGGCGCCTTTGAAATCGCCCGCCGTGCCCGTGGCACGCCACGCATCGCCAACCGCCTGCTGCGCCGCGTGCGCGACTACGCCGAAGTGCGCGGCAAGGGCGAGATCACCAAGGCGGTGGCGGATCTGGCGTTGAACCTGCTGGATGTCGACGAGCGCGGCTTCGATCATTCCGACCGGCGCCTGCTGCTGACCATGATCGAGAAGTTCGACGGTGGTCCGGTGGGGGTCGACAACCTGGCGGCAGCGATCAGCGAAGAGCGGCACACCATCGAAGACGTGCTCGAACCCTACCTGATTCAGCAGGGCTACATCATGCGCACTCCGCGTGGGCGGGTGGTCACCCGGCATGCCTACCTGCACTTTGGCCTGAACATTCCCGGGCGATTGGGCGAGGGCGCTGACTTTTCTGATTCTGCCGATGAATGACAGATCAAACCGGGCTTTTTGTGGTCTCATCGCTGGCATGCCGATGGCGCGCTGGCAATACGACATTATCGATGAAAAAACAGTTGCCGGGGCGGATTGGCAAGCTGAGGAGTAAGCACTAGAGTATGCGCGCGCAAAATCAGCTGGAATCGTTCGCACACCGCTGTCGCGTCTATTACGAAGATACCGACGCAGGTGGCGTGGTGTATTACGTCAACTACCTGAAATTCATGGAGCGTGCGCGCACCGAGCGGCTGCGACACCTGGGCTTTTCCCAGCATCAACTGGCCGGGCAAAACCTGTTGTTCGTGGTGCATTCCAGCGAGGCGCGCTATCACGCGCCGGCCCGTCTGGACGACGAACTGCGAGTCACCGCGCAAGTAACTGAATTGAATCGCGCCAGCCTGCGTTTCGTGCAGCAGGTCTGGCGAGAAAAAGATGCAACGCTGCTCTGTGAGGGGCAGTTCCTGGTGGCCGCCGTGCGCGCCGACACTTTCAAACCCCGGGCCATCCCCCCAGAGCTGCGCGACGCTTTCCTGGCGGACGGTACGGGTACTCAATCGATTGCAGGAGAATAAGCGTGGAAGCTAACGTCGTCGACCATACCTCCATGTGGAGTCTGGTCAGCAATGCCAGCGTGGTAGTACAGCTGGTAATGCTGACCCTGGTGGCCGCCTCGGTCACCTCATGGATCATGATCTTCCAGCGCAGCACCATGCTGCGCGCCGGTCGTCGTGCGCTGGATGCCTTCGAGGAACGTTTCTGGTCGGGCATCGACCTGTCCAAGCTGTACCGCCAGGCGGGCAGCAACCCGGACCCGGACTCGGGTGTCGAGCAGGTCTTCCGGGCCGGTTTCAAAGAGTTCTCGCGCCTGCGCCAGCAGCCGGGTGTCGATCCGGATGCGGTCATGGAAGGCGTTGGCCGGGCCATGCGCGTGGCGATCTCGCGTGAGGAAGAAAAGCTTGAGCAAAGCCTGCCGTTCCTCGCCACCGTCGGTTCGACCAGCCCGTACATCGGCCTGTTCGGTACCGTCTGGGGCATCATGAACTCCTTCCGCGGCCTGGCTTCGGCGCAACAGGCAACCCTGGCCACCGTAGCGCCAGGTATCGCCGAGGCCCTGATCGCCACCGCGATCGGCCTGTTCGCCGCGATCCCGGCGGTCATCGCCTACAACCGTTTCGCCGCGCGCAGCGAAGTGCTGATCGGTCGTTACTACACCTTCGCCGACGAGTTCCAGGCGATCCTGCACCGCAAAGTGCACACCAGCGAAGAGTAATCAGGTAGAAACCCATGGCCCGAGTTCGCCACAAACGCAAGCCGGTCGCCGAGATGAACGTGGTGCCTTACATCGACGTGATGCTGGTGCTGCTGGTCATCTTCATGGTGACGGCCCCCATGCTCAACCAGGGGGTGAAGGTCGACCTGCCCAAGGTTTCCAGCGAAGCCCTGCCGCAGGACAACAACGTCCAGATCCTCACTATCTCGATCAAAGCCGACAAGACCTACTACTGGAACCTTGGCAGCGAGGTCGACACCGACAAGCAGATGGACAAGGCCATGACCCTGCCGGACATGACCAGCGCCGTGACCAAGATCATCGCCGCCGGTCGTGACCAGGGCAAGCAGACCCAGGTCTTCATTCGTGGCGACAAGGCTGTCGACTACGGCGCGGTCATGGGTGCCATGGGCGGGTTGCAGAAGGCCGGTGTCGGTAACGTTGGCCTGATTACCGAGGCGCCCTGATGCAGCAGCGAGAGCCATCCGCCTCGGAAAGCTACTTCTGGCCCAGTGTCTGGGCCATTGGCCTGCACGTGCTGGTGTTCGCGCTGCTGTTCGTCAGCTTCGCCATGACTCCGGAGCTGCCACCGTCCAAGCCGATCGTCCAGGCTACCCTGTATCAGCTCAAGTCCAAGAGCCAGGCGACTACCCAGACCAATCAGAAGATTGCCGGGGAGGCGAAGAAAACCGCCGCGCGCCAGACCGAAGTCGAGCAGCTTGAGCAGAAGAAGGTCGAGCAGGAGGCCGTGAAGGCCGCGGAACAAAAGAAAGCCGATGCTGCTCAAAAGGCCGAGGAGGCTCGCGAAGCCGCCGAAGCGAAGAAAGCTGAGGAAGCGGCCAAGACCGCCGAAGCCAAGAAGGCCGCCGAGGCCAAGAAAGCCGAAGAAGCCAAGAAGGCCGCTGAAAAGCAGCAGGCCGACATCGCCAAGAAAAAAGCCGAAGACGAGGCCAAGAAAAAGGCCGAGGAAGAAGCCAAGAAAGCGGCAGCTGAGGAGGCGAAGAAAAAAGCCGCCGAAGACGCCAAGAAAAAAGCAGCCGAGGACGCCAAGAAGAAAGCGGCGGCCGAGGATGCGAAGAAGAAGGCAGCTGAAGAGGCCAAGAAAAAGGCCGCGGCAGACGCCCAGAAGAAGAAAGCACAGGAAGCAGCCCGCAAGGCGGCAGAAGACAAGAAAGCCCAGGCCCTGGCCGAGCTGTTGTCCGACACCACCGAGCGGCAGCAGGCGCTGGCTGACGAGCAGGGTGACCAGGTGGCCGGCGACTTCGACGACCTGATCCGCATGCGCGCAGCCGAAGGTTGGGCGCGTCCGCCTTCCGCACGCAAGGGCATGACGGTAGTTCTGCAGATCAACATGCTGCCGGACGGTACCATCACCAGCGTCGGCGTATCCCGCTCCAGTGGAGACGGTCCGTTCGACAGCTCGGCGGTGGCAGCAGTGAAGAACATTGGTCGATTGACCGAAATGCAGGGCTTGAAGCCGAACGAGTTCAATCCGTATCGTTCATTCAAGATGACATTTACACCTGAGGATCTAGCGTTGTGATTAAACTCCTTCGAGGACTGCTGGTCATGCTCTGCTGCGTGGCAGGTATGGCCGTAGCAGAGGAAAAGAACATCCTGGTCACCAGCGGTAGCGACCGGGCCACGCCCATCGCGGTAGTGCCGTTCGGTCTGCAGGGTGGCAGCGTGTTGCCAGAAGACATGGCCGATATCATCGGCAACGACCTGCGCAACTCTGGCTACTACTCGCCCATTCCACGCCAGAACATGATCAGCCAGCCGACCCAGGCCAGCGAAGTCATCTTCCGTGACTGGAAGGCCCTGGGCGCGCAATACGTGATGGTCGGCAGCATCGTGCCATCCGGTGGTCGCCTGCAGGTGCAGTACGCCCTGTTCAACGTCGCCACCGAGCAGCAAGTGCTGACCGGCAGCGTCGCCGGTACTGTCGACCAACTGCGTGACATGTCGCACTACATCGCCGACCAGTCGTTCGAAAAGCTCACCGGCATCAAGGGTGCGTTTTCCACCCGCATGCTGTACGTGACTGCCGAGCGCTTCTCGACCAACAACACCCGCTACACCCTGCAGCGCTCGGACTACGATGGCGCGCGTGCGGTGACCCTGCTGCAATCGCGTGAGCCGATCCTGTCGCCGCGCTTTGCACCGGATGGCAAGCGTATCGCCTATGTCTCGTTCGAACAGCGCCGTCCGCGCATCTTCGTCCAGCACATCGATACCGGCCGCCGCGAGCAGGTGACCAACTTCGAAGGCCTCAACGGTGCTCCGGCCTGGTCGCCGGATGGTTCGCGCCTGGCCTTCGTGCTGTCCAAGGATGGCAACCCGGACATCTACGTGATGAACATGGGTTCGCGTCAGATCAGCCGCGTGACCGCAGGCCCAGGCATCAACACCGAGCCGTTCTGGGGTAAAGACGGTAACACCCTGTACTTCACCTCCGACCGTGGCGGCAAGCCGCAGATCTACAAGACTTCGGTCAGTGGTGGTGGCGCCGAGCGTGTAACTTTCGTGGGTAACTACAACGCCAACCCGAAACTGTCGGCGGATGAAAAGACCCTGGTGATGATCCATCGCCAACAAGGTTTCACCAACTTCAAAGTGGCGGCCCAGGACCTGCAACGTGGAAGTGTAAAGATTCTCTCTGATACAAGTCTTGATGAGTCTCCCACTGTTGCGCCAAACGGCACCATGCTAATCTACGCCACCCGCCAGCAGGGCCGGGGAGTCTTGATGCTCGTCTCTCTCAACGGACGCGTGAGGCTCCCGCTTCCTACCGCGCAAGGCGAAGTCAGAGAACCGTCCTGGTCCCCTTACCTGAACTGATTGCGGCGTAATACGTTTTGCTTAACACACTGGGGTTTCATTAGGAGTTTCACGATGGAAATGCTGAAGTTTGGTAAATTCGCTGCGCTGGCTCTGGCCATGGCTGTAGCTGTAGGTTGCTCTTCGAAAGGTGGCGACAACGCCGGTGAAGGCGCTGTAGATCCTAACGCTGGTTACGGTGCCAACACTGGCGCTGTTGATGGCAGCCTGAGCGAAGAAGCCGCCCTGCGCGCAATCACCACCTTCTACTTCGAATACGACAGCTCGGACCTGAAGCCAGAAGCCATGCGCGCTCTGGACGTTCACGCCAAGGACCTGAAGTCCAACGGCAACCGCGTTGTTCTGGAAGGCAACACCGACGAGCGCGGCACCCGCGAGTACAACATGGCTCTGGGTGAGCGTCGCGCCAAGGCCGTCCAGCGTTACCTGGTTCTGCAGGGCGTTTCCCCTGCTCAGCTGGAGCTGGTTTCCTACGGTGAAGAGCGTCCAGTTGCTACCGGCAACGACGAGCAATCCTGGGCTCAAAACCGTCGCGTAGAACTGCGTAAGTAAGTCCTATGCGTACGTGCCGCCGTGCTTTGACCGTCCTCGTACTCAGCCTGCCCCTCACGGCGTGGGCTGCGGTTCCTGTAGTAGATGACAACGCGAGCAGTTATCCGCCCGCGGGTTATGGCACGAGCGGCGCCTATGCCGGAGCAGGGGCTTCAACCCCTGCTTCTGCACAGGGCCAGCTGTTCATGCAGCTGCAACAGATGCAGGATCAGATTTCCCGCCAGCAAGGCATCATCGAAGAGCTGCAGAACGATGTGTCGCGCATGAAGCAGGAAAACCTGGAGCGTTACCAGGATCTGGACCGTCGCATCAACAGTGGTGCCGCGCCTGCCGCGACCCCCGAGAATTCCCCCGCTGGTAGCGCTCCCGCTACTGGTGCGCCTGCCACCGATGGCGGCGCTGCTGCCCAGCCGCCTGCCACGAGCAGCGAGCCGGGTGATCCGGCGAAAGAGAAGCTCTATTACGATGCCGCTTTCGACCTGATCAAACAGAAAGACTTCGACAAGGCCAGCCAGGCGTTCAACGCCTTCCTGCGCAAATACCCCAACAGCCAGTACGCCGGCAACGCGCAGTACTGGTTGGGTGAAGTGAACCTGGCCAAAGGCGACCTGCAAGGTGCCGGCCAAGCCTTCGCCAAGGTCAGCCAGTCGTACCCTAAGCACAGCAAGGTGCCTGACTCGTTGTACAAGCTGGCCGACGTCGAGCGTCGTCTGGGCCATACCGACAAGGTCAAGGGCATCCTGCAGCAGGTAGTCACCCAGTACCCCGGCACTTCTGCCGCGCAACTGGCGCAACGCGACCTGCAAAAGCTCTAAGTTATACCGCTTGAAAGAAACCCGCGCTTGTCGCGGGTTTTTTCGTTAGAATCTTGGCCCTTTTATCAAAATACGCTGCCGCGGATAACGCTTTGTCGAGTCCGCGACAGTGCCTGACGGAGGCGGACAGCCTGTTTAGCTGTCACGCCCGTGGCGATCATGCAAGATACATTACGCATCACCGAAGTCTTTTACTCGTTGCAGGGTGAAACGCGAACGGCTGGGCTGCCCACGGTTTTCGTGCGCCTGACCGGTTGCCCCCTGCGCTGCCAGTACTGCGACAGCGCCTATGCCTTCACCGGCGGCACTATCCGCAGCCTCGACTCGATCCTCGAGCAGGTGGCCGGCTTTCGTCCGCGCTATATCTGCGTCACCGGTGGTGAGCCGCTGGCGCAACCTAACGCACTGCCACTGCTAGAACGTCTGTGCGACGCCGGCTACGAGGTTTCGCTGGAGACCAGCGGTGCCCTGGACATCTCCCGGGTAGATCCGCGAGTCAGCCGGGTGGTCGACCTCAAGACCCCAGGCTCGGAAGAGTCGCACCGCAACCTTTACCAGAACATGGAACTGCTGACCAACAACGATCAGGTCAAGTTCGTCATCTGTTCGCGTGAGGACTACGACTGGGCAGTGTCCAAGTTGATTCAGTACAACCTGGCAGAACGTGCCGGCGAGGTGCTGTTCTCGCCTAGCCACCATCAGGTCAACGCCAGCGAACTAGCCGACTGGATCGTTGCCGACAACCTGCCCGTCCGTTTCCAGCTGCAACTGCACAAGTTGCTGTGGAACGACGAACCCGGACGCTGAGAGGAAAATACATGACTGACAAACGCGCGGTAATCCTGCTGTCCGGTGGCCTGGACTCGGCCACGGTAGTGGCCATGGCCAAGGCCGAGGGCTACAGCTGCTACACCATGAGCTTTGACTATGGCCAACGTCACCGCGCCGAGCTCGATGCAGCGGCGCGTGTCGCCCGTGACCTGGGAGTGGTCGAGCACAAGGTGATCGGCCTGAACCTCAACGGTATTGGTGGTTCGGCCCTGACCGACAGCAGCATCGATGTGCCTGAGACGCCAGGTGAGGGCATCCCGGTGACCTACGTGCCAGCGCGTAACACCGTGTTCCTGTCCCTGGCGCTGGGCTGGGCGGAAGTGCTCGAGGCGCGCGACATCTTCATCGGCGTCAATGCCGTGGACTATTCCGGTTATCCCGATTGCCGTCCTGAGTTCGTCGAAGCGTTCGAGCGCATGGCCAACCTGGCGACCAAGGCTGGGGTAGAAGGGCAGGGCTTCCGCATCCAGGCGCCGCTGCAGAACATGAGCAAGGCGCAGATCATCCAGGCGGGCGTCGAGCGTGGTGTCGACTACAGCCTGACGGTGTCTTGCTACCAGGCTGATGACCAGGGCCGCGCGTGCCGCAAGTGCGATAGCTGCCGCTTGCGGGCTGATGGCTTCAAGGCTGCTGGCGTCGAAGATCCGACCCCATATTTTTTACAAAAAACGTGTGATGGGGTGTTGATTTCTCGTTAGAAATCAGTATTATACGCGCCATCCAACGGGTCGTTAGCTCAGTTGGTAGAGCAGTTGGCTTTTAACCAATTGGTCGTAGGTTCGAATCCTACACGACCCACCATATGCAGTAAGAAAGAGCCCGCTTCCGGTTACGGAGGCGGGCTTTTTCGTTGTCGCGCCTTACTGGCAGTTCAAATTGAATTCTTTGAAGTTGTAACTGCCGCCGTCCTTGCCCCAGCTCACGTGCAACTTGTCGCCATCACCGTAGTTCACCACGTCGGCATTGACGTAGTAACCGAAGGCCGACAGCCCCCCGCTGACCTGATCCAGTTCCTCGACATCCAACGTACGCATTTCAGTCTGTGCAGTATTCATCTGAGAGCTTCCTCGTTCTCGATCATGTTGTTCCGTCTGATGGAAGTCCTGTTGCACCAGGACTTGCTGAAATAATGTGTCTGGCGAGTGCCTGTGCAGCAATAGCCCGGGTGACCTAATGTCACAGCGCCACACCGTGTTCTGCGATGGCTTGCACCTGCTTTGAGCCCCCCGGCAATAGCCCACCTGTACTAGTGTCGACTGGCGCGCCCTTGTTTAGGCTGGCAGGGCCTCGTAGTTGCGTCTTGTCGCGAGGTCGACTTTTGGGTTCGCCAGGATCGTGGTCAGGGAATGCTATTTCGAAAGGAAGCTCTGCAAGCAGGCAGGGACAAGGATCTGGGCAGCGTCATGCTGGTCTCGCCGCCCTCGTTGCGCATGGCAGGGGTGTGTGCGCTGCTGTTCTGCATCGTCTTGGCCTTGTTCATCAGCTTTGCCAGCTACACCCGGCGCGAAGCGGTTACTGGGGTGTTGGTGCCGGAGGCCGGGCTGATCAAGGTGTTCGCGCCGCAGGTTGGCGTGGTCCAGGACCTGGCGGTGGTCGAGGGCCAGCAGGTGGAAGCGGGCGCCGCGTTGCTGGCGCTGATCAGTGACACCCACAACGGCGAGGCCGGTGCCAATCAGGTCGCCATCAGTCGGCTGATCCAGCGGCGCACCCGCAGCCTGACCGATGAAATCGCCGAGACCCGTGTGCTCCATCAGCAGGAGCGCGAGGGCAAGCAGCGACGTCTGGCGATGCTGCAGAGCGAGCAGGACAAGGTCAGCGCACAAATCGCCCTGACCGGCCAGCGCCTGACCCTGGCGCAAGGCATCGCCGAGCGCTATGCCGAGCTGCAACGCCAGGACTTCGTGTCCCGTGACTTGCTCCAGGCCAAGCAGGACGCGGTATTGGAAGTACGCCTGCGCGCAGAAGAGCTCAACCGTTCCTTGCTGGCCTTGCGCAACGACAGTGCCGCCTTGCGCGCTGAACTGGCCGAGCTGCCGTTCAACCAGACCAAGCAATTGGCCGACCTCGAGCGGCGTCTGTTGGAAAGCGAAAGCAGCCTGTTGGAGAGTGAGGTCAAGCGGCAGATCGTCATTACCGCACCGGCCGCCGGCGAGGTTACCGCCATCGGCGTGGTCAATGGCGCCCGCGCCGATGTCAGTCGGCCATTGTTCAGCCTGGTGCCACAGCACAGCCAACTGTATGCCGAACTCTATGTGCCAAGCCGCTCGGCGGGGTTCGTGCGGCCAGGTCATTCAGTGATGCTGCGTTACCAGGCCTACCCCTATCAGCATTTCGGCCTGGCCCGTGGCACGGTCGCCTCGGTGTCGCGCAGCGCACTGCCAGCCGAGGAGATCATGACCGTCGGCGCCGTGTCCGACGAGCTGCGCGAGCAGGGGCCGCTGTATCGGGTCAGGGTCACCTTGGAGCGACAAAGCCTGTTTGCTCGCGGGCGGGAAGAGCGCCTGCGCTCAGGGATGCAGCTGGACGCAGACATCATGCTGGAAAACCTGCCGCTCTATGAATGGCTGCTCGAACCGCTGCGCGGCATAGGAAAACGACTGTGAGCATTGCCCAATCCCTGACCTTTGGCGTGGGTCGCAAGCTGCCGGTGATTCTGCAGGTCGAGGCGGCGGAATGCGGCCAGGCCTGCCTGGCGATGATCGCCGCCTACCATGGCCAGGTCCACGACCTGTATTCCCTGCGGCAAAAGCTCTCGCCCTCGATGAAGGGCGCCACCCTCAAGCAGCTGATGGCCATGGCCGGCCAGCTGGGGATGGCCACTCGGCCGCTACGCCTGGAACTCGATGCGCTCGATCAACTCAAGCTGCCCTGCATCCTGCACTGGAACTTCAATCACTTCGTGGTGCTCAAGGAGGTCGGCCCGCGTGGCGTGACCCTTCACGACCCAGCCCGCGGCCTGTGTCGATTGACCCGCCAGGAAGTGTCCGAGGCGTTCACGGGTATCGCCTTGGAACTATGGCCGGAAACCGATTTCCAGCCAGGCCAGGCGAAAACCCCGCTGCCACTGCGCCGTCTGCTTGGGCGGGTGCAAGGTTTTGGTGGCGTGCTCGGGCACATCCTGCTGCTTGGGGCGGCGCTGGAGCTGTGCATGATCCTCGCGCCGTTTTTCTTGCAGACGGTGATCGACAAGGTGCTGGTCAGTGCCGACCTGGACCTGCTGGCGGTACTGGCCATCGGCTTTGGCCTGTTGCTGGTGGCCCAGCAGGCGCTGTCGCTAGCCCGCTCCTGGGCACTGATGTACCTGGGCACCTTGCTCGGCGCGCAATGGCAGATCAATGTGTTCAGCCACCTGGTGCGCTTGCCGGTGGCGTTCTTCGAGCGCCGTCACCTGGGCGATATCATCTCCCGCTTCGGCTCGCTCAAGGCCATCCAGCGCACCCTCACGACCTCGTTCATCGAGGCGCTGCTCGACGGCGTGATGACCGTGGTCACGCTGGTGCTGATGTTTCTCTACAGCCCGCCATTGGCGCTGATCGCCGTCACCGCCATGCTGCTCTACGCGCTGGCGCGCTGGGCCTGGTTCGGCCCGCTGCGCCGCGCCAGTGAAGAGGAGCTGGTGCGCGCTGCCAAGCAGCAGAGCTACTTTCTCGAGACCTTGCGCGGGGTGCGCACGATCAAGCTGTTCGCCCATCAAGAGCAGCGTGCCACGGTCTGGGGCGGCTTGCTGGTCGACGAGATCAACGCCGGATTGCGCCCGCAGAAACTCCAGCTGTTGTACCGCGCGTTCAACGGTTTGCTGTTCGGCAGTGTGACCCTGCTGGTGATCTGGCTGGGCGCCAAGCTGGTGATCGACGGCGCATTCAGCGCCGGTATGCTGATTGCCTTCAACGCTTACAAGGACCAGTTCAATGGCCGCGTGGCGGGCCTGATCGACAAGCTGGTCGATGTGCTGATGCTGCGTCTGCATGGCGAGCGGCTGGCCGATATCGTATTGCAAAGCGCCGAGCGCAGGCCAACGCCGCTGCCCGCCGATAGCGCGGCCTGCGCGCGCGTGCCGCGCCTGCAAGTGCGCAAGCTCAGGTTTCGCTATTCCGACTATGAACCCTGGGTGCTCGACGACGTCTCGCTGACGATCGAACCTGGTGAGTCAGTGGCGATTGTCGGCCCGTCGGGATGCGGCAAGACCACCTTGCTCAACGTCATGCTTGGCATCCTGCCACCGGTCGAAGGCCAGGTGTTGCTCGACGACGAGCCGATCGACGCCAACAACCTCGAGCGCCTGCGCCAGATCAGCAGCACGGTGCTGCAGGACGATGTGCTGTTTGCCGGCTCCATTGGCGACAACATCAGTTTCTTCGCCAGCGATACTGACCAGGCCTGGGTCGAGCAGTGCGCACGCCTGGCGGCAGTACACGATGACATCGCCCGCATGCCAATGGCCTACAACACCCTGGTCGGTGATATGGGCACGGTGCTTTCTGGCGGGCAGAAGCAGCGCATCCTGCTGGCTCGCGCACTGTATCGGCGGCCGAAGCTGCTGTTTCTCGACGAGGCCACCAGCCACCTCGATATTCACCGCGAGGCGGCAGTCAACCAGGCTTTGCAGTCGCTGAACATCACCCGGGTGATCGTCGCCCACCGGCCCGAGACCATTCGCTCGGCGCAACGGGTGCTGGCATTGCACAACGGGCGCATTGCTCACGTCGGGCCGACGCCCGACAGCAGCCTATGAATCGGCGCTGGGCGCTACTGGGCATGCTGGCCTTGTTGAGTATGCCGGGAGCGGCAGCGGCGGCGGTGCAGGCCTGCCCCGAGCCGCTGCGCGCTGGGCAGGCGCTGGCGCTGTCGCAGGCAGTGGCCATGGCCTTGTGCGCCGACCCCGAGGTGGAGGCTGCCTGGCGGACGCAGCTGAGCAGCCAGGCCAGCATGGATGCCGAGCGTTCGGCGTACTGGCCGACGGTGCAAGGCGTAGCCCGTAGCGGCCGGGCCAACCGCAAGACCCGTTACGATGGCTTTTCCGAGGCCAATTCGACCCTCGATGCGCGCACCAGCAGCTATGGCCTGGACCTGAGCTGGGTGCTGTATGACTTCGGCCTGCGCAAGGCCAAGGTCGAAAGCGCCCGCCAGTTGCTCAACGCCGCCAGCAGCAGCCGCGTAGAGAAAATCCAGGAGGTGGTGCTCAACACCAGCAAGGCGTTCTATCAAGTGCAGGCCACTGGCGCGCTGCTGGAGGCACGTCGCAGCATCGAATCGCTGGCTGCCGATAGCCTCAAGGTCACCACTGCCAAGCACCAGGCCGGCGCAGGCGAGCAGGCCGACCGCTTGCAGGCGCAGACCACCTTCGAGCAGGCGCAGCTGGAGCGGGTATTGGCCGAGGGTGATCTGGCGACCGCCCAAGGCGCGCTGGCCAGTGCCCTGAACCTGTCGCCCTCAGCGCCGCTGCGGCTGGAGGCGCTCAACGATCCTGAAGGGCAGGAGGAGGCGTTCATGGTCAGTGTCGATGCCTTGATGGAGCAGGCCCGCCTGACTCACCCGTCGGTTGAAAGGGCGCGCGCCGAATGGTCTTCAACCCTGGCCAGGGCAGAAGCGCAAAGGGCCGAGGGCCGCCCGCGGATCGCCCTGTACAGCAGCTACCGACATGACGACACGCCCGTCGAGCAGGTCGCCTCGCGCCAGCAGATCGAGACCTGGAGTGTCGGCTTGCAAGTGACGGTGCCGATCTTCGATGGCTTTCTCGCCCGGCGCCGGGCGCGTGCCGCCGAGTACGAAGCGGGCGCTCGCGAGCAGGACTTGCAGCAGGCTGAGCGCGCGATTGCCCTAAGTGTATGGAGAAGCCGGCAGACCCTCGATGCACGAACCCGCGCACTGGCCATCAGTCGCCGCCTGGTCGGCAGCGCCAGCCAGTCGCATCGGGTTGCGCTGGGGCGCTACAAGGCCGGGGTCGGCAGTATCATCGAGCTACTCAACGCCCAGAACGATTTGGCCTCGGCGCAGCAGCGGCGGGTTGCCGCGGTGGTCGACTGGTACACCGCCCGGCTGCAACTGGCGGCCGACCTTGGGCAATTGGGCCAGCAATAAGCAGGGCTATTCGGCCCACTCCGGATCGCCAGTGAACACGACCGTGATCCAGCGATCCGGCCCTTCGCCGCCGACCGCATCGCCGATCTCGTTGCGCAGGGCATCCCACTCGCTGATGGTTCTGGCGGCCATTGTCGTGGGCACGATGAAGTACAGCTCGATCTCTCGCGAGCGCCCGACCTTGGCCACATAGGCGCGGTACGACTGCAAGCCATGCTTGGCGACGAACGCCTGGGCCACGCTGTCGACGTGTTGTTTCAGATCGCTTGGCGTCACCAGGAAAATCTCGGCCATGGCCTGGCGCACCACCGATAATGGCAACGGGATGATCACCAGGCACACCAGGGCCAGCACGGCCGGGTCGATGTACGGCGAAATCCACTGCCACTCAGTGCCCTGGATGGCAAAGCCGACGCAGAAGGCGATCAACAGCGCGGCGGTGATGCTGGCCGACATCACCCAGCCCTTGACGTCCATGCGCACGAAGTCTGAGTTGAGTGTGCGGTTGGCCCGTGCTTCGACCACGGCGATGGTGAGACAGGCGATCACCGTCAACACCGCGTAGATCAAGGCAATACCGAACTCCAGATGGCGCCCGCCTTCGAGCAGGCTGCTCACGGCGTTGATCAGCGCATAGACCGCAACGCCACTGAGCAGGATGCCATTGAGCGCCAGTACCATCGGTTCCAGGTGCCAGAAGCCCATGGTGAAGCGCTCGCGCAGCTTGCGCGACATTTGTTTGCTGGTGACGTGGGCAGTGATCAGCTTGACCACCACCAGCGACAAGCCGCTCATGCTGGCGTCGACCAGCGAGTAGACGCCATCGAAGACGATCGAGAACGAGCCCGAGGCCAGGCCGAAGGCGATGCCGATGGTGGCGATGAACAGGGTGACGGCAATCGAGGTGCGCAGCAGGCCTTGCTCGCTGGTGATGTCGAAGAATGCCGGTTTGCTTGGTGTTTCCATAACTAAAACTCTTTTAAGGCGCTAGTGCTGTGGGTGTCAGTGGCAGCCCTATCGCGGGGCAAGCCCGCTCCCACGATGCCAAGGCAGGGCCGCCACTGACTAGACGCGGAACTGTTCCATCAATGCTTGCTGCTGATTGGCCAAGCGGTTCAACGCCTGGCTGATCCGCGCCGACTCATCGGCTTGGCCCGACAGCGACTCGGTGACATCACGAATCCCCGCCACGTTGCGGTTGACCTCTTCAGCCACTGCGCTCTGCTCCTCGGCAGCCGAGGCAATCTGCAGGTTCATGTCGGTGATCACCGCCACAGCCTCACCGATTCGCTGCAGTGCAGGCAAGGCCTGTTCCATCTGGCTGGCACTGTCCTGAGCCTGGCGCTGGCCCTCGTGCATGGCCCCGACCACATCGCGAGTACCCTGTTGCAGGCCTTCGATCACCTGGCGAATCTCTTCCACCGACACTTGGGTGCGCTGGGCCAGGTTGCGTACTTCATCGGCCACCACGGCAAAGCCGCGTCCCGCTTCGCCGGCGCGGGCGGCTTCGATGGCGGCGTTCAGGGCCAACAGGTTGGTCTGTTCGGCTATCGCGCGAATCACCTCCAGCACCGAGCCGATCTGCTCGCTGCGGCTCTCCAGTGCCCGCGCCTCGTCCATGGCAGCGTCCATATCGCTGGCCAGGCGGACGATGGTTTGGCGGGTGCCGGAGATCCGTTGCAAGCCTTCACGGCTGGCTTGATCAGCGCCGCGCGCCGCTTGCGCGGCCTGCGCTGCGTTGTGGGCGACGTCCTGGGCGGTGGCACTCATCTCGTTGGCGGCGGTGGCCACCTGTTCGATCTCGCGTTGTTGTTGCTGCATGCCGTTGCTGGTCTGGCTGGCGATGGCGGCGGACTGATCGGCAGTGCCGCGTGCTTCGTGCAGCGAGCCTTTGACCTGGGCGATCACCGGTTGCAGCTTGTCCAGGAAGCGGTTGAACCAACCGGTCAATTGGCCCAGCTCGTCCTGGCGGGCATAGTCCAGGCGGCGGGTCAGGTCACCTTCGCCACTGGCGATGTCGCGCAGGCGCTCGGCCACGGCCAGTATCGGCCGGGTCACGCCACGGGCGGTCAGCCAGACCAGCAACAGACCCAGCACCGCAGCCACCAGGCCAATCACCAGGCTGGTGACATTGGCGGCTTGATTGTGTGCGTCCAGGCGTTGGTTGAGGGCAATCGCCGGGGCTTGCAACACCGCTTCCGGCAGCTCCAGCAGCACCTGCCAGGGCGCAGCGCCGGGGATCGGAGCGAACGGGTGGGAGATGCGCATCTGGCCGTCATCCAGGCGCTGTACCGGTTGGCCTGCGCGCATGCTGGCGAGCAATTCGTGCGCCTGCGGGCCAAAGGTCTGTTCCAGGGTCTTGCTCAGCTGGGCACTGTCGCGGCTGTGTCCGGCGAGCAACCCGACCGGGCTGACGATGCTGACCTGGCCCTGGCCGTCGAACAATTCCTGACGTCCCGCCAGGCTCAGTTGCTGCAAGTTGTCCAAGCCGATATCCAGGCCAACCACGCCGACTACCTTGCCGTTTTCCAGCAAGGGCAGGGCAATACTGGTCATTAGTACCTGGCGGCCATTGACCTCATCGAAGTACGGATCGAGCACGCAGGCCTTGGCGGTTTCCTGCGGGCAGGTCAGCCAGCGGTTGTAGGGCGAGCCATTGGCGCCGACGCTGGTGTCGGCCAGCATCGATTCGGGCATGGCCTCTGACTCCAGAGTGCCGGGACGTGGCTGCGACCAGTACAGCGAGAAGCGGCCGCTGTCGTTGCTGCCCTGGGCATCGTGATTGACGAAGCTGGCGTCGCGCTGGTCGAGCGCATTGGGCGCGAACACCAGGTACAGGCCGATCAGGTCTGGGTTGCCGGACAAGGCAGCGCGGGCCTGAGTGGTCAGCTCGGCGCGCAGATCGGCGTCGCCACGCTGCTTGAGCACCTGCACCAGGCGGGCAAAGCCATTGCCGTATTGATAAGCATCCATGAAGTAGCGCTGGATGCGCAGCGCTTGGGTTTCAGCGTGGGCTTGCAGGCGCAGGCGCGCGCTGTGATCGAGCAATTCGGTGTTGGCCGTGAAGACCTGCGCCGCGCTGCGTCGGGCCTGGGTCAGCGAAGTGGCCACCAGCAGGGCGACGATCACCAGCAGGCACAGGCCGGCGAGCAGGGTGATCTTCCACTGGATGGAGAGGCGGCGCAGCAGCATGGCAGCATTCCTTGTCGAGAAAAGGGCAACGCCCGCGATCAGGCGGGCGTCGGCAGGGTGGTCATTCAGCGATGCAGTTTGGCGGTGCTACCCGGAAGGCTTTGGTCAGCCAACCGAGGTAGATCAGCCCGGCCAGCGCCCAGGCGCCACCGAACAGTAGCGAGTGTTCGTTGAGGTCCAGCCACAGCGAGACGATGATGCAAAAACCTATGGTCGGCAGGACCAGGTACTTGAGGTGATTGGCCAGGCCCTTGTTGCGCTTCTCGCGCAGGTAGCAATGGTTGATCACCGACAGGTTGACGAAGCTGAACGCCACCAGCGCGCCAAAGTTGATCACCGAGGTGGCGGTCACCAGGTCGAAGAAGATTGCCGACAGCGCGATCAAGCCGACCACCGCAATGTTCAGTACCGGGGTCTGGTAGCGCGAATGGAGGCGGGCGAACACCCCGCTGGGGATCACTTTGTCGCGACCCATCACATACAGCAGGCGCGACACGCTGGTCTGCGAGGCCAGCCCCGAGGCGATGGTATTGATTACCGTGCAGGCGATGAACACCGACTGGAACAGCTTGCCGCCCACGTACAGGGCGATCTCCGGCAGGGCCGCTTGCTGGTCGTGGAAGCGCTGCATGGTCGGGAAGTACGCCTGGATGAAGTACGACACCAGGATAAACACCGCACCGCCAATCAGCGCGGTAAGGAAGATCGCCCGTGGGATGGTCTTGCCCGGGTCGCGGGTTTCTTCAGACAGGCAGGTCACCGCATCGAAGCCCAGGAACGAGAAGCACAAGATCGTCGCCCCGGCAGCCAGTGCGCTGAACTGGGTCTGAGCATCCGCGAACGGCGCCAGGCTCCAGGCGGTGCCCATGCCCTCGCCGTGGTCCAGGCCGCGCACGCAGAGGTAGATGAACACCGCGATGATCACCACTTGCACCGCCACGAACAGGGCGTTGAAGTGCGCCACCAGGTTGATGCTGCGCATATTGATCAGGCTGATCAGGGTGACGAAGCCGGCCACCCAGATCCATTGCGGGACTTCGGGGAACATCGCCGAGAGGTAGAGCTTGGCCAGCAAGGCATTGACCATCGGCAGCAGCAGGTAGTCGAGCAAAGACGACCAACCCACCAGAAAGCCCACGTGCGGATTGATCGCCCGCTGGGTATAGGTGTAAGCCGAACCAGACTGTGGGAAGCGCCGCACCAGGGTGCCGTAACTCACGGCGGTGAACAGCACGCCGAGCAGCGCCAGGATATAGGCACTGGGCACGTGCCCGGCGGTGATCCCGGAGACGATGCCGAAGGTGTCGAATACGGTCATTGGGGTGAGGTACGCCAGGCCAATGATCACGACCTGCCAAAGGCGCAGGGACTTGCGAAACTGGCTGTTTGCCGAGGTGCTCTGGTCATGCTGCATGCTGGCGGGGCTCCTGGGCATGGACAGCGGACGCGGCGTGCGGGCACGGCAAGGTCAAGCGGATGAGCTCCATATTGTTCACCTTTTATGTTGGAGCGGCGTGACGCCTCCTGTGAGCGGAGGCGGGTATTGCGAGGCGGGAAAAATAATCAACGGGGGGGCAGAGGGTGTCAAGTTAAACATGACGGTCGACAGTTGAATTAGATTTTTATCGAAAAAAAACTGGTTATTTTGACCATTTATAGAAGGGTTTTCGAGGAGTGGTAGATTCTTGTGTAAAAAAAAACGTTCGCCTGGTTCGCCTGGCTGCTCCCCAGCCAGGCGACTCTCATCCGCTCTAGACGTCCCAGGTGTGTGCGCTGCCGGCTTTAATCGGCACAGGGCCGTCAAGCCTGAATGGGAAGTAGTGGTCTAACGCTGCGGTGTGCCAGCGTTCATATTCTCTGGAGCTTATGTTGGCCTGCGCCTTGATGTACTCGATCAGCTTCGCGTAGTCAGGCCGGTGTGCGAGTAGCACGTCATTCAGTGCCCTGGGGCCACACACTTCAGAAATCGTGCTCATGAACCGGTGGAGCGCTTCAGCTGTCTTGATGCGGAGGGTTGTCTTGAATGCCTCGGATAATAGACGGAATCGTTGATTGGCAGTCTCGAGGATTTTTTTCAGTACTGGGTTTTTTGCGTGGCTGGCGAAATGGGCGTTGCCGATCAGCTTATTACCGTTCCATGGCATTCGAAAACGATTACCCAGCAGTACATCGTGCGGCGCCGCCGGCAACTCTTTAGCAATGACCGAGACAAGATTGTCATCGACATCCATATAAATCCCGCCATATTCATAGATCAGCCTATAGCGCAGGAAATCCGCAGCCGCGGCCAGATTACCTGCCGGGCTGTCAGGGCTGCGGAAGTAGTTGAAACCGTCGCCTTCGGAGCTGTTGATGAACTGCTTGAAGAAGGGTTGATCGTGCAGGCTGCGGACTTCAACGCTGGTTGCTTCGAGCGACTGGCGTATTGCCGCAAGCGTCGGTGCACCGCCGTCTACATGAAGGATGAAACGGTAGTAAGCGTTATCGGCGTTCTCCCTGATATTCCAGCTCAAATTGGCGGGAAGCCTGTTTTCCCCGACCCAGATCATGTGTATCTCGTTCTTAACCGGCGTGGTTTGCTGCGGTAGCTGAGGCAGGTCAGGGAATCTGTACTCGATGAAGTGGTTTTCTGCCGGGAGCCGGTGGCGCACGCGTTCGAAGTCTCTAGCCGTGCCCGTTTTCCAGCGGACCTTGGTTTGCAACAACGGCTCTTCTCGCCATGCGTAATCACCGTTAAGGGTGCGCCAGGCAGCAGCATCGGCGTCGTAGAAGACTGGGACCTCATCCTCAATGATGTCCGCCTCGCCGGCTTTCTGGATTTTCAGGCGCACGTAGAAATGAGTGCGCTCCTCGATGATGTCATCCAACGGCACCGTGACCTCCACTCTCGGTACCAGAGGCTGACGTTGTATACCCTCAACGACCCGCGTTGGCAGGGGCGGACTGCTGATCGTGGTGAAAGAGGGGTTGCCGCCGCGCAGTCCGAAGCGCAACTCGATGTCCCAGTAGCCGTCTTCGGTCGCCTTCAGGAACGGCCCCCACTCGCGTGGATCGTCTGCCGAGCGAATCCGCAGCTGCTGCTCGTGCTCCAGCCACTCGACCCGATACACATCATGGCGGATGTTGACATACAGTTTGCCGTTGTCCAGGAAGGTGCCTTTGCCGCCGCCTGTGACGCGTATCGTGGAGGATGCTTTAAGCTGGGTGAGTTGGTTGCGCAGTTCCGGTTGCAGGCTGTCGAGTTGTGGTCGCTGCACTTTTAGCTCGTCGATCAACGGCCAGTTAGCGTGCGGTGCGGCTTCAGGGACTATCTGCTGTGCTCTTTCGGCCTGACGCTGCTGGGCTCGCTCTACGGCCTCTGTCGCAGCCAGCTGCTCTTCGCTGAGCACTTCCTTGGACCTGGCAAGCTGTGACGCTTCACCGATTAGCGGCAGCGCATTGAGCAGTCCGAACGCCACTCGACCGATGCCTTCGACCGTTTCCTGCTCATTCTTGGCTGCGCTCATCTCGCCCACGCCCACCGCTAGCAGGCCAGCGCCGAGTACCGCGACTAGCGGTGCCAGCTCCGGCAGCGCCAGGGCAATTGCGCCGATGACATTGACCGTCACCTCCAGGCCTTGCGCCAGCTGCTTGCGGTAGTACTCGCTTTGAGTGGCGATGTCGTGTCTGGCATCGGCGTAGAAACGTTGCTTGATCTGCCTGCGCATAGAGGTGAAGGGATACGGATACAGGGTTGGGCCAAAGCTGATGATTTTGTCCGGCACCCACAGCCCAGTGGCCTGGTCGAGTATGCGCGGATAGGCAGCCACGCCTCGAAGAGCAGTATCCACACCGCTGAGAGACGCGCCATCGAGACGATCCGCAGAGCTGAAGTGGCTGGCCAGGGAAGCTCGTTTGTGTGGGTCACGACATTGCTGCTGCAGCCATATGCGCAGCTCATGGGTATTGGTGAAACCATGCAGGGGCGAGGAATTACCGGGGATGTACAGCACCACGTCGGTTTTGCGCTTGTCACCGAATACCATGATGTCTGACGCGGCATAGCCATAGATGCGTAGTTCAACGATCGTATGATGAGTTGAAATCGGGTTGTCGGCAAAGTAGCGATAGGAGGTGTTTTCCCAGCTGGTATTGGGGTGAAGCATCATGCTCTTGAGCACCAGTGCCGAATGCTCGGCGCTCAGCGAGCCCTCCTCACGTTGCAGCAGCGCGGCGTGCACCACATTGCCCTTGAGCATCAGGTGATAGGTACTTTCGTGTTCGGTCCAGAAGCGGTTGAGGTGGGTCAGATAATGCGCTTGCAACTGCGCATTCCAAACGAATTCGAGAAACGCTGCTGGGTCCAGGTCTACCTGGTTCGAGGCGTCGTAAACCTGCGGCGAGCTACGCCGGTACACGCCATCGTATGAGCGCGAATCGGCCAATTGGCCGTCGCTGAGGTTTACCAGTGCGCTAACCGCATAGCCGTTCTTGCTCCAGGTCATGGGGTAGCCGAGGTGATCTGACCATGAGCCACTGCCCCGTTGCTGCCAGTTGCCGATCAATGCTTGCGGCAGGGTCATGGCATGGGCCACCTGTGCCTGCCATGGGCCTGGGGTGATGTTAACCAGGTGCAGGTAAAGCGTGGCCAGGATCAAATCTTCTGGATCATCGTCTATGTCGTGCTGCTCAAGGTATTTGCGAATCTGCTGGTCGGCGTAGTCCAGGGGTGTCTCTAGGCTCACCTGTTCCCGGTCGAATACTTGCTTGATCGACAGCAGCACATCTTCATCCTGTTCGGGCGCGGCGGGAATAATCGATAGCAAAGCGTGTTGGCCGCGGCTGAAGGAGGTGTCGGGCTGGGTAGCAGGTTCGGGCGAGAAGGGCTCACCCAGTGCAGGGTACTCTGGAAAAGTCGGCTGGTAGCTCACGTCGGTCTTCCTGAATAACAACTAGGGAAATTGAGCGTGTGCTGGATGGGCAAGCTGTGCACGGTAGATAGTTACCGCACCTTTGTCCGGTGATGGCGGGCGAATGCTGTCATGCCCTGACGCCATTTGCTTGGCCAAATTGTCCCGCCAGACGCGGCCTGACAGTGTAATCTTAGCCCTCGCGATTTTCGTCAAGCGAGTCGCCCACTCCCCCCTATGGACAGCAATCGGTTCAATTCATGAAGAAATCAGTAGGCATCCTTTCCGGCCTGGCGGTCGCCATCGCCGTCGCAGTCACCGCTGGCGCCTGGTACACCGGCAAGCAACTGCCTGCCCAGTTGGACAGTTCCGTCAGCCGTGCCAACCAAGAACTGAAGAAGGCCGTGGCCGGCACGGGCGGCAGCATGACCCTTGAGCTGGCCTCGTTGGAGCAGCACTTCTTTACCAGTACTGCGCATTACCGGCTCAAGGCCAAGGATGTGTGGCTGGGCGAGGGCGCGCCACTGAGCTTTGACGTGGGTATCGTCGACCAGATCGAGCACGGCCCGTTTCCGTGGTCGCGGGTCAAGGCATTGAAGTTGATGCCGGTCCTGGCCACCAGCAATAGCGCGCTGGAGAAAGATGACTTCACCGCCGCCTGGTTCGCCGCAGCCGGCGATCAGCCGCCAGTGACCGGCCAGGTCAGCCTCGGCTACGCCGGGAGTATCGACAGCGATATCCGCCTGGCGCCGCTCAAGCTCAACGAAGACAACGGCAACACCCTGGACTTCTCCGGCATGCAGTTGCAGCTTAGCGGCGATGAGCAAGGCAAGGCGGTGAAGATCCACGGCACTGCCGAGCGCCTGGAAATGAAACTGGTCGGTGATGATCATCCGCCCGCTACCTTCAAGTTCGAAGGCCTGAAGATCGGTGGCGACCTGGCCAGCACCGGCCATGACCTGGTGTATGTCGGTAACCTTGACCTGGCCCTGGCACAAGCCCAGGCAACCCTGGGGCCTAAGCATGAGGTGCTGCTGCTCAAGGGGTTGGAGCAGAACAACCTGTATAGCGCCGAAGGCCCGGACACCATGGGCGGGCGCATCGAGTACAAGGTCAACGACATCAGCTATGCCGGCCGTGCGGTTGGCAGTGGGCAGATGGTGGTAACGGTCAAGTCGATCGACATTCCGGCATTCCAGTCGCTGGCCGAGTGGTACCAGACCAAGCTGCCTGAAGTGCAAGAAATGCAGCAAGCCCAGGCGGCCGGCCAGCCATTCCCGACCTTCGACATGACCGAAGAAGAGAAGGCCAAGGTGCAGGCCGACTTGCAGAAGATCCTCGCCGCCAAGCCGAAGCTGGCGCTGGAGCAACTGTCGTTCAAGACGGCCAATGGCGAGAGCCGTTTCAGCCTGGCGCTGGATTTCTCCAACCCAAGCTCGTTCGACCTGCCGCCTGATCAACTGGGCAAGCAGCTGGTCAGCCAGTTGAAGAGCCAGCTGTCGTTGTCCAAGCCGATGATCGGCGACCTGGCAACGCTGCAGGCGCTGCTCGAAGGACAGACCGACGCCCAAGCGATTGCCCAGCAATCGAGCCAGGCAGGCGAGATGGTCGGCATGATGGCGCTGCAAAGTGGCATGGCCACTGTGCAGGGCAATGACGTGGTGTCCAACTTGCACTATGCCGACGGCATGGTCGACTTCAACGGCAAGAAAATGACGGTCGAGGAGTTCGCGATGATCCTCGGCGCGCATCTGGCCGCGCTGTCGCCGCAAGGCTGATTGGCAGGCAAACCGCTTCCCACAGCAATGGCGCTAGCCGGTCGGTCAACGCCAATCCTGTGGGAGCGGGCTTGCCCCGCGATGAGGCCACAACGGCTGGCATCACCAACTGCTGGCTGGCCCCGGGGTGACTGTCACAAAAATCGCTTTTGCATTGACCTGATTGTCTGTAGCCTTCGGCGCGATAATAATCCGCGCCCGCAGAGGGCCGCGACGGCGTGCCTGCCGTCCGGCACCACTAGCCGATCTGCCAGGGCCGGGTGATACACTCGACTGACGCGCACGCGCGCCCGCAGGTCCAGCGATCATGACCCAGATTTCCGAACGCCTGTTGGTTCAAGCCCACCTTGATGCCAAGCAGCCCAACCCCCTGACCCCCGCGCAGGAGGCCGAGTACCGTGCGGCCATCGCCGCCGAACTCAAGGCCCAGAACGCCGTCCTGGTCGCCCATTTCTACTGTGATCCGGTGATCCAGGCGCTGGCCGAAGAGACCGGCGGCTGTGTGTCCGACTCCCTGGAAATGGCCCGTTTCGGCAAGAACCACCCCGCCGACACGGTGATCGTCGCCGGCGTGCGCTTCATGGGCGAGACCGCCAAGATCCTCACCCCGGAAAAACGCATCCTGATGCCAACCCTGGAAGCGACCTGCTCGCTCGACCTGGGCTGCCCGGTGGAAGAGTTCTCGGCGTTCTGCGACAAGCACCCCGAACGTACCGTGGTGGTCTATGCCAACACCTCGGCAGCGGTCAAAGCGCGGGCCGACTGGGTCGTGACTTCCAGCTGCGCGCTGGAAATCGTCGAGACCTTGATGGACAACGGCGAAACCATTATCTGGGGTCCAGACCAGCACCTGGGCCGCTACATCCAGAAAAAAACCGGCGCCGACATGCTGCTGTGGGATGGCGCGTGCATCGTTCACGAAGAATTCAAGTCGCGCCAGCTGGCCGACATGAAGGCGCTGTATCCCGATGCGGCGATCCTGGTACACCCGGAGTCGCCCGAGTCGGTGATCGACCTGGCCGATGCGGTGGGCTCCACCAGCCAGCTGATCAAGGCCGCGCAGACCCTGCCGAACAAGACCTTCATCGTCGCGACCGACAGCGGCATCTTCTACAAGATGCAGCAGCTGTGCCCGGACAAAGAGTTCGTTGCCGCGCCGACGGCGGGCAATGGTGCCGCGTGCCGTAGCTGTGCGCATTGTCCGTGGATGGCGATGAACACGCTGGAGCGTACCCTTGATTGCCTGCAGAAGGGCACTAACGAGATCTTCGTTGATCCGGCGTTGATTCCGCGAGCGATCAAGCCGCTCAACCGGATGCTCGATTTCACCCAGGCAGCGCGGTTGAAGCTATCGGGTAACGCCTGAGGTCTTCAGTAAGCAATCGCGGGGCAAGCCCGCTCCCACGCTCACCCTACGATACAGGGTTGAGCGTGGGAGCGGGCTTGCCCCGCGATGGGTTGTAGAGCCTTAGCGCATCATGTCCTTGACCATCCGCTGCTGCTCCAGGATCTGCCGCTGCCGGGCATCGATCTGGGAGGCCAGCGGGAAGTTGCTCCCCGCCCGGCGCTTGGCGAAATCAAGCTGCTGCACCGCCTGGTCAAAGTCACCCACCAAGGTGAAGTACTCGGCGCGTGCCCGATGCAAGCCAATGGTATTGCCCGACAGCCCACGCACCTCAGCCACCTCGTACCAGACATCCGGATCATCCGGACGCTTCTTGACCAGGTCATCCAGCACTTTCTCCGCTTCAGCCGGCTTGCTCTGCTTGATCAAAAGATCAGCCCGCGCCTGCTGCAGGGGGTAGTTGTTCGGATACAGTCCGCGCAGCTTTTCAATGCGCTGCTGTGCATCGGCCAGGCGGTTGTTGGTGATGTCCAGGTCAACCTGGGCCAGATTGTAGGTGATGTCGTTAGGCGCCTTGGCCAGCAGCGGCTTGAGGTTCTCGCGTGCTTCGTTGAGCCGCCCGCCCTTGATCTGCGCCAGGGCCAGGCCATAGCGTGCAGCATCCAGGTTAGGGTTTTGGTCGAGCTGGTCGCGGAAGCGCTTGGCTGCCAGCCCCGGTGTTTCCTCATAGGTCAAGGCGACGCGGGCGCGGATCAACTGATAGCGCAGGCTGTCTTCAACGCCGCCTTTGGGCATCTGCTCGGCACGGTTGCGGGTGTCGGCGATACGCGACTCGGTCACCGGGTGAGTCAGCAGGAACTCCGGCGGCTTGGCACCGTAGCGATACTGACGGGCCAGCCGCTCGAACATGCTCGGCATGGTGCGCGGGTCATAGCCGGCTTTTTCCAGGTTCTGGATGCCGATGCGGTCGGCTTCCTGCTCGTTCTGCCGGGAGAAACGCCGTTGCTCCTGGATTGCCGCCGCCTGGGTGCCAGCGATCAAGCCAATGCCGGCGTCACCACCACCGCCCGCAGCCAGGACGATACCGGCCAGCAGCGCGGCCATCATCGGCAGCTGCATGCGCTGTTGCGCCTCGACTCCACGGGCAAAGTGGCGCTGCGACAAGTGCGCCAGTTCGTGAGCCAGTACCGAGGCGTATTCACCTTCGCTCTGGGCATTGAGGAACAGCCCGCCGTTGACCCCGACGATTCCGCCGGGTGCGGCAAACGCGTTGAGCTCACGGCTGTCGATCAGGATGAATTCCAGGCGCCGGTCTTGCAACTGGCTGGTTTCGGCCAGCTTGTACACGCTGGTTTCGACGTAGTCCTTGAGCTGCGGGTCGTTCAGTTGCCTGACGTTGCCGCGCAGCAAGCTCAGCCAGGCGCGGCCCAGCTCATGCTCCTGCTGTGGGGAAACGATCGCGGAACTGGCATCGCCCAGTGACGGCAGGTCGTCAGCATGGCCGGGCAGGGCCAGCAGGCAGGCCAGCGTCAGCAGGGTGGGGCGCAGTAGATTCATGCACGAAGCTCGCGTCGGATCAAAGTCCGTACTGTAGCTGGCTCACACCTTGGCGACCAGTGGCGGTATCCTACGAGTCTTGTCTGCCATGCACTGTTGCCCTCGCCAGGAGCCCCGCGAATGATCGATAGCCTGACCTGCGACGCCGAACTCGACGCCAGTGGTCTGAACTGCCCATTGCCGCTGCTCAAGGCCAAGATGGAACTCAATCGCCTGGCCAGTGGCGCGGTGCTCAAGGTGATCGCCACCGATGCAGGTTCGCAGCGCGACTTCAGCACTTTTGCCCGCTTGTCCGGTCATACCCTGCTGCATGAAACAGCCGAGTCCGGCATTTATACCTACTGGCTGCGCAAGGCCTGAGTTTTTCTCCCAAGGATCGTCAATGTTCAAAGTGCTTCGCGACTGGATGCAGCGCTACTTCTCCGACGAAGAAGCGGTGGTGCTGGCGGTCCTGCTGGTCCTGGCCTTCACCGCGGTATTGACCCTCGGCGGCATGCTCGCCCCGGTGCTGGCGGGTTTGGTCCTGGCGTTTCTGATGCAGGGGCTGGTCAATGCCCTGGAGCGGCTGAAAGTCCCTAGCCGTTATGCCGTGGGGCTGGTCTTCGCCCTGTTCATGGGCGCCCTTGGGGTGTTCCTGCTGGTGCTGGTGCCGCTGCTCTGGCACCAGCTGATCACCCTGTTCAACGAGTTGCCGGGCATGCTCGGCAAGTGGCAGTCGTTGCTGTTGCTGCTGCCGGAGCGCTATCCGCACCTGGTGTCTGATGAGCAAGTGCTGCGCGCTATCGAGTCGGTGCGGGACGAGATCGGCAAGTTCGGCCAATGGGCGTTGACCTTCTCGCTGTCGAGCCTGCCGCTGCTGGTCAACGCGATGATCTACCTGGTGCTGGTGCCGATCCTGGTGTTCTTCTTCCTCAAGGACCGCGAGTTGATCGCGCGGTGGGTCAGCGGTTATCTGCCGCGTGAGCGCACCCTGCTGACTCGGGTGGGCGATGAGATGAACCGGCAGATCGCCAACTATATTCGCGGCAAGGGCATCGAAATCCTGATCTGCGGGATTGCCACCTACATCGCCTTCATCAGCCTGGGGCTCAACTATGCGGCGCTACTGGCGTTGTTGGTGGGGCTGTCGGTGGTGGTGCCGTACGTAGGGGCGGTGGTGGTGACCGTGCCGGTGACCTTGATCGCGCTGTTCCAGTGGGGCTGGGGCGACCAGTTCATCTACCTGATGGCGGTGTACGCAATTATCCAGGCGCTGGACGGCAACGTGCTGGTGCCGCTGCTGTTCTCCGAGGCGGTGAGCTTGCACCCGGTGGCGATCATCTGTGCGGTGTTGCTGTTTGGCGGGCTTTGGGGGTTCTGGGGGATCTTCTTCGCCATCCCGCTGGCGACCTTGTTCAAGGCGGTGCTGGATGCCTGGCCCAGGCAGGAGCCAGCGGTGGCGCCGTTGCTGTAAAGAATTGGGGCCGCTTTGCGGCCCCAATCGATCTCAAACCTTGTTCAGGTCCTGAGCCGCGGCCAGCACGGCATCCACATGCCCCGGCACCTTCACTCCACGCCACTCCTGACGCAACACGCCATCCTTGTCGATCAGGAAGGTGCTGCGATCCACGCCCATGTATTCCTTGCCATACAGCTTCTTGAGCTTGATCACATCGAACAGCTGGCACAGCGCCTCGTCCTTGTCGCTGATCAGTTCAAAGGTGAAGCCCTGTTTGGCCTTGAAGTTCTCGTGCGACTTGATGCCATCGCGCGACACCCCAAACACCACCGTGTTGGCCGCCTGGAACGCCGCGTGCTGGTCGCGAAAGCCCTGGCCCTCGGTGGTGCAGCCTGGGGTGCTGTCCTTGGGATAGAAGTACAACACCACCTGCTTGCCTTTCAGCTCAGCAAGGCTGACGGTCTGGCCACTGGTGGCCTGGGCCTGGAAGTCGGCAACGGGTTGGTCGAGTGCTACGGCCATGGGAGTTTCCTTACATCGGGTTCTGTGGGCGCCACGGTTCGATCAGCGCATCCAGGTTCAGGGCGTCGGCAAAGTCCAGGAACTGATCGCGCAGCCAGCTGATCTGGGTGCCGGCTGGCAGGATCACGGTGAACTGGGCGTTGAGCATGCTGCTGCCAGTCTGCGGCGCCAGGTAGGTGTCGCAGGTCATCGCTTCGAGCTCGACGCGGTGGTCGAGGAAGAACTGGCACAGCTCATTGATGATGTCCGGGCGATAGGCGGCGCTGACGTAGGCCACATAAGGCAGGGCCTGCGGGCGCACTTCCTGGTCGGCGCTGCGCACCACATCCAGGGTCAGGCCGTGCTTCTTGCCCAGGCCCGGCAAAATGGCTTCAAGGCGCGCCAGGGCGTCCCAGCTGCCGCCGACCTGCAGCACCAGGGCGCTGGTTTCGCCATGGCGGGACAGACGCGAGGTGACCACCGCGCAACGATTGTCGAACGCGGCGCGGCTAAGGACGTTGGCCAGCTCCATCGGGTTGGGGCCCAAGGCACTGATGACAAGGAATTGTTCGCGGACTGTGGGGGTGGACATGCAGCATTCCTAAAGCGATGAGCGGTCGGGGCAGGACGGGGGCTAGCCTCCTTTAGCGCAGGGTCCCAGGCCGGTTAAGGCGGTCATGGACGCACGTGGGGAGCACTGTCGACGGCCCGACGGGCCGCGCTGCACCGATCAAAGGATCAAGGGTAGCGAAAAGCAGCGCCGAGGGGAATGCTCCGCCCGCCAGCTTCGCTTGTGCAAGGCCGATGGCGCCAGTACCATTACCGCTCTCTTTTTCCGGCAGGAGCAGTTACATGATTGCGGGCAGTATGGTGGCATTGGTCACACCCATGGATGCACAAGGGCGTCTTGATTGGGGCAGCCTCGGCAAACTTGTAGACTTCCACCTGGAAAAAGGCACGCATGCAATCGTCGCTGTCGGCACTACCGGTGAGTCGGCGACCCTGAGTGTCGAAGAGCACATTCAGGTCATCGAGTTCGTGGTCAAGCGGGTCGCTGGGCGCATCCCGGTCATCGCCGGTACCGGGGCCAACTCCACCTCCGAAGCCGTGCACCTGACCCAGAACGCCAAGAACGCTGGCGCCGACGCCTGCCTGCTGGTGGTGCCGTACTACAACAAGCCGACCCAGGAAGGCTTGTACCAGCACTTCAAGCACATCGCCGAAGCCGTCGACATTCCGCAGATCCTCTATAACGTACCCGGCCGCACCTCCTGCGACATGCAGGCCGAGACGGTGATCCGCCTGTCGACCGTGCCCAACATCATCGGTATCAAGGAAGCCACTGGCGACCTGGACCGCGCCAAGGCCATCATCGATGGCGTCAGCAAAGACTTCATCGTCCTGTCCGGCGATGATCCGACTGCGGTCGAGCTGATCCTGCTGGGCGGCAAAGGCAACATCTCCGTTACTGCCAACGTCGCCCCACGCGAAATGGCCGATCTGTGCGAGGCCGCCCTTGAGGGCAATGCCGAGAAGGCCCGCGCGATCAACGAAAAACTCATGCCGCTGCACAAAGACCTGTTCTGCGAAGCCAACCCGATTCCGGTGAAGTACGCGCTCGTGGAAATGGGCCTGATGCAACAAGGTATTCGCCTGCCGCTGACCTGGCTGAGCGAAGGTTGTCACGAAAAAGTCCGTACTGCCTTGCGCCAGTCCGGCGTACTGGTTTAATCGAGGAAGTACACCGCATGAAGCGACTGGCTGGTCTTTCCGCCCTTGCCCTGATCATTTCCAGCACCAGCGGTTGCGGGTGGCTGTGGGGCGACGAGGGTTATTTCCGCGACCGCGGCAGCGATTACCTGCAGGCGCAACCGACCGCGCCAATGCAGCTGCCGCCGGACGCTGCCAACGTCAAGCGCCTCGATCCGCTGTTGCCGATCCCGCGTAACGTGGCTGACGACACCGCCACTGGCGAGTACGAAGTACCGCGCCCGCAACCGCTGACGGCCGGTGCCGATATCAGTGATTTCAGCCTGCAGCGCAGCGGCAGCAGCCGTTGGGTACTGGCCCAGCGCTCGCCAGCCGAAGTCTGGCCGGTGACCCACCAGTTCTTCGAGGACAACGGCTTCCGTATCGCCGAAGAGCGCCCGCAGACTGGCGAATTCACCACCACTTGGCAGCGCTTCGATGAGCTCTCGGCGTCGCTCGGCCAGCGCTTGGCCAGCTCCGCCAGCAGCGGCGACAGCGAAGTACGGGTGCGGGTACGCATGGAGCCTGGCGTGCAGCGCAACACCTCCGAAGTGTATGTGGTCAGCGCCGAGCGCCCGGCCGGCAGCACTGCCGAGACCGAGTTCCCGTCCAGCTCCACCAACACCGCTGTCGATGCACTGCTGGTCGACGAAATGCTCGCCAGCATGAACCGTAGCGCCGAGAAGGGTGGTTCGGTCTCGCTGCTGGCCGCGCGTGATTTCGACGCACCAAGCCGCGTCAGCCTGAGCGAAGACGGCAGCGGCAACCCGGTGCTGTACCTGGGTTCTGACCTCGACCGCGCCTGGTCTGGCGTAGGCCGCGCCCTGGAGCAGGGTGAGTGGCGCGTCGAAGACATCAACCGCAGCCTGGGCCTGTACTACATCAACTTGTCCGAGAAACCTGACGACAAGCAAAACCAGCCAGGCTTCTTCAGCCGCCTGTTCGGCAGCGAGCCGACCAAGGAAGAGCGTGAAGAACGCGCCGAGCGTTATCAGGTGCGCCTGAGCAAGGTCGGCGAGAGCGTGCAGGTTACCGTCGAGAAGAACATCAACACCGTGGCCCCGGCCGATGTCGCCCGCCGCGTGCTGAGCGCCATTCAGGACCACCTGGGTTAAGTGCGCTTCGCGGTACTGGGAAGCGGCAGCCAGGGAAACGGCACGCTGATCGCCAGTGGTGACACGTTCATCCTGGTCGATTGCGGGTTCTCCCTGCGCGAAACCGAGCGGCGCCTGGCGCTGCTCGGGGTCAAGGCGGCGCAACTGAGCGCGGTATTGGTCACCCACGAGCATGCCGATCATGTGCATGGCGTAGGCTTGCTGTCACGGCGCTACAATGTACCGGTCTACCTCAGCCAGGGCACCTTGCGCGGTTTGCGCAAGCCGGTGGAGGTGGCCGGTTTTCTCGGTTGTGGCGACACCCTCAGCATCGGCGCCTTGCAAGTCAGTGCGGCGCGGGTCGAGCACGACGCCTACGAGCCGTTGCAGTACGTGATCAGCGACGGTCGTCGGCGCTTCGGCATGCTGACTGACCTGGGCTGCTACGATGCACGCCTGCTGGAGCGCTACCAGGGCCTGGATGCACTGCTGATCGAGGCCAACCACTGCCGCGACCTGCTTGCCCGTGGCCATTACCCGCATTTCTTGAAATTGCGGGTCGGTGGCAACCAAGGACATTTGAACAACCACCAGGCCGCCAACCTGGTGGCCGAGCTGGGATGGCAGCACCTGCAACACCTGGTGCTGGCGCATCTGAGCAGCAAGAACAACCTGCCACAACTGGCCCGTCAGTGCTTCGTCGACACCTTGGGGTGCGACCCGGACTGGCTCCAGGTGGCGAATCAGGAACACGGGCTCGACTGGCGCGAAATCGCCTAGCCCAACTACTCAAGCAAGCGGAGCCCAATCATGGAAAAACGCGAAGAACTCTACCGCGGCAAGGCCAAATCGGTTTACAAGACCGACGACGCCGACCGCTTGATCCTGCTGTTCCGTAACGACACCTCGGCGTTCGACGGCAAGCGCATCGAACAGCTCGATCGCAAAGGCATGGTGAACAACAAGTTCAACGCCTTCATCATGCAAAAGCTTGAAGAAGCCGGCGTGCCGACCCAGTTCGACAAACTGCTGGGCGACAACGAGTGCCTGGTGAAGAAGCTCGACATGATCCCGGTCGAATGCGTCGTGCGTAACTACGCCGCCGGCAGCCTGGTCAAGCGCCTGGGCGTCGAGGAAGGCATCAAGCTGGAGCCCTCGACCTTCGAACTGTTCCTCAAGAACGACGAGAAGGGCGACCCGTTCATCAACGAATCCCACGTGGTTGCGTTCGGCTGGGGCACCGCCGAGCAACTGGTCGAGATGAAGAAGCTGTCGCTGAAGGTCAACGAAGTGCTGAACAAGCTGTTCGATGACGCCGGCCTGCTGCTGGTCGACTTCAAGCTGGAGTTCGGCGTATTCCACGGCCAGATCGTCCTGGGCGACGAGTTCAGCCCTGACGGCTGCCGCCTGTGGGACAAAGAAACCCGCAAGAAGATGGACAAGGACCGCTTCCGCCAGGGTCTGGGCGACGTGATCGAAGCCTACGAAGAAGTTGCCAAGCGCCTGGGCGTGCCGCTGTAAGGCCCGTGTTGACGCAAGCGTTTGATACCACGCGAATTTTTTTCAAATAAAGGTTTGCCTTTCGCGAAATCGCTGGTATCATGCGCGCCACTGGAGAGATGCCGGAGTGGTCGAACGGGACGGATTCGAAATCCGTTGTACTGGCAACAGTACCTAGGGTTCAAATCCCTATCTCTCCGCCATACATCGAGAAGCCCCGCAGATTAACGTCTGCGGGGCTTTTTCGTTTCTGGATTTAAGCTATACATCACTTCCTCTGCTGGCATGCTCGCAGAGAGCACAGGACGCAGTAGGGGATCGGTTGAGATTTTAGGATGAATCCACTAGGGGTAGGTCTTTTCTCAGGATCAGCATGAGATCCAAAAGGACAATGGCGACGTCGGTGCCGACTGGAGAAACTCAGACAATTCGATTCCATTCCAATCGATGCTTCCCACTCCTTATCTTGTGAAAGTACGTACTCATCAGTAATGGGTTTAAGGGCCCATGCTCTTTTCTCGTCCTGCGTACTTATTGCGTTAGGTACGCAGGATTACGTCACGAAATTATTGGGATGAAGCGAGCGTGCACTTTTGCAGGTGCGCTTGACCGATGTCCTCAGGAACAATTTCAAGCTTTGCTCCACCTACAAACACGCCAACCTTGATCGACTGACGCACGTAGTAATTCTTGCCAGCAGCCGCTACCAAATCGATCACATTGTCACTGAACTCTGATTCAGTACCGATCTTGTGCAGGCCAGGTGTGATCAAGCGATGGAAGTACACCCGGTTCGCGGTCTCACCGATAGTCTTGCCATCCAGCGTGACAGTTTTCTTCAAGCCCTGGCCTGCAAAACTGTCACGGTAGATGTACAGCCCGGCTTGGTCAGCGGGAGGTGAGGCAAATGTCTTTAGCGCTGCGTCGGCCTGTGGTGACTCCATCGGTACAGACGCGCACCCGGTGAGGATGGCAAAGCCAACGGCGGCCGCGAAAAGCTTAATTCGAGCGTGCATATGAGTCCTTTATCAATCGATACCTAGTTTGGGCGACTCCAAGTCGCTGATGGCATTATGCCGTGATCTATTACAGGTTCGAAGCTATTTGAGTCAAAAGCGATGACGATCCCTTGCGGTGCCCACTGTTAAACGCCTTAAAGCGATACCCCACGAATGTAGGTTCTCCTCAAGTACACTTGCTGGAACGCGTCACGACGAGGAGTCAGGGACTTATCACTGGCGTTTTTCTCGTGTGAAAACATCTGATCAATCGATGTCGCCGTGCTGGCATGCTGCAATCATTGCACCCCATCCGCGCCTTGTAGAGAATCGCCTCCTTTGCCTCGAAGGGATGCGTGCAAATGAAGTTCGATGGGACTTTTCAATACATGGGTAATCACGGGATCGTCTTCAACGTCTCGCAGATCACTCTCTCCGACAGCGACCGCCCACGCCTGCGCGAGCTGCATTTTGGCGAAGCGAAAAGCGCCCATTACGAAGTCAGCAGCAAGGTCGTTGAGGTCTACGACAAGATGCAGGCCAAGAACCTGCCGTGCCTGATGATGATCGGCATTTCCAAGCCGCTGACCCGGCAGCAGGGCGACGTGCTGAACGCGCAGCGCACCACCGTTGCCAACATTGCAGCGAGTGCGTTCACTAGCGCCACCAGTGCTGTCGCCACTCCCTATGTGGGGGTTCCGTTAGGGGCGGGAGTACGTCTTTATGCCAATAAAATCCTGCCCACCTACCATGCTGGCGACGTACTGGTCAGCATTGAGGCGCAGGTCAATGGCGGGATTGGTCCACAGCGCTCGGGCACGTCGCTGATTATCAAGGCTTGAGGGAAGCGTACATGTCCGACATTACTCAACTGGTCATCGCCCTGGTGCTGTTCTTCCTGCTTGATCAGTTTCTGAAGCCCTATTTGCTGCGCAAGTGGCTAGGGGTGGCGTTACTGGTGGCTGGTGCGATTGGCTGCATTACTGCAGGTCAGATCCAAGTGATGGGGGCTGACCTGGGGTTGTGGTCAGTCTTTGCTGTGTCCCTGGGTGTAGGGTTGTTCATCAGGCGACGGCGGTTTGTCGAAGTTGGCTAACGTCGAGCGATGTAAAGCCCCTGATTTCAGCGATGAAGTCAGGGGCTTTTTTGTGCATTCAGCGAGCTGCGTTGCCGGACGATGGTTCTGCCGCAAGCGAGACTTCCTGCGACAAGGCCTTGGCCATACCCGAAAGATAATGCACTGCTGTCATCAAGGTCGGCGCGTTTTTCAGATCCTGATTGATAGCGAGATCGCTGAGCATGTGCGCGCAACTTATGAGCGTTGTTGATTGTTCCAGCGCATAGTCCACGGCGTGACCGGCGACTACTCGAAACAGCGGCTCTGGGTTATTGATGTCGCCGCTATCACCGAAACCCGCTATGCCATGTGTGGTTGCAAGGGTTTCTTTATCCTTGGTCATTCTGTCTCTCCTTGATTTGAATAAACCTGTCAGTGCCGTAAGTTGACGCGGCTCAACGCAACTTCCACCAGGCTGCGTGCATTTTCGATTTCATGTATCGCCGCAAGGGTCATGAATTGGCCAGGGGGCAGGGTGTGCAACAGCATTGTTTGTTGAGCGACGGTAAGTGCGCAGACCAGGTATTCGGAGGTTTGAATAAGGATGTCTTCGAGGGAGGAGTCGCTCGAGTAGAGCGGTGGGTCAGGGACAATCTTTAGCATATGCACCTCTGGGATCAGTGGGGCTGCTACAGACCTGCTGTCAAACAAGAGGGTGGCAGCTGTACACGGGTTGACAGACCGAGGATCCCAGAGAACCCGGCGCACACAAGGTGCCCCGCGTACAGCCGCCATAAACGGTGCACGTGTCCGGAGATCTGTTAGGCCTGTCAAAGCCGGTCGCTGATTTGGCAGCGACCGGCTGAGACTAGGGACAGTTCTCGGCAGTGGCAACGGCTTGAGGGCGCACGGAGTCTGTTTGGGAAATGGACTACAAGCTATCGGGAAATTCTGATTAAGCGGTGTAGGAATGGTGTTGTTTTCGCCGGGATGGCCTCACCGCGGGCAAGCCCGCTCCTACAGGTGGCGGGGTGTTTTTATAATGGCGGATCGGATCCAATAGTTTGAACGGTATATGGAAATGGGTTAGCATCCGCGCGCCATCAGTATGCTGGCGCATCATTATTTAAAGGACTTTGTATGAAAAAGCTGTTCAAAGCTACCGTTGCAGTAGCAGTCGTTTCGGGTGTTGCACTGCTGTCGGGCTGCACCGGTCAGGTCTACAACCAGCAAAAGAATTGCTCCTACGACTACCTGTTCCACCCTTCGGTTTCTATCTCTAAAGTTATCGGCGGCTGCGGTCCAATCGACAAGCTGCCACGCCCGCAGTAATTTTAGATGCCTGACTGAACCCTTCTGGATTCAGTCCAAAACCCCCTGGCATGAAAGTGCCAGGGGGTTTTTGTTTATGGCCCCGGGCGCGGCGTTTGGTCACTGAGGCATCCCGCCACCTTGCGCCGGCCTGCGCAATTTGTTTGTGCTGGCATTTGCGTTACAATCGGCGAAACGTTTCAGCCCTGGCCGGTCAATTCGACCATCGGCTGGCGTCCCTGTTTCTAAGCTGCTGACTCCAATGATCAATAACAAGCGTGCGCTGAAGGACATGGATAAACGAGGCCCGGCCTAGGCCTTCCTTACGTGCTAACGATTGGAATTGATCAATGTTCAAGAAAGCTGGCAAGACCCTGCTGGGTCTGGCTGTAGCGGCAAGCCTGATGCAGGCGCACGCTGACGAAGCCAAGAAAGTCGACGTGCTGCTGGTTGGCGGCGGCATCATGAGTTCGACCCTGGCGGTCTGGCTCAACGAGCTGGAGCCTAGCTGGTCGATGGAGATGGTCGAGCGCCTGGATGGCGTGGCTGAAGAAAGCTCCAACGGCTGGAACAACGCCGGTACCGGCCACTCCGCCCTGGCCGAGCTGAACTACACCCCGGAAGACAAAGACGGCAACGTCAATATCTCCAAGGCCATCGAGATCAACGAGTCGTTCCAGATCTCCCGCCAGTTCTGGTCGTGGCAGGTCCGTCAGGGCGTGCTGAACAACCCGCGCTCGTTCATCAACACCACCCCGCACATGAGCTTCGTCTGGGGTGATGACAACATCAAGTTCCTCAAGAAGCGTTACGACGCGCTGCAAACCAGCCCGCTGTTCCGCCCGATGCAGTACTCCGAAGACCACGCGCAAATCGCCAAGTGGGTTCCGCTGATGATGGAAGGGCGTGACCCGAACCAGAAGCTGGCCGTGACCTGGACGCCGATCGGCACCGACGTCAACTTCGGCGAGATCACCCGCCAGTTCGTCAAGCACCTGCAAACCCGCGAGAACTTCGACCTCAAGCTGTCCAGCGAAGTGCAGGACATCACCCGCAACGAAGACGGCTCCTGGCACGTCGAGTACAAGAACCTCAAGGACGGCACCACCACCGCCACCGACGCCAAGTTCCTGTTCATCGGTGCTGGCGGCGGCGCGCTGAAGCTGCTGCAAAAATCCGGCATCCCGGAAGCCAAGGAATACGCAGGCTTCCCGGTGGGCGGCTCGTTCCTGGTGACCGAGAACCCGACCATTGCCATGCAGCACATGGCCAAGGCCTACGGCATCGCCTCGACCGGCGCGCCACCCATGTCGGTTCCGCACCTCGATACCCGCGTGCTCGATGGCAAGCGCGTGATCCTGTTTGGCCCATTCGCGACCTTCTCGACCAAGTTCCTCAAGAACGGCTCGTACCTGGACCTGCTGAGCAGCACCACGCTGCACAACGTCTGGCCGATGACCAAGGTCGGTGTCGATCAATACCCGCTGGTCGAGTACCTCGCAGGCCAGCTGATGCTGTCTGACGACGATCGCTTCGCGGCCCTGCAGACCTACTTCCCGCACGCCAAGAAAGAAGACTGGCGCCTGTGGCAGGCCGGTCAGCGCGTGCAGATCATCAAGCGTGACGAAGACAAGGGCGGCGTGCTGAAGCTGGGCACCGAAGTGGTCACTTCCCAAGATCGCTCGATCGCAGGCCTGCTGGGTGCATCGCCAGGTGCCTCGACCGCCGCGCCGATCATGCTGACCGTGCTCGAAACCGTGTTCAAAGAGAAAGTCGCCACGCCTGAGTGGCAAGCCAAGCTGCACCAGATCGTGCCGAGCTACGGCACCAAGCTGAACGACTCGCCAGCCGCGGTGCAGAAAGAGTGGAACTACACCTCTGAAGTGCTGCAGCTGGAGAAGCCACCGGTCATCGATCAGACCGTGGGCACCGACGCTACCCCGAGCAAGCCGGTTGAAGCCAATCCTGCTAGCGACATGGCGTTGTAAGACTGCGCCGGCCCTGGCGACGTTGTGATGTCGCCGGTGCCATCGCGGGGCAAGTAGCTTCAGCCAAGAACCACGAGGTTAACCCCCCGTGGTTTTTTTATACCCATCACTTACCGCTGAGCACTCGCGTCCAGATCCGCGTGCTTAAGCGCATCCCCGCCGGGCTCATGGTCTGAATCGGGAACAGCGTATCGAGCACAGCCTGTGGCGGGTAAACCGCCTCGTTAGTGCGCAGCGCCTCATCGACCAAGGGCAGGGCGGCCGCGTTGCCATTGGGGTACTTGACCGCGTTGCTGATCCCGGCAATCACCTTGGGCTCAAGCAAATAGTTCAGGTACGCATAGGCATTGTCCAGATGCGGCGCGCCTTTGGGGATCACCACCATATCGACTGCCACCGTGGAGCCTTCTCGGGGAATGCTGTAGCCGATGTTCACGCCATTGCCAGCCTGCTGAGCGCTGCTCATGGCTTGCAACACGTCGCCACTGAAGCCGATAGCCACGCAGATATTGCCGTTGGCCAGGTCGCTGACGTACTTCGATTGATGGAAATACTGGATGTACGGGCGCACTGCCAGCAGCGCTGCTTCAGCCTGCTTGAGGTCTTCAGGTTTTTGGCTGTGCGGATCCAACCCTAGGGTCTTGAGGGTGATGGAAATGATCTGCGTCGGATTGTCGAGGAAGGCCACCCCGCACTGGCTGAGCTTCTTGATGTTCTCGGGCTTGAACAACATCTGCCAGGACTGGGTGACATCGACATCTCCAAAGATCGCCTTGATCTTGTCGACGTTGTAGCCAATGCCCATGGTCACCCACAGGTAGGGGATCGCATAGCGATTGCCGGGGTCGCTGGCCTCGAGGATGTGCATCAGCTTGGGATCGAGGTTGTGCCAGTTGGGCAGCTTGCTGCGGTCCAACTCCTGGATCGCCCCGGCCTTGATCAGGCGCGGCAGGAAGTGGTTGGACGGGCTGGCCAGGTCGTAGCCGCTACCACCGGTCATCAGTTTGGCTTCGGTGGTTTCGTTGCTGTCGATCAGGTCGTAGGTCGGTTGCACGCCGGTACGGCGGTTGAACTCGGCCAGCGTGTCGTCGGCGATGTAGCCACTCCAGTTGGCGATGTTGACGGTTTCCGTGGCTTGGACCGCACAGGCCAGCAAGGCGGAGATGGACAGGGCGAGGCAGCTGCGCTTGATCATCGTTTTTCTCTCTTGTTTTAACGGAAGATGCGCCGGGTCGATCAACGTTCGTGTCGCGCCCGGTGAACCTCCCAGGCCATGCGCACGCTGGCGCCGATGTCGAAAAAGGGTTTGGGCGGCAGGTAACCCGGTTGCGCCTGGCTGAGCACATCGCTCAGTAGCGGCGAGTCGGCGCCGATTGCCAGATCGACCAGCAAACGGCCCCACAAGGTGCCGCGCGCGACCCCTGAACCATTGCAACCAGCGACTGCGTGCAGCCCTTGCTCGACCTTGGCGAAGTACGGCTCGCCGGAGCGAGTGCCGCTCAGGTGGCCGGTCCAGGTGTATTGCAGGTCACTGCGCTGGATGCCGGGAAAGCGCGTTTGTAGCCCGAGCAGGTGGCGTTGCTGGCGCACGGCCAGGGCATTGGCGTCCAGGTCGTGCTGGCGGTACTCCACCGTATTGCGGATCAGCAGGCGCCGACCCGGCAGCAGGCGCAAGGTGCAGCCGCCAGGCAGGGTGGACAACACACCCCAGCCCTGGTCATCGAACAGCGCCTGCCAGTGCGGCTCGTTCAGCGGGCGGGTGATGCTGGCGCTGAGCTCCAGGGCGAAGGTGCCGCTGCGGTGCAAGCCCACGCGCGGCAGGAAGGCGCCGACGCAGAGCAATACCTGGGGTGCCTGCACTTCGCCGTTGGCAGTGGTCACCTTCCAGCCCACACCCGGCGCACGCTGCAGAGCGCTCACCGCGCTGTTTTCATAAACCTCGACCTGCTCAGGCAGGCTGTCGGCCAAGCCTTTGACGTACTTCGCCGGCTGCAGCAGGCCGTTGCCGCCCGCGCAGTGAATCGCCTGGGTGTAGAACGCAGTCCCCAAGCGCTGTTGCAGCGCCTGTGCTTCAAGGTATTGGGCCTTGGCGCCAACCGCTTCCAGGGTTTGCACGGCGAGTTCGGCATTTGCCAGGTGCGCAGGCTGGTGGACGGCGAAGTGATAGCCGCCCTCATCCAGCTCGCAGGCGATGCCCAGTTGGCGCACGCGCTGACGCACTTCATCGCCGGCCGCGACCCCGATGCGCGAGGCGACTTGATAAGCGGCAAAACCGGCCGTGCCGATCAGTTCGCCAGCACTTGGCAGTTCGTGGCTCACGACGAAGCCAGAATTGCGCGCCGAGGCGCCCTGGGCGATGCGCTGTCGGTCGACTAGCACGATGCGCTGAGCGGGAAAGCGACTGGCCAGGTTATGTGCTGCCGACAGCCCGGTAATGCCGCCGCCGATGATTAGCCAATCCGCTTTCTGTGAGCCTTGCAGGCAGGGGCGGGGCGCGGACTCGCCGGCCAGCGCGATCCAGCCACAGTGGTTGTTCATTGTAGGGCACTCCTTCACAATCAATGCGCAGGAGTGATCGGAGAGAACCCCCTGCATGCGCCGTCAGCACTTAATCTACGGGCAATTCAGGGGCGGAATCTAACGTTAAAAATTCATCCATCCATTCGAGATTTGCATGGATAACACGCTGCGTATTCCCTCGTTGCAAGCGCTGCAAGCCCTGGTTCGGGTGGCCGATACCAGCAACTTCACCGAAGCGGCGCGTCAGTTGCACCTGACGCAGAGCGCCATCAGCCGACAGGTGCAGCAGCTTGAAGAGCACTATCAAACCGTGCTGTTCGAACGCACCAGTCGCAAGGTGGCGCTGACCGCCCATGGCCGCGAGGTCTATGCAGTGGCGCAAGAGATGCTGGAGTCGCTGCGCGATCTGCAGCTTCGCCTGGCGCCGCCAGCGCAGGACCGACCGTTTCGTATCCGTATCTTCGTGTCCTTGGCCGTACGCTGGTTGTTACCGCGTTTGAGTTCGTTCTATGCCATCAATCCCGGGCTGAGCCTATCGATCGAAACTGTCAGCGGCGAGCGGGTGGACACCGGTGGCGACTGCGATGCCTACGTGTTGTACCTGCCAGAGGGGCTGGACCAGCGGCCGTTGACGCCGCTGTTCGATGAATACCTGATACCCGTCTGCGCGCCGCTGCTCAGCGGCGGGCAACCTGCACCGCGTTCGCTGGATGAACTGACCGGACATGCGCTGATCCACGGCTCCACGGGCCGGCATGAATGGACCCAGTGGCTACAGGCCCAGCAGGACCAGGCCGAGCGCAGCTACCAGCACTTGCTGTTCAACCTCGATGATCTGGCGCTGGATGCGGCTGCCCGAGGCTTGGGCGTGGCGATGACCGACAAGATGCTCGCCCACGATGCGTTGGCCCGCGGCGATCTAATGGTGCCGTTCGGCGAGGCGTTGCGCACCGGTGGGGTGTACGCGCTGTGGCTGCGTGACAGCGGGGTGAGGCACCCCGCGTGCAAAGCGGTGCTGAGCTGGTTCGAGGAGCAAGTGGAGCAGACCACTCGCGCAGCTTGACGGCTTAGTGAGAGTGGCGTGGCATGCCGCCTTCGCGGGCGATCACCTTCATGTGCAGGGTGGCCGGCTCCAGGCAGCCACCCGTGGACAGCTGCCCGACCAACTGGCGATACAGCTCTTGCCAAGGGGTTTGCGAGGCCAGGACCTTCGGCGTCCAGGCGGCGCGACGGCGGGCCATCTCGTCTTCGTCCACCAGCAGGTCGACCCGTCGTTGGTTGAGGTCGACGCGCAACCGGTCGTTGGTTTGCAGCAGTGCCAGGCCGCCACCCACCGCCGCTTCCGGCGACATGTTGAGGATCGACGGGCTGGCCGAGGTGCCGCTCTGGCGACCGTCGCCCAGGCATGGCAGCGAATCGACGCCGCGCTTGATTAGCGCTGCGGGCGGGGCCATGTTGACCACTTCGGCGCTGCCCGGATAACCAACGGTTCCGGCACCGCGAATGACCAGGATGCAGCGCTCGTCGATGTCCAGCGCCGGGTCATCGATCCGCGCGTGATAGTCCTCTGGGCCCTCGAAGACGATCGCGCGGGCCTCGAAGCTGTTCTCCTTGCCAGGTTCCGACAGGTAGGTCTGGCGGAAGGCTTCGCCGACCACCGACATCTTCATGATCGCGCTGTCGAAGAAGTTGCCGCTAAGCACGATGAAGCCGGCGCCATGCTTGAGTGGCGCGTCGTAGGGCAGGATCACGTCGGTGTTGCTGGTGACGCTGTCGCTGACGATCTGGCCGATGCTCTTGCCGCTGACCGTAGCGCAGTCTTGATGCAGGCGCCCGGCCTTGTGCAGTTCGTGCATCACGGCCGGTACGCCACCTGCACGGTGGAAACCTTCGCCCAGGTACTTACCTGCCGGCATGCAGTTGACCAGCAGCGGTACGCTTTCACCGACCCGCTGCCAGTCGTCCAGCGACAACTCGATGCCCATGTGCCGGGCGATGGCGATCAGGTGCGGCGGACAGTTGCTCGAGGCGCCCAAGGCTGAAGCGACGGCGATGGCGTTTTCGAATGCCTGGTGGGTCATGATCGCGGAAGGGCGTATATCCTCCATGACCAGCTCGCAGATGCGCTTGCCGGTGGCGTAGGCCATCTGCCCACGCTCGCGGTAGGGCGCCGGGATGCTGGCGCAACCTGGCAGGGACATGCCCAGCGCTTCGGCCAGTGCGTTCATCGACAGCGCCGTGCCCATGGTGTTGCAGTGACCCACCGACGGCGAGGCGGCGGTGGTCATTTCCATGAAGCCTTCGTAGTCGATTTCACCGGCTGCCATCAAGTTACGCGCATGCCAGAGCACCGTGCCGGAGCCGATCAACTGCCCTTTGTGGTGACCATCGAGCATCGGCCCGCCCGACAGCACGATCGCCGGCAGGTCGGTGGTGGCTGCGGCCATCAGGCAGGCCGGGGTGGTCTTGTCGCAGCCGGTGGTCAATACCACGCCGTCCAGCGGGTAGCCATGCAGGATCTCCACCAGGCCGAGGTAGGCCAGGTTGCGATCCAGCGCAGCCGTGGGACGGCGGCTTTGCTCGGCGATCGGATGCACCGGGAACTCCATCGGGATGCCACCGGCATCGCGGATACCGGCCTTGACCCGTTGCGCCAGTTCGATGTGGTGACGGTTGCACGGAGTCAGGTCGCTGCCGGTCTGGGCGATGCCGATGATGGGCCGCCCCGATTGCAGTTCGTCGCGGGTCAGGCCGTAGTTCATGTAGCGCTCGACATACAGCGCAGTCATGTCGGCGTGGCTTGGGTCGTCGAACCATTGCTGGCTGCGCAGGGGGCGTTTCGGGGTCTGGCTCATGTCAGGGGCTCTCTTGTCTTTATGGGGCGCAGGTCAGCGTTGCAAGACGCTGGCGTGAACAGGTGCGATAGGGGCAGACGCACCGCGGCCGACGGCGTCATCCAGCGCGGTCAGGTCACGGCCACGGGTTTCGGTCGACAGCAGGGTGCCGAGCAGGGTAAGGCCGGTGAGCGCCAAGGTATACAGGGCCAGCACCCAATAGCCGCCACCGGCAAGGCCAACCAGGAAGATACCGAGGATCGGCGCCAGGCCGCCGGAGAGCATCGCGCCGATCTCCCGCGACAGCGCCACCCCGCTATAGCGATAGCGGTTGCCAAACAACTCGGTGAAATGCGCGCATTGGGCACCGAGCATGCTGTTGGCGGCCAGGGCGAAGCCACCGACCACGGCGATACACACCAGGGTCGGGTCGCCGCTGTCGATCATCCACCACGACGGGAAGGCCCACAACGCGCCAAACAGAGCGCCGCCACGGTACACCGCCAGGCGCCCATAACGGTCCGATAGCGCGCCGAACAGCGGCGTGGTGAAAATGCTCAGGATACTTGCCGCCAGCACAGCATTGGTGCCGATGCCCGCCAGGTTGGCGCCGCTCTCGCCCAGGTGACGGCTGGCAAAACCCGTGAGAAAGGCAATCGAGACCGTGGCGTACAGGGTCGAGCAGCCGGTTTCGGCCATGCGCATCAAGGTGGTGGCGGCCAGTGGCCGACGGGCGTTGCGCAACACTGCACGCATCGGCGACTCGATCACCTGTTGGTTCTGGCTGAGCTGCTGGAAGACCGGGCTTTCCTTGAGTTTCAGACGAATCCATACCGCCATGAAGATCAGCACCACGCTGGCCAGGAACGGCAAGCGCCAGCCCCAGTCGAGCAGTTGCTCCTGGGTGAGCGTGGCCTGTAGCACACGGAAGGTGATGGTCGCCAGGGCCAGCCCGCTGAACACGCCAATGAACGGCAGGGCCGCGTAGAAGCCGCGCCGCTCACGCGGCGCGAGCTCGGCCATCAGGGTGGCCGCGCCGGTCTGCTCGGCACCGGCGCCAAAGCCTTGCAGCAGGCGCAGCAGCACCAGCAGCACGGCCCCGGTGGGCCCGGTTGGCAGCAGGCCGATCAGGGTGGTCGCCGCGCCCATCAGCGCGATGGTCAGCAGCAACACCAACTTGCGCCCTTTGCGATCACCCAGCGAGCCGAAGAACAGCCCCCCGAACGGCCGCGCCAGAAAGCCCGCGCCGTAGGTGGCGAAACTGGCCAGCAAGGCGCCGGTGGTGCCCAGCGAGGGGAAGAAGATATGCCCGAAGACCAGCGCCGAGGCCAGCCCGTAGAGGGCGAAATCGTAGTACTCCAGGGCACTGCCGACGGCGCCGGTATAAATCGCCCGGCGCAGTTGGCGGGGATCGGGCGTGGGGGGGACGTTGCTCTCGGTTTGCATGTTCTGCCTCGCTTGTTGTTGTTATGGGCGCAGCGGGTAAGTCGGCTTAGCCTTGCAGCAACCCTCGTTGCGCCAGGTTGCGCATCAGTGCAGCCAGGCCGAAGGTCCAGGGCGCAGCCTGGTCACTGCGGCTGACTTGGTTGTGCAGGGCACCGAGCAACGGGCTTGAGATAGTCACCAGGTCACCGGCCTTGTGGGTGAAACCCGCGCCTGGGTGATCGCGGTCTTCGGTCGGCGCGAACAGGGTGCCGAGGAACAGCAAGAAACCATCGGGGTATTGGTGGTTGCGGTTGAGGGTCTGGCGCACCAGGTCCTCGGGGTCGCGGCTGATCTGGCCCATCGAGCTGCTTCCGGCGAGCACGAAGCCATCGCTGCCGCGCACCTCAAGGTCGACCACGCAGTTGCGCACCGCATCGAGGTCGAAGGTTTCGTCGAACAGGCGAATGAACGGGCCTATCGCGCAGGAGGCATTGTTGTCCTTGGCCTTGCTCAGCAGCAATGCGCTGCGCCCCTCGAAATCACGCAGGTTGACGTCGTTGCCCAGGGTCGCGCCGTGGATGCGCCCACGGCTGTCGACAGCCAGCACCACTTCCGGCTCGGGGTTGTTCCATTGCGAGCCTGGGTGCACGCCGATCACGCTGCCGCTGCCAACCGCCGCCAGCACCGGGGCCTTGGTGAATACTTCGGCGTCCGGGCCGATGCCCACTTCCAGGTACTGCGACCACATGCCTTGCTCGATCAACAGGGCCTTGAGGGCCATGGCCTGTTCCGAGCCAGGCTTGACCGCGCGCAGGTTGTCGCCGATCACCGCACATACCGTCGCCCGCACTGCCTCGGCGCGGGCTGCGTCGCCGCCCGCCTGCTCCTCGATGACCCGTTCGATCATGCTCGCGGCGAAGGTCACTCCGGCAGCCTTGATCACTTGCAGGTCCAGCGGCGGCAGCAGGTAGGGGCGGCTGCTGTCAGGTTGGCTGGTGCTGTTGGCCAGCAGCTCTTGCACGCTGCCGATGAAGCGCCCGGCCGTCGCACGCAGGGCGTGCAGGGGCGATTCGCTTTCAAGCAGCTCGCTCAAGGTGGCGAAGCGCTCGGACAGGTCGAACACGCCATCGGCGCGCAGCACGATCGGCGAGGGGCCGGCGATCTGGCCAGGGATCCAGGCCCGACCGACCAGGGTGCCGGTGAGGCCGTCGTGGGGCAGGGTGTTGGCGGGAGTTAGGGTCAGCGGCATGGCAGAGGGTCTCTTGAGTCCTGAAAGCTGCACGCTAGGTAAGCGACGCGATAAACTCCAATGGCATCTTTTCACTAATCGATAACATCAGGTTATTGCACCAAAGGTGGATACCATGTCGGACCTGTCGTTCTCCCACGTTTGCAACTGGCTCAAGTTCCGCCATCTGCTGCTCATCGACACCCTTGGCCGCACCCGCAACATGCACCTGGCTGCCCAGCAGATGAACCTCAGCCAGCCGGCGATCAGCAAGATGCTCAAAGAAATCGAAAGCCTGCTGGGCTTTGCCCTGTTCGAACGTCAACCGCGCAGCATGCCGCCCACGGCCTTGGGCGAGCAGGTGCTGCGTTATGCCCAGGTCGCCCTCAACGATGCGCGCAACTTCGTCGATCAGATCGGCAGCCTGCGCCAGGGCGGGCATGGCCATCTCAAAGTGGGTGGGATCTTCGCCGCCACCGCCGTCGCCCTGCCGGACGCCATCGTGCAGATCAAGCAACGCTGGCCGTTGCTGTCGATAGAAGTGGTCGAGCAGACCAGCGACCATCTGATGGAAATGCTCGATGACAAGATCCTGCACCTGGCGGTAGCGCGCTTCACAGACGAGGCCCAGCGCCAGCGTTTCGACTTCCAGGCACTGGCGCCGGAGCCGTTCTGTTTCGTGGTCAATCACCAGCACCCGTTGTGCGACCACGGCCCGGTGACCCTGCAACAGCTGCTCGAATGGCCATGGATTCTCTACCCCAAGGGCACGCCGATCAGGGGCCGCATGGAACGCGCCTTCGCCGAAGCGGGAGTCGGGGTGCCACGCAACACCATCGATACCATTTCCATGCAGACCTTTCTCAAGGTGCTGCAGGGCGGACCGATGATCGGCATGCTGCCCCAGGCCATGGTCGAGCCGCACCTGGCCAGCGGCGTGCTGCGCATCCTCGATACGCCCTTGCATCTGGCGCCGCAGGACTACGGCATTCTCACCCGCAAAGGTGAAGTGCTCAGTGGCGCGGCGCTGGAGTTTGCCCAGATCCTGTTGGCCGATGCGCAGAAAGCGCGAGAAATCCGATAACGATCTGTTATCGGATGATCCACAAATGCCATTGGGAAAGAATCGCAGGCCCGCCTAGATTAGCGACCAGTGTTTTCCAGCATGCCAAGGAACATCCATGACTCCGAACGCAGGTCAGCAATTTATCGGCGGCGCCCGTAGCGGCGCAGGCCAACCGCTGTTGCACAGCATCGACGCCCACACGGGCCAGGCCTTGCCGGGGGCCTTTTACCAGGCCAGCGACGCCGAGGTCGACGCTGCCGCACGTGCCGCCGCCCAGGCCTATCCCGTCTATCGGGCACTGGCGCCGCAGCGTCGGGCGCAGTTCCTCGACAGCATCGCCGAACAGCTTGATGCCCTGGGAGAAGACTTCATCGCCCTGGTCAGCCGCGAGACGGCGTTGCCGGCGGCGCGTATCCAGGGTGAGCGCGCTCGCACCAGCGGTCAGTTGCGCTTGTTTGCCCAGCTACTGCGTCGCGGTGATTTCCTCGCAGCCCGCATCGATCGCGCTCAACCGCAGCGCACGCCGCTGCCGCGTAGCGATATCCGCCAGTGCCGCATGGGCCTTGGCCCGGTAGCGGTGTTTGGTGCCAGCAACTTCCCCTTGGCCTTTTCCACTGCCGGTGGTGACACCGCTGCGGCGCTGGCTGCCGGCTGCCCGGTGGTGTTCAAGGCGCACAGCGGGCATATGGCCACTGCCGAGGCGGTCGCCCAGGCCATCATCCGTGCGGCCGAGCGCTGCGCCATGCCGGCTGGCGTGTTCAACATGATCTTCGGTGCCGGGGTCGGTGAAGCGCTGGTCAAGCACCCGGCGATCCAGGCGGTGGGCTTTACCGGTTCGCTCAAGGGCGGGCGAGCGCTGTGCGACATGGCGGCGGCACGTGCGCAACCGATCCCGGTGTTTGCCGAGATGAGTAGCATCAACCCGGTGATCGTCTTACCAGAGGCGCTGGCGAGCCGAGGTGAGGCCATTGCTGGCGAGCTGGCCGCCTCGCTGGTGCTGGGCTGCGGACAGTTCTGTACCAACCCGGGGCTGGTGTTGGGTGTGCGTTCTGCGCCGTTCAGCGCTTTTGTCGAGCAATTGCAGGCGCGCATCGCCGATCAGCCGCCGCAGACCATGCTCAACGCTGGCACCCTGCGCAGCTATGCCCAGGGTGTGGCTCAGCTCAAGGCGCACCCGGGCATCCGCCACCTGGCCGGCGCCGAGCCGCCAGCAGGGCAGGCCTGCGCGCAGCTGTTCCAGGCCGATGCCGAGTTGCTGTTGAACGGTGAACCGTTGCTTCAGGAAGAAGTGTTCGGCCCTGCCACGGTGCTGGTCGAGGTCGCCGATCGCAGCGAGTTACTGGCGGCGCTGGCGGCGCTCGGCGGGCAACTGACGGCCACCCTGATTGGCGAGCCGGCTGAGTTGGCCGAGGCCTGCGACCTGGTGGCGCTGCTCGAACACAAGGCCGGGCGCCTGCTGATCAACGGCTACCCGACCGGCGTCGAGGTCTGCGAGGCGATGGTCCACGGCGGGCCGTATCCAGCCACTTCCGACAGCCGCGGCACCTCGGTCGGCACCCTGGCGATCGATCGCTTCCTGCGCCCGGTGTGCTACCAGAACTTCCCCCAGGCACTGTTGCCCGAGGCGCTACGCGACAGCAACCCACTCGCGCTGCTGCGCCTGGTCGATGGCCAGCCCAGCCGCGACCCTTTGTCCTGACCCGCTGCACCACCGGGCGTACTGCGCCCGGTGCCCTGTCGATAACAACAATCAGGCATGCCCGACATGCCGAGGGGCTTCAACGATGCACAGCCAACCCGCCGCACCGGCCCGCGATCCGGGCTTCGAAGACCGTACCTATCGCAAGGTGATCCTGCGTATCCTGCCAATTCTGCTGTTGTGCTACATGGCCGCCTACCTGGACCGGGTCAACATCGGTTTTGCCAAGCTGGACATGCTCAACGACCTGCAATTCAGCAACACCGTGTATGCCCTGGGCGCCAGCGTGTTCTTCTGGGGCTACTTCCTGTTCGAGGTGCCCAGCAACCTATTGCTGCACCGCTACGGCGCGCGCTTCTGGATCGCCCGGATCATGGCGAGCTGGGCGATCATTTCCATGGCCGTGGCCTTCACCGTGCCGCTGGCGAAACTGTTCCACGTCGAGGCCAGCACCATGTTCTACGTGCTGCGCTTCTTGCTCGGCATCTGCGAGGCGGGGTTCTTCCCCGGCGTGATCCTCTACCTCAACTATTGGTTCCCGACCCAGCGCCAGAGCCGGGTGATGTCCGGCTTCCTGATGGCCATGCCGGTCAGCCTGACCTTGGGCGGGGTGCTCTCAGGGTGGTTGATGACCAGCCTCGATGGCTGGCACGGCATGGCCGGCTGGCAGTGGATGCTGCTGATCGAAGGCCTGCCTTCGGTGATCATGGCGGTGGTGGTGTTCACCTGCCTGTGTGACAACATCGACAAGGCCCATTGGCTGTCGGCTGACGAGAAGCAGTTGCTCAAGGCCAATCTGCAGCAAGACAACCAGGGTAAGGTCTCACGCTTGAGCGAGGTGTTCTTCAATCCGCGGGTGTGGCTGCTGGTGTTCATCCTGCTGACGTTCAACACTGGTTTCTATGGCCTGGCCTTCTGGATGCCGTCGATCATCAAGAGCGCCGGCATCACCAGCAGCTTTGATATCGGCTTGCTGACGGCCATCCCCTATGGCGTTGCGGTGATCGCCATGCTGCTCAATGCGCGGCACTCCAACCGCACCGGCGAGCGCCGCCTGCACGCGGCGATACCCGCATTCATCGGCGGCTGCGGCTTGATCCTCAGCGCGTTTTTCTCCGATAACCTGGTGCTCTCGGTGGTGTTCCTCACTGTCGCGGCCTCCGGCGTGCTCAGCCTGATGCCGATCTTCTGGACCCTGCCGGGCACCCTGTTGTCGGGTGTTGCCGCTGCGGCGGGGATTGGCATGATCAACGCCATCGGCAACCTGTCCGGTTTTACCGGCTCGATGATCACGGCGGTGGCCGAGAACCTGACCGGCAATATCAACAACGGCACCTATGTGCTGGGCTTGTGCCTGTTCGTCAGTGCCGTGCTGATCCTGGCCATCCCGGCAAGCATGCTGGGGCGGCGTGAAGCCCCGAGCAATGCATCGCTGAAACTGGAGGCGGCATGAACCTTCAGGGCAAACGGGTGCTGATCACTGCCGCTGGCCAAGGCATTGGCCTGGCCAGTGCGCAGGCGTTCGCGGCCGCTGGGGCAGAGGTGTTCGGCAGCGATATTCGCATCGACAGCCTGCTCGATGAGCCAGGTATCCAGGCGCGGGTTCTGGATGTGACCTCGGCTGCGGCGATCGAGGCGCTACGCGCCGAGCTGGGCGATATCGACGTGCTGTTCAACTGCGCGGGTTTCGTGCACAGCGGTGGCATTCTGGAGTGCGACGAAGCGGCCTGGGAGCGTTCGCTGGCGCTCAACGTCACCGCCATGTACCGGATGATCCGTGCGTTCCTGCCAGGTATGCAGCGCCGCGGTGGTGGTTCGATCATCAACATGGCGTCGGTGGTTTCCAGCGTCAAGGCGGTGCCCAATCGCGTCGCCTATGGCGCGAGCAAGGCGGCCGTGATCGGCCTGACCAAAGCCGTCGCCGCCGACCATGTCGCCGAGGGCATCCGCTGCAACGCGATCTGCCCGGGTACCGTCGACTCACCGTCGTTGCACCAGCGCATCGCGGCCCAGGCCCTGGCCCAAGGCCGCGATGCCCAGGAGGTCTACCGGCAATTCGTCAACCGCCAGCCCATGGGCCGGCTGGGCAGCGCCGAAGAGATCGCGCAATTGGCCGTGTACCTGGCCAGCGACGCCGCAGCCTACACCACTGGTGGTGTGCACCTGATCGACGGTGGCATGAGCTTGTGAATCCTTTGTATCGAGACAGGAGATACCCATGAAGTTGTTGCGTTATGGCGACAAAGGGGCCGAGCGTCCGGGCCTGCTGGACAGCGCAGGGCAGATTCGCGACCTCAGCCAACATGTGGCGGATATCGCCGGTGCAGCACTGTCCAGCGACAGCCTGACCCGCTTGGCCAGCCTGGATCATGCCAGCCTGCCGTTGGTCCCTGGCACGCCGCGTATCGGCCCCTGCGTCGGGCAGATTGGCAAGTTCATCTGCATCGGCCTCAATTACGCCGACCATGCCGCTGAAGCCGGCATGGCCGTGCCCAGCGAGCCGATCATTTTCAACAAGTGGACCAGCGCGGTCTGTGGTCCCAACGACGATGTGCAGATCCCACGAGGCTCGACCAAGACTGACTGGGAAGTGGAGCTGGGGGTAGTGATCGGCAAGGGCGGGCGCTATATCGACCCAGCCAATGCCCTGGAGCACGTCGCCGGTTACTGCGTGATCAACGACGTATCGGAGCGCGAATGGCAGCTTGAGCGCGGCGGTACCTGGGACAAGGGCAAAGGCTTCGACACGTTCGGGCCGATTGGACCGTGGCTGGTGACCCGTGACGAGGTGCCCGATCCGCATGCGCTGGATCTCTGGCTGGAGGTCGACGGCAAGCGTTATCAGCGCGGCAACACCCGTACCTTGATCTTCGGTATTGCCCAGTTGATCGCCTACCTGAGCCGCTGCATGAGCCTGCAACCGGGTGATGTGATCTCCACTGGCACCCCGCCCGGAGTCGGCATGGGGATCAAGCCAACGCCGGTGTTCCTGCGTCCCGGGCAGGTCATGCACTTGGGCATTGAAGGCCTTGGCGAACAGCGCCAGCTCACCGTACAGGCAGATTGAGAGTGAGCCGATGAAAGCTGAACTGTTGATGCTGGCGCCGTTGCTGGCCGATTACCAGGCGCGCCTGGATGAGCGTTTCCAGCGGGCCTGCGCCTTTGATGAAGCCAGCCGGCGGGCATTGCTGAGCGAGCGCCCGGAGCGCTTCACCACGCTGGTGACCAATGGCGGCGAGGGCGTCCCGCCCTGGCTCATGCAGGCGCTGGTCAACCTGCAGCTGATTGCGGTCAATGGGGTGGGGGTGGACCGCATCGACCTTGAGCAGGCGCACGCGCGGGGCATCGCGATCGTCACCACCGACGATCTTCTCACCGATGCCGTGGCCGACCAGGCCGTGGCCCTGCTGCTGGCTCAACTGCGCCAGGTGTGCCTGGCCGATCGCTTCGTCAGGCAGGGGCAGTGGCCTCTGGGTGGTTTCCCGCTGTTGGGGACCAGCCTGCGCGGGCAGCGAGTTGGCATCATCGGTCTGGGGCGGATCGGCATGGCCATCGCCGAACGGCTGCAGCCCTTTGGCGTCGTGCTTGCTTATCACAACCGTCGGCCACAAGCTGCTTGTACGTTTGCCTATCACGCCGATCCACTCAGCCTGGCTGCGGCCTGCGATATCTTGGTGGTGGCGGCGGCCGGCGGTAGCGGCTCGCGTCACCTGGTCAATGCCCGGGTGTTGGAGGCCTTGGGGCCGAACGGGGTCATCGTCAACGTGGCCAGGGGCAGCGTGGTCGATGAAGCTGAACTGGTCGCTCGCTTGGCCGACGGCCGTCTGGCCGGCGCTGCGCTGGATGTGTTTGCCGATGAGCCGCAAGTGCCCGAGGTGTTGCTGGGCATGGACAACGTGGTGCTCCAGCCGCATTTGGGCAGCGCCACCTTGCAGGCCCGCCAAGCCATGGCCGACTGCGTGGTGCGCGCGGTGATCTCAGCGCACTGACGCCACTCCGGGCCTGTGCGCGGCGCCCAACCACCGCAAAGGGGTTGGGCCAGCCGCGCTTACTGCTGCTGGAGAATCGACCCCAGCAAGCCCGGAAAACGCCCATCGAGCTCAGCGCTTCTGAGCGAATTCATATGCGTGGTGCCGACATTGCGCGTATGCACCAGCCCGGCATCGCGCAGCACACGAAAGTGATGGGACATGCTCGATTTGGGCCGCCCGCCGTCCAACTCGCCACAGCTGGCCTCGGCCACAGCCGCCAGATGGCGGACGATTTCCAGGCGCACAGGGTCGCTCAGGGCGTAGAGCACGCGCTCCAGAATCAGGTCTTCAGGGTTGGGATGTTTATAGGCTCGCATGGCACACATGATAACGGGGGTTTCACAAATTGCCATAGTTCGAATATGATCGAACAATCGAATGCCAATTCAGCTTCTGGAGATTGTTCATGACCGCGCTGTTCCAACCCTACACCCTCAAGGACGTTACCCTACGCAATCGCATCGCCATTCCGCCGATGTGCCAGTACACCGCCGAGGACGGCATGATCAATGACTGGCACCACGTCCACCTGGCCAGCCTGGCCCGTGGTGGTGCGGGCCTGGTGGTGGTCGAGGCCACGGCAGTCGCACCGGAGGGGCGCATCACCCCCGGCTGCGCGGGTATCTGGAGCGACGCCCATGCGCAAGCCTTCGTGCCGGTGGTCAAGGCGATCAAGGCGGCAGGTGCGGTGCCAGGCATCCAGATCGCCCACGCCGGGCGCAAGGCCAGCGCCAATCGGCCGTGGGAAGGCGACGACCACATTGCTGCCGACGATGCGCGCGGCTGGCAGACCATCGCGCCCTCGGCCATTGCCTTCGGTGCCCACTTGCCGAAAGTGCCGCGTGAGATGACCCTGGCTGACATCGCCCGTGTCCAGCAAGACTTCGTCGATGCCGCCCGGCGCGCGCGAGACGCAGGCTTTGAGTGGATCGAACTGCACTTTGCCCACGGTTATCTGGGTCAAAGCTTCTTCTCCGAGCATTCCAACCAGCGCACCGACGCCTACGGCGGCAGCTTCGACAACCGCAGCCGCTTCCTTCTGGAAACCCTGGCTGCGGTGCGCGAAGTGTGGCCAGAGAACCTGCCACTGACGGCGCGTTTCGGTGTGCTGGAATATGACGGTCGCGACGAGCAGACCCTTGAAGAATCGATCGAGCTGGCCCGCCGCTTCAAGGCCGGTGGCCTGGATCTGCTCAGCGTCAGCGTCGGCTTCACCATTGCCGAGACCAACATCCCGTGGGGCCCGGCGTTCATGGGGCCGATTGCCGAGCGCGTGCGTCGTGAGGCAGATTTGCCGGTGACTTCAGCCTGGGGCTTCGGTACGCCGCAGCTGGCTGAGGGGGCGCTGCAGGCCGGTCAGTTGGACCTAGTGTCGGTAGGCCGGGCGCACCTGGCCGATCCGCACTGGGCGTACTTTGCGGCCAAGGAGCTGGGGGTCGACAAGGCCTCGTGGACCTTGCCAGCACCCTATGCGCATTGGCTTGAGCGCTATCGTTGAACCCTAGCTGATTTGTAGTCAGTTACGGCGCTATCGCGGGGCAAGCCCGCTCCCACGGGATGTATTCGAACACCTCGTGGGAGCGGGCGGGTCCCGCGATGCTTTCAACGGGGCGTCGACGCAAACAACGCCCGCGCCTCGTCGAAGCATTGCTCGGCAATTGCCGAACGAGGCTCGCTGCGGCGCAATAGCAGGCCAACCGGGCTGAGCACGCTGGCGTCGGTGATGGGGATGATGCGCATGTGTTCGCTCAAGTCTTCCAGGCCGCAATCGAGCGGCATCACCGCACAGCACACGCCGCTGGTGATGGCCTGGATCAGCTGGAAGGTGGAGTCGCTTTCCAGCACGGCCATCGGCTCCAGGCCGCGGCTGCGAAAACTCAGGTCGAGCGATTGGCGGTAATGCATGCCCTTGCTCAACAGGCCCAACGGGATATCGCCGAGCTCCTCCCAACGCAGGGCGCTGTGCGGTAGCTGGAAATGCCGGGTGTCGTGCAACAGGCCCATGGTGGTAGTGCCCAGTTCGATCACGTCGAAGAAGCTCGCGTTGACTTGGTCCAGATAGCAGATGCCCAGGTCCAGCTGGTTGCGGCTCAGGCCGTCGACGATCTGCTCGGAGGTGTGCGAGCTGAGTTGAAAGTGCAGTTCGGGGTATTTTTCCCGCAGGGGCAGCAGCAGGTGCATGGGGTTGAAGCTGGCCAGCGGCACGCTGCCCAGGCGCAGGCTGCCGACCACTTGGCCGCGACAACTGGCCGCTTCGGCTTGCAGGCCGTCATGCGCCGCCAGCAGGGTGCGGGCCCAGGCCAGGATGCGCTCGCCGGCCTCGGTGAAACCTTCGAAGCGCTGGCCACGCTTGACCAGCACCAGGTCCAGTTCGTCTTCCAGGTTGCGCAGGCGCATGGACAGGGTCGGCTGGGTGATGTGGCACAGCGCCGCGGCCTGGCCGAAGTGGCGGGTCTGGTCGAGGGCGAGGAGAAACTTGAGCTGCTTGATATCCATGGGGCGGCCTGGCGGGCGGGAAACGGAGTTGCTTGACCTTAACCAAGTCTGCCGAGGCTGGCCAATCTTTAATGGTGACCGAATGATAGAGGCGGTTGATCGGCTGGTTCGCCATATCGATTGGACGCTGCCAAGGCTTGCCACTAGCGTGACGGCACTGCCAATTTCCAGAGGATGCCCAGGTGAGTGTAAAACCCGATGCGCAGTTCGTGCCGCTTAATATCGCCGTGCTGACCGTCAGCGATACCCGCAGCTTTGCCAACGACACCTCGGGCGAGCTGTTGGCCACCCGCTCGGTGCAGATCGGCCATCGTCTGGTCGAGCGGGTGCTGCTCAAGGACGACCTGTACAAGATCCGCGCCCAGGTCGCGACCTGGATCGCCGATGATCAGGTACAGGTGGTGTTGATCACCGGCGGCACTGGATTTACCGGGCGCGACAGTACGCCGGAGGCGGTGGAATGTTTGCTGGACAAGCGTATCGATGGTTTCGGTGAGCTGTTCCGGGCGTTGTCGATCCTCGATATCGGCACCTCGACCGTGCAAAGCCGGGCACTGGCCGGGTTGAGCAATGGCACCCTGGTGTGCTGCCTGCCGGGGTCGACGGGGGCGTGCCGTACGGCATGGGAGGGGATCTTGGCCGAGCAGTTGGATGCGCGCCATCGGCCGTGCAACTTCGTGCCGCATTTGAAGGCCGTGGGGTTGTGTGAAACGCGTGGTTGAGTGAATGGAGTAGGGCTTCGTCTGTGCCGGGCCTATCGCGGGGCAAGCCCGCTCCCACGCAGTCGACATTTATCTTGGACATCTCGTGGGAGCGGGCTTGCCCCGCGATAGGGCCGCTCCTGCTAGTCAGCTCAGGACATGGTCCACTGGCACCAACGCCGGTGGCAGCGGCTCATGCCCCAGCGCCGACAGCACATCGCGCTCGATCGTGCGCACCATGGCATCGGTCGGCAGGTCGTTCTCATCGCGGCCAAACGGATCTTCCAGCTCGTTGCCAATCGCATCCAGGCCAAAGAACGTGTAGCTGACGATGGTGGTGAACAATGGCGCCAGCCAGCCCAGCGGTTCGGCAAGAGCAAACGGCAGCAACAAACAGAAGATGTAGATGGTTCGGTGCAGCAGCAAGGTGTAGGGGAAGGGCAGCGGCGTACCTTTGATCCGCTCGCAGGTCGCCTGGACTTCCGACAAGCCAACCAGCCGCTGCTCAAGCAGGGTGTAGCGCCACTCACTGATCTGCTGGCGCTGCGCCAAGTCCGAACAGTGCTGGCCCAGCTCGCGCAGGATCCCATCACAGACATTGTGTGAACTGATCGCACTCGACTCGGCCAGCCATGGCCGCGCAGCACTGAGCGGATCTTCATTGCGCAGCCCGGCATTGAGCGCATGGGCAAAGCCACACAAGCTGCGCAGCAGCTCTGCACGCAGTCGCTGATCGGCAATTGCCGTGCTTTCGCGCACGAACGAGCGCATCTCGATGATCATCCTGCCCCAGGCCTTGCGCCCCTCCCACCAGCGGTCATAGCAGGCGTTGTTGCGAAAGCTCATGAAGATCGACAGCGACAGGCCAAGCAAGGTGAACGGCGTGGCGCTGACCGGCGAGAAGCGTTCCGGATAATGCCGCTCGACCAGCACGATCAGCGCCGCCAGCAAGGTCACCAGCAGGCAGCGCAAGGCGATGCGTTTGACGATCGAGCCTTTGAGGGTGAACAGCACACGCAGCACATCGGGGCGGGAGTGGACGATCATGGCAATCCAGAGGCGGCCGATCAGCCGCCGGTCATGTTCATGAAGCGCAGGATCTGTACCTCGCCGCCGACCTCGAAGTGGTGACGGTAAGGCTTGAGGTGCACGGCCTCACGGATGGCGTTCTCCAGCCGTTGGCTATCGCCCGGATGGGCACGCAGGACTTGCTTGAGGTCCATCGAATGCTCGTTGCCCAGGCACAGCAGCAAGCGCCCTTCGACGGTCAGACGCACGCGATTGCAGGTGGCGCAGAAGTTGTGGCTGTGCGGCGAGATGAATCCGACCCGGGTCTGCGGCGCCTCGGCCAGGCGCCAGTAACGGGCCGGCCCTTGGGAGGACTCGGCCGATTCGATCAGGGTGAAGTGCTCGGCCAAAAGCTCGCGCACTTCGTCGCTGGAGCAGTAGGATTCGCCGCGTTGATGCTCGCTGATCACCCCGAGCGGCATTTCTTCGATAAAGGAGATATCCAGCTCGCGGTCGATGGCAAAGCGCACCAGGTCGACGATTTCATCGTCATTGCGGCCCTTGAGCACCACGCAGTTGAGCTTGGTGCGGCGAAAGCCTGCCTGGCGTGCAGCGTCGATGCCGGCGATCACCTGGGCCAGGTCGCCGGTGCGGGTGAGTTGGCGGAAACGCGCGCTGTCGAGGCTGTCGAGGCTGATGTTCAGGCGGCTGACGCCGGCGTCGAACAAAGGCTGCGCGAGTCGGCCCAGTTGCGAGCCGTTGCTGGTCAGGCACAGCTCACGCAGGCCGGGCAGGGCGGCGATACGCGCGCACAGTTCGACGATGCCCTGGCGCACCAGCGGCTCGCCACCGGTCAGGCGGATCTTGCGGGTACCGAGGGCGACGAAGCGCTCGGCCACTTGGTACAGCTCTTCGAGGCTGAGGATCTGCTGGCGCGGCAAGAACTGCATGTCTTCGGCCATGCAGTACACGCAACGGAAGTCGCAACGGTCGGTGACCGACATCCGCAGGTAGTCGATTCTTCGGTTGAAGCCGTCGATCAGGGCCTGGCCGTTGGGTTCCACATTCGCGCTCTGAGTAAGAGGGGGTTAGGTCCAAGCTATAACCTGCGCCGGGCTGCGTCAAATTGCTTTGCCCTCTCACATGATCAATCTCCTCTATCACTGCCGCAGGCCTCGATTGGCAAGGGCTGTAGGCCATGATCGACAGGGCTTATCGTGCTGTAAGACATTTCGATTGGACGCACCAGGGGCGGCCTTCTTAGGCTGGAAAAAACATCGGGCGACTCGATCCGGTGAACCATTCGATGCCCCGCGTGAGGATCTACCGCATGAGCCAAGACCAACACATCAGGGACTACAAGGGCCCCGCCGCCGGCTGGGGCGCGCTCAAGAGCGTGACCAAGAGCTGGCTGGGCAGTGAAAACGCCTTCAAGAACCTGCGGGCCATGCTCAAGACCAACCAGAACGGGGGCTTCGACTGCCCAGGCTGCGCCTGGGGCGAGTCGCCGGAAAGCGACATGGTCAAGTTCTGCGAAAACGGCGCCAAGGCGGTCAACTGGGAGGCCACCGGCCGCTCGGTGGACCCGGCGTTCTTCGCCAAGTACAGCGTCAGCGCCCTGGCCGAGCAGAGCGACTATTGGCTCGAATACCAAGGCCGCCTGACCCACCCGATGCGCTACGACGCCGCCACCGATCATTACGTAGAGACCAGCTGGGACGAGGCCTTCGCCCTGATCGCCGAGCACCTTAAGGCGCTTGCTTCGCCCGATGAAGCCGAGTTCTACACCTCAGGTCGGGCCAGCAACGAAGCGGCGTTTCTCTATCAGCTGTTCGTCCGCGCCTATGGCACCAACAACTTCCCCGACTGCTCGAACATGTGCCATGAAGCCAGTGGCGTGGGTATGGGCAGCACGCTGGGGGTGGGCAAGGGCACGGTGGTGTTCCATGACCTGGAACTGGCCGATGCTATCTTCGTGATTGGCCAGAACCCTGGCACCAATCACCCGCGCATGCTCGAACCGTTGCGTGAGGCGGTTCGCCGCGGCGCGCAGGTGGTGTGTTTCAACCCGCTCAAGGAGCGCGGCCTGGAGCGTTTCCAGCACCCGCAGCACCCATTCGAGATGCTCAGCAATGGCTCTGAACCCACCAATACCGCCTACTTCCGCCCAGCGCTGGGCGGTGACATGGCGGCCATGCGCGGCATTGCCAAGTTCCTTTTGCAGTGGGAGCGCGAGGCCCAGGCCAATGGCCAGCCAGCGGTGTTCGACCATGCCTTCATCGCCGAGCACACCGACGGCATCGACGACTACCTGGCGGCGGTCGATGCTACCTCGTGGGCGCATATCGTCGAACAGTCTGGCCTGACCCTGGCCGAGATCGAGCTGGCTGCGCGCATGTACCGCAAGGCTGAGCGGGTGATCATGTGCTGGGCCATGGGCGTTACCCAGCATCGCCACTCGGTGCCGACCGTGCAGGAGCTGGTCAACCTGCAACTGCTGCGCGGCAACGTCGGCAAGCCGGGGGCCGGCCTGTCGCCAGTGCGCGGCCACAGCAACGTGCAGGGCGACCGCACCATGGGCATCGACGAGAAGCCCAAGGCATCACTGCTCGACGCCCTGGAAAAACGCTTCCAGTTCAAGGTGCCGCGTGAGCATGGGCATAACGCTGTGCTGGCGATCCAGGCGATGGAGCAGGGCCGGGCCAAGGTGTTCATCGGCCTGGGCGGCAACTTCGCCCAAGCCACCCCCGATACCCCACGCACTCACGAGGCGCTGCGCAAGTGTGCGCTGACCGTGCAGATTTCCACCAAGCTCAACCGCTCGCACCTGGTGACCGGGCGGGACGCGCTGATCCTGCCGTGCCTGGGCCGGACCGAGATCGACCTGCAAGCCAACGGCCCGCAAGGGGTGACGGTGGAAGACACCTTCAGCATGGTGCACATCTCTCACGGCCAGCTCAAAGCGCGCTCGCCGCACATGCGCTCGGAGCCGGCGATCATTGCCGGAATGGCCCAGGCGACCTTGGGCAAGCACCCCATCGACTGGGAGTACGCCATCGCCGATTACAGCCGTATCCGCAGCATGATCGCCGATGTGATCCCGGGTTTTGCCCAGTTCAATCAGCGCCTTGAGCAACCCGGCGGCTTCCATCTGGGCAACAGTGCGGCCGAGCGCACCTGGCGCACCTCTACGGGCACCGCGCGCTTTACCGCCAGCGCCCTGCCTGAGCACCTGGTCAACGCCCAGGTGCTGGCACGCGGGGATAAACCCGATTTGATCTTGCAGACCTTGCGCTCGCACGATCAGTACAACACCACGCTGTATGGCCTGGATGATCGCTATCGCGGGGTGTTTGGCCTGCGCGAAGTGGTGTTCGTCAACGAAGCCGACATCCGCCGCCTGGGCTTCGAGCCTGGCGAGCAGGTGGACATGGTTTCGCTCTGGGAAGACGGCCTTGAGCGGCGGGTTAGTGGCTTTCGCCTGGTGGCGTTCGATGTGCCCGAGGGGCAGGCGGCGGCGTATTACCCGGAGACCAATCCGCTGGTGCCGTTGGAGAGCTATGGCGAAGGGACGTACACGCCGACCTCCAAGTTCGTGGCGATTCGTTTGGAGAAAGCCAAGCAGGGCAATCGGATCGGGCTGGTTACTGCTGATTGATGGCGCCAATACCGGCCACTTCGCGGGCAAGTTGCAAGGCCGGTGCGCCGCTGCAACTTGCCCAGATTTCAGCGATGAACCGGATAAGCCGTGGTGTACTTCATCTGCTCCATGGCAAAACTCGAGGTGATGTTCGACAGCCCATCGGTGCTGGTAATTAGCTTCTTGTAGAAGCGGTCATAGGCTGCGATATCGCCCACCACCACACGCAGCATGTAGTCCCAATCCCCCGACATGCGATAAAACTCCATCACCTCCTCGAAGCTGCTCACCGTCGCGGCAAACTGCTCGAGCCAGGCGCTGTCGTGGCGTTGGGTCTTGAGCTGGACGAACACGGTCAGGCCCAGCCCCAGGCGCTCAGGGTCGAGCAGGGCGACGCGGCCACGGATGTAGCCTTCGTCTTCCAGGCGCTTGACCCGCTTCCAGCAGGGGGTGGTGGTGAGGTTGACCGCTTCGGCCAAGTCCTTGAGGGAAATCGATGCGTCGCGCTGGAGCAGGGTGAGGATGTGCTGGTCGAAACTGTCCATATCGGCGGGCGGCTATCAGCAGAAAAATATCCTCCACATTAGCTCAGCCAGAGCATGCAGAAAACACCATGGGCTTATCCGCGCAAAGGAAATTCCCCGCTCGGCCAGGGCGCGTTGGATATGCGATAGTGGCGCACTTCACTTCTTTCCCAGTCAATGGACCCGACCATGTCCGACAAGCCGCGTAATTTCGCCACTCGCACCATTCATGCTGGCGAGCAATCCAGCGTTGCCGACAACGCCATCTTCCCGCCGATCTACACCGCCAGCTCGTACATCAAGCGCGGCCTGGACGATAACCCCGAGTACGCCTACAGCCGCGTCGCCAACCCGACCCGGCATGCCTATGAAACCTGCGTCGCCGCTTTGGAAGAAGGGGTTGGCGCGGTGGCATGCGCCTCGGGTGTGAGCGCCACCGCCACAGTGCTCGAGCTGCTCTCCAAGGACGCTCACGTGGTGGTGATGAACGGCGTCTACGGCGGCACCTTCCGCCTGCTTGAAGACTACCGTGGGCGCACTTCGGGGCTGACCACCAGCTATGTCGACCTCAATGACCTGGAGGCCGTCGCCGCCGCAATTCGCCCAGAAACCCAGCTGATCTGGATCGAGTCGCCCACCAACCCGCTGCTGCACCTGGTCGATATCCAGGCGGTGTGCACGCTGGCCCGCGAGCGCGGCATTCTGACCTGCATCGACAACACCTTCTGCTCGCCCTGGAACCAGCAGCCAATCACCCTGGGCGTGGACTTGGTGATGCATTCGGCGAGCAAGTACATTGGCGGCCACTCCGACCTGACCGGTGGCGTGGTGGTCGCGGCCAACCAGGAACTGCTCGGGCGCCTGCGCAAGATCAGCATGGCGGTGGGCGCGATCCAGGGCCCGTTCGATTGCTACCTGGCCCTGCGCGGGCTGAAGACCCTCGATGTGCGTATGGAGCGCCAGAGCGCCAACGCCTTGCGTGTAGCGCAGTTCCTTGAGGCGCATCCACAGGTCGAACAGGTGTATTACCCAGGCCTTGAGAGCCATCCGCAACACGCGCTGAGCAAGCGCCAGATGCGCACCGGTGGTGCGGTGGTGGCCATGCGCATCAAGGGTGATCGGGCGGCGGTCAATCGCCTGGTCGAAGCGCTGTCGATCTTTGTCCTGGCCGACTCCCTGGGTGGGGTGGAGAGCATGATCAACCACTCCTGGAGCATGTCGCACAACTCCCTGAGCCCTGAGCAGAAAGGGCTGATGGGGATCGGCGAAAACCTGCTGCGGCTGTCGGTGGGGATCGAGGATTACCGGGATCTGATCGAGGATCTGGATGTGGCCCTGAAGGCGTCTGCGTAAGCGCCTGACAGAGCCATCGCGGGGCAAGCCCGCTGCCACGTCGAACTCGTCGCGAGTAGCAGGTGGCAGCAGGTGTGCCCGGCGATGTTTGGTTGTGCCCGGGTCAGGATTTGGGCGGATGGATAATTCGTTCGATCTTGTCCTTGATCAGCAACCTTTCCTTGCGTAGCCGGTTGACGGCCTCGTCTGCGGTGCCGTTGCCCTCGGCGGCCACCACCTCTTTGTCCTTGCCGTTGTATTCCTTGTGCAGCTTGTGCAGCGCCGGGTCCTTGTCGATCAGGGCCTGGAAGGCATCAGCAGTAATGTGCAAGTCAGCGAGCAGATCATGCGGTACGGGCATTTCTTCACCTCTGTTCAGGGTTAGCGAAAGGTGTTGAACCCTGAGGATAGTCGCCTTTGCCGCGCTGGGGGAGTGGGGTAGGCTGTCGCTTCTGCCCGCGAACCGGAAACCCCTGCCATGCCGCACTTGAACCTGGAATACAGCGATAACCTGCCTGAGCTGAAGGTCGATGTACTGCTGTTGCGCCTAAACAACGCCTTGTTGGCCAGCGGCCAATTTGCCGATGAGCTGGATATCAAGAGCCGTGCCCAGGCCTTCGCCAACTACCAGGTAGGCACCGCGCTGGCCGCGCGAGCGTTTGCCCATGTGCGCCTGGCGATCCTCAGCGGGCGCACCGAAGCGGTCAAGAAACAACTGAGCGCGCATCTGCTGGAGGTGCTGCGCGAGGCCATCCCGGCGCAGAGCGGCCTGGATATCCAGTTGTGCGTAGAAGTGCTGGATATCGAGCGTGAGCCGTATGCCAAACTTCACCTGCCTGGCTAAACCTGGCGCAGGCACGGCAATGGTCGCCAGGTTTCGCGTGCAGGGCCCACGGCGTATATACTGCGCGCCAATGATTGTGGGAGAGCCTCGTGGCCATCGAAATACACTGGATCTGTGACGACCAAAGCCTGGCCGAGCACTGCCGGACCTGGCGCGAACTGCCCTTCGTAGCGCTCGATACCGAATTCATGCGGGTCGACACCTTTTATCCGAAAGCCGGCCTGCTGCAGATCGGCGATGGCAACAAGGCCTTTCTGATCGATCCGTTGCTGATCGGCAACTGGCAGCCGCTGGCCGAGCTGCTCGAAGACAGCGCTGTGGTCAAGGTCGTGCACGCCTGTAGCGAAGACCTCGAAGTGCTGCTGCGCCTGACCGGCAAGCTGCCCCAGCCGCTGTTCGACACGCAACTGGCCGCGGCCTATCTGAACATTGGCTTCTCGATGGGCTATTCGCGCCTGGTGCAGGAAGTGCTCGGGCTCGACCTGCCCAAGGGCGAGACTCGCTCCGACTGGTTGCAGCGCCCACTGTCGGAGACTCAGGTCAGCTACGCCGCCGAAGATGCCGTGCACCTGGCCGAGCTGTTCAGCGAGCTGCGCCCGAAACTGTCGGACGACAAATACGCCTGGGTGCTGGAAGACGGCGCCGAGCTGGTCGCGCAGATGCGCCGCGAGGTCGAACCCCAGACCCTCTACCGCGACGTCAAGCTGGCCTGGAAACTGTCGCGCCAGCAACTGGCGGTGCTGCGTGAGCTGTGCGCCTGGCGCGAGCGCGAGGCGCGCAGCCGCGACCTGCCGCGCAACCGCGTGCTGCGTGAGCATTCGCTGTGGCCGATGGCCAAGACCCAGCCCGACAACCTCTCGGCGCTGGCCAAGATCGATGACATGCACCCGCGTACCATCCGCCAGGACGGCGAGTTCCTGCTCAAGCTGATCAAGCAGGCCGGCAGCGTGCCCGCCGAGCAGTATCCACAAGCCTTGCCCGAACCCCTGCCAATCGAAGCCTCTGGCATCCTCAAGCGCCTGCGTGCGGTTGGCCAGGCCGAAGGCGAGCGGTTGGGCATCGCCCCCGAGCTGATGCTGCGCAAAAAGACCCTCGAAGCCCTGCTCAAGAGCGGCTACCCCAACGGTCCCTATCAATTGCCTGATTCGCTGCGCGGCTGGCGTCGCGAGCGGATGGGCCAGGCCCTGCTGGATGATCTGGCAGGTGCCGGAGAAGCCTGATGAAACGTATCTGTTCGATCTACAAAAGCCCGCGCAAGAACGAAATGTACCTCTACGTGCTCAAGGCCGATGGCCTGGAGCGTGTTCCCGACGGCCTGCTGCCGTTTTTCGGCACCCCGATCCACGCCTTCGACCTGGTGCTCAGCCCAGAGCGCAAGCTGGCCCGCGAGGATATCGCCAAGGTGCTCGAGAACCTTGAGAGTCAGGGTTATCACTTGCAGATGCCGCCCGCTGAGGACGAGTACATCGAGCACCTGCCCGAAGAGCTGCTGCGCCGCAACGACCCGGTCTGATTCCGGCCCGCGGCTAACCCTCTGCCAAGCGGCCCGCCAGTCGGGCCGCGTTTAGTTGTCTGCCAAGGTTGTTTTTCAAGATGCGCGTTCTGATCGCTGAACAGGATCATGCCAACTACGCTCGCCTGTTGGCCGAAGCGGCCCCGGAGCTGCAGGTGGTGACCAGCGGTGACTCCGCCGAACTGGCCCGCCTGGCGCCCGACAGCCCCGTGTGGCTGGGGCAGCCTGACCTGCTCGCCAGTCTGCTGCGCCAGGGCCATAAGCCGCAATGGGTGCAATCGACCTGGGCCGGCATCACCCCGTTGTTGGCTGACGGCCTGCCACGTGATTACCGCCTGACCCGCGCCGTGGGGATTTTTGGCCAGGTCATGGCCGAATACATGCTGACCTATATGCTCGGCCATGAGCGCGATGTGCTGTCGCGGCTGGTCAGCCAGGTCGAGCGGCGTTGGGACGACCGCCCGGGGCGCACCTTGGAGGGGCGTCAGGTGCTGATCGTCGGGACCGGTGATATCGGTCAACGTGTTGCCGAGTTCTTGCTGCCATTTGGCGTGGTCCTGCGCGGCGTTGCCAGCAGTGCCCGGGAGCAGGCGCCGTTCATTGAAGTGGCGGGGTTGGATCAGTTACCGCGCATGGTCGAACAAGCGGACTATGTGCTTAACCTGCTGCCCGATACACCCGCGACCCACGATCTGTACGACGCTGCGCTGTTCAAGCGCTTCAAGCCCAGCGCGCTGTTCATCAACGCCGGGCGTGGGGTGGCTGTGGTCGATGGCGACCTGGTCGAGGCGCTCAAGGAAGGGCATCTGGCAGGCGCGGTGATCGATGTCTGCCGTCAGGAGCCGTTGCCCCAGCGCCACCCGTTCTGGACCGCCTGGGGCTTGCTGTTGACCGGGCACAGCTCGGCGCCCACCTCGCCAGCGGCGATGGTGCGTTTGTTCGTCGAGAATGCGCAGGCGTATGCGGCGGGGCAGGGCTTGCGTGGGGAAGTGGATTTTCTGCGCGGGTACTGAGCTTGACTGCTGTGCCGGCCTCATCGCGGGGCAAGCCCGCTCCCACGCTCGCTGCGCCCCAGATGTTGGACACCCATCCATCATCTGGGGCGTAGCTCAGTATCTCGTGGGAGCGGGCTTGCCCCGCGATGAGGCCGGCACAGGCGATAAACCTATTACAAGCTGAAATCACCCTCAGCCGCCAACTCGCTCAACGGCCGGCGCGGGCTCGGCACTTCGCGCGCCTGTAGCGCCTCGGCCAGGGTGGCCTTGTCGCCCAGCTTGCCGATCGCAACCATGGCATGCAGGTCATAGCCCTCGGGGATCTTCAGCTCCTTGCGCGCCAGCTCCTGGTCGAACCCGGCCATGCCGTGGGTGTGCCAGCCACTGATGCTCGCTTGCAGGGCCAGGTGGCCCCAGGCGGAACCGGTGTCGAAGGTGTGCCACAGCGCCGGTTTGTCATCGAAGCTGGTCTTGGAGATGATCAGCACCAATGCCGAAGCCTGCTGGGCCCAGCTACGGTTGAACGGCACCAGCAGTTCCAGGTAGCGCTCCCAGTTGGGGGTGTCGCGCCGCGCATAAAGGAAGCGCCATGGCTGCGAGTTGTACGCCGACGGCGCCCAGCGCGCCGCTTCCAGGAAGCTCAGCAGAATGTCTTCGCTGATCGGCTCGGCGGTAAACGCGCGCGGCGACCAGCGGTTGATGAACTGCTCGTTGATGGCGTAATCGGCAATGCGGGGATTGGCGCTCATGGTGGCTCCTGCAAGGTAGGGAAAGACCAGAAGCGCACGCTACTGCGTCCAGCAGGTACTGACAAGCGGTCTGGCTTTGCCCAAGGCCAGGCTCTAGACTGGCGCCGCCGCGCGCCGTGAATGAAGAATCAATGCAGGAAACCGTGTGATGATGCCGCAAACCGCGCCCTTCTGGCGGCGCAAGACCCTCGAACAGCTCGATGCGCAGGAGTGGGAATCGCTCTGTGACGGCTGCGGCATGTGCTGCCTGCAAAAGCTCGAGGATGAGGACGACAACAGCGTCTACTACACGCGTATCGCCTGCAAGCTGCTCGATCTCGACAGCTGCCAGTGCAGCGACTATCCCAACCGCTTTGCCCAGGTGCCTGACTGCATCCAGCTCACCCCCGGCAAGGCCGATCAGTTCAAATGGTTGCCGCCCACCTGCGGCTATCGCCTGGTCAGTGAAGGCAAGGATCTGCCCGCCTGGCACCACCTGGTCTGCGGTGACCGCAAGCAGGTGCATGAGCAGCGTATCTCCCAGTCCGGACGTATGCTCAGTGAGAACGATGTGGATGAAGACGACTGGGAAGACCACCTGATTTTCCGCGCCGGCTGAGCCCCGGTCTTTCGCCTCTGCTGAACAAGGAGTTTCTGTATGCGTCGCCCTCTGCTGTTGGTCCTGGGTCTTGCGGCCTGCACGCCGGCCTGGGCCAAGAAGGTCGATCTGGATTACCAGGTGCGATTGCTGCCATCGACCAGCCAGGCCGAGGTGCGCCTGACCCTGGCTGACGGCAGCGCGGTGCGCAGCCTGGACTTCGACCTGGGCAAGGCGGGCGCCTACAGCGAGTTTCACGCCGACGGCCAATGGCAGCAGCAGGGCGAGCGCGGGGTATGGCGCCCGGCGCCAGGCAAGACCAGCCTCAGCTACCGCGTGCAACTCGACCAGAAACCCCACGGCGGCGCCTATGAAAGCCGCATCACCCCGCACTGGGCAGTGTTTCGTGGCGATCAGCTGGTGCCCCCGGCGCGCCTCGACCAGCAGGACGGCACCGAGCTGGTCGCACGCCTGGCTTTTGAATTGCCGGCGGGCTGGAAGAGTGTAGAAACCGCCTGGCCGCGCATCGGCAAGCAGAAGTTCCGTATCGATAACGTCTCGCGGCTGTTCGACCGTCCCACCGGTTGGATGCTGGCTGGCAACCTCGGCAGCCGTCGGGCGCGCCTGGGCGAAACCGACGTGACCGTGGCGGCGCCGCAAGGGCAGGGCATGCGCCGCATGGATACCCTGACGTTACTGACGTTCGTCTGGCCGCAGGTGCAGGCGGTATTCCCACGTAATCCGCCCAAGCTGTTACTGGTCGGCGCGCGCGATGAGATGTGGCGCGGCGTGCTGACCGGACGTAATTCGCTGTTCCTGCACAGTAACCGGCCGTTGATCGGTGACAGCGGCAATAGTCCGCTGCTACGCGAACTGGTGCAGGTGTTCGCGCAGATCAATGACCGCGATGGCAGCGACTGGATCGGTGAGAGCCTGACCGATTACTACGCCAACGAATTGCTGCGTCGGGCTGGAGGCGTCAGTGATGACCGCTATCAGGCCTGGCAGGCGCGCCTGCAAAAGCTAGGCAGCAAAGTCACCCGCCTGCGCGGCAACCAGGCCGACCCTGGTCAGGTCGCGCGGGGCGTGCAGCTGTTGCAGGCGCTGGACCGCGAGATCCGCCTGCACACCCAGAACAAGCGCTCGCTGGATGATGTCGCGCGGGCGCTGATGCGCGTGCCCAGCGTCAACACCGAAGAGTTCATCCAGCTCAGCGAAAGCGTGTTGGGGCGCCAATCCGAAGTGCTGCAAAGCAAGCTCCTGCGCTGACGCCTTTCTCTCAAAACCTGCGCTAAACCTGTGCGAGCGGGCTTGCCCCGCGATGGCGATCACCGGCCCGCCGCTGCAGTTAAATTTTCGCCGCAGGATCCGTCCCAGTCACCGTCACCCCGCGCGTCGCCGCCTCGGCACTGGCCCTGAGCACCTCAAGCTCTGCCGCGCTGCGCTGAATGTCGCCACGCAGGCGCTGATACTCCTGGCGATGGCTCAACCACCAGGCCTTGGTCGAGCAGTGCCCGCTGATCCCGCGTGCCAGTGCCAACCCTCCAACCGCCACCTGCAACAGGCCGATCAGGCCGCCATGGCGCAGGCCTTTGCCGATCATCAATGCACCACCCGCCAGCGAACTGGCGCGTTCCAGGCCGTGGACGTTGTGCTCTTTGCTTACTGTGGGGGAATGGATATCGAGCATGACGAACTCTCCGTTGCAAGTGTAAGCAGCTGACCCTGCTGGTTACAGGCGCGTTCATTTCGATTGCTGGACGGCGGTTGCGCTGCGCTGGTTGATCCCTGCTTCGACAGGTAACGCCAGCCGGCGATTGTGCTTCACAATGTCCGGTCTGAATACTTTTCTGTCGGGTTTGGCAATGCATCATTGAGCGCGCCAACTCGGTCGCTCAAAATCCTTGCAGGCCACCAAATACGTGCCCTGCGCAGATCGAGCCATTCATCCAAAAGGCTGTAGACAAATTGTCTAACAGCGTCCTATAGTCGTTATACAAATAGTAGACACAGCGCTATGACAACAAAGAAGGCCGCCATGAAAGCCACCAGCATCGTCCAGCCGATCAGCAACGAGGTGCCCCAGGACCGCAAGGCCGTCCTAGCCCAAGCGCTGCGTCGGCGCATCCTCAGCATGGAGCTGGCGCCTGGTGCGGTGGTGGATGAACTGGCCCTGTGCGACGAATTCGGCCTGTCGCGTCCACCGGTTCGCGAGCTGCTGCGCCAGATTGCCGCCGAAGGCTACATCGAGCTGGAAGCCAACCGTGCGCCACGGGTAGCGGCGATGAACCACGAGTCGCTGCACAGCTTCTACCTGGCCGCGCCGCTGATCTACGTCGCCACCACCCAGCTGGCCGCCAGCTACGCCAGCGCCGCCGAGATCGAAGCGCTCAAGGGCATCCAGGCCCAGTTCCGCCAGGCGATCGAACAGCGAGACGTGGAAAACCGGGTGCTCTACAACGATGCCTTCCACCTGGAAATCGGCAAGATGGCGCACAACGATTACCTGATGCCCAGCCTGCGGCGGATCCTTATCGACCACACTCGCCTGGGCAAGATTTTCTACCGCCACCCGACCACCGATGACATGCAGCGCGATCTGGAACTTGCCTGCGCGCAGCACGAGCAGATCATCGAGGCGATCGAGCGGCGCGATCCTGAAACCGCAGGCCGCGTGGTGCGTGCGCACATGGAATTGTCGCGCCGACGCATGGCCGAGTACGCCGCACCCCAGGGACTGGATGTGCCGATCGAAATGTAGAGATTGAAGTCACCGCCCGTAGCGGTGAATGCACGACCACAACACACCAGGTCCATGAAATGACAAGAATAACTTCGCTGCCTGCCGATGACGCCTCCTGTGGCTGGTTCCACCTGAGCAAGCCCCGTCAGCCTCGGCCCGCTCACAGCGGCCAGAGCAAAGCCCGCTGGGTGGTGGTCGGCGCCGGTTTCACCGGCCTTGCTGCCGCGCGGCAACTGGCAGCGAACTTTCCCGATGACCAGATCGTGCTGATCGAGGCCCAGCAGGTCGGCTTTGGCACCTCCGGGCGCAATGCCGGCTTTGCCATCGACCTGCCGCATGACATCGGCGCCGAGGACTACATTGGCGACATCGGCATCGCCAAGACCATTCTCAAGCTCAATCTGGGCGGCCAGTCTTACCTCAAGGAACTGGTCGAGCGCTATGCCATCGACTGCCAGTTCAAGCACTGCGGCAAATACCAGGCGGCAGTCGAAGATCGCGGCATCGCCGTGTTGGAGGCCTATCGCCGGGGGCTGGACAAGCTCGATCAACCTTACCAGATGATCGATGGACGCGATTTGCCCGAGCACATTGGCACCGACTTCTACCGCAAGGGCCTGTTTACTCCAGGCACCGCGCTGATCCAGCCGGCGGCGTTGGTCAAAGGTCTGGCCGACAACTTGCCGAGCAACGTTGCGCTGTACGAGAACACCCCAATCCTTGATGTCGAATATGGCGACAAGGTGCTCTTGCGCCATGCCAATGGCTCGATCATCGCCGACAACCTGGTGCTGACCACCAACGCCTTTGGCATGAGCTTTGGCTTTCTCAAAGGGCGCATGCTGCCGGTGTTCACCTATGCCAGCATCACCCGCCCGCTGAGCGAGGACGAACAGGCGCGCCTGGGCGGCAAGCCCTACTGGGGCGTGATTCCGGCGGACCCATTCGGGACCACCTTGCGCCGCACGGTCGACAACCGCCTGCTGATCCGCAACAGTTTCAGCTACAACCCCGATGGGCGCAGCAATGGCAAATACCTGCAACGGTTCGTCGAGCGTCACCGCGCGTCGTTCGCCCGGCGTTTCCCGATGTTGCCCGAGGTCGACTTTGACTATACCTGGGGCGGTGCATTGGCCCTGTCGCGTAATCACATGGGCTTCTTCGGCAAGTTGGCGCCGAATGTATTTGCTGCGCTGTGCTGCAATGGGCTTGGTGTTACCCGCGGTACGGTGACCGGCAAACTCTTGGCCGATTGGCTGGCGGGCCAAAGCAATGAGTTGATCGACTTCTTGCTGAATGCTCCAGGGCCCTCTGCCAATCCACCGCAGCCCTTGGTATCGCTGGGCTTGAACCTGAATCTAATGTGGGGGCAATACCGCGCCGGAAAAGAAAGCTGAGCCATCGATAAGTTAACGATTCACGTGCAATTGGCTGGGGCTTAGTTACCCGGCACGGGCGCCCTTTGCCCAGACAAAGATGATCGAGGCGGGTAGTCGATCGAACGAGGCTGAAGGCAGTTTTCAGTGTCGCGCACGCGCTCGCCTTGAATAAGTGCACTACAGAAGTGGTAGGAACAATAATGACAAGTCCGAATATTTCCGTTGAAGATGTACCGCTCAATCGCTTTCACCAGTTGCTGACCGTGCGCTCCGGCGGGGGCTCGTTCGTCGATGGCTATGTACTGAGCATTATTGGCGTGGCCCTGGTGCAGATGTCCGCCGGCTTGAACCTGAGCAGTTTCTGGCAAGGCATGATCGCTGCGTCGGCGCTGATCGGGATCTTCTTTGGTGGTTTTTTCGGCGGTTGGCTGACCGACCGCTTTGGCCGCAAACGGGTGTTCTTCGTGGGCCCGGTGCTGTTCATGCTGGCCTCGCTCAGCCAGTTCTGGGTCGAGTCGGCGCTGGTGCTGTTCTTGCTGCGCTTTGCCATCGGCATCGCGGTGGGCATCGAGTACCCGGTGGCGACCTCGCTGCTGGTGGAGTTCTTGCCCAAGAAGAACCGCGGCCCGCGCCTGGCTACCCTGACCATTCTCTGGTTTGCCGGGGCGGCGTTCGCCTATGTCATCGGCGATCTGCTTTTGCGCCACGGCGGCGAGGAGTCCTGGCGCCTGGTGCTGGCCAGCCCGGTGGTGATCGGCGCGCTGCTGTTCGTGCTACGCATGGGCACCCCGGAATCGCCACGCTGGCTGCTGAGCAAAGGCCGTGCGGCCGAGGCTGAGGCGGTGATCAAGCAGGTCTACGGCAGTGATTTCTCCCTGCGCAACCTGCCTGAAGAGCCCAAGCAGAAGAAACTGTCGTTGCTCAGCCTGCTGCACTCAGGCTACGGCAAACGCATGCTGTTCGTGGCGATGTTCTGGACCTGTTCGGTCATCCCGGTGTTCGCCGTGTATGCCTTCGCGCCCAAGGTGCTGGCCGCGCTCAACCTCAAGGGCGACTGGGCTTCGTTCGGTTCGGTGGCGATCACGTTCCTGTTCGTGGTCGGCTGCATCATCGCCACCCGCCTGATCAACGGCATGGGCCGGCGGCGCATGCTGATCAACAGCTTTGCCTGGTCGGGCATGGCGCTGCTGGGCCTGGCGGCATTCCACGCCGGCTCCGAGCTGCTGATCCTCGGCTTGTTTGGCGCCTACGCGCTGTTCATCGGCGGCGCGCAGGTGCTGCAGCTGGTGTATCCGAACGAGCTGTTCCCCACTGAAATTCGTGCAGGCGCAGTCGGCGTGGGCACCTCGCTGTCGCGGGTCGGCGCTGCCATCGGCACCTGGCTGGTGCCGATGGCGCTGGATAGCTACGGCATCGCTTTCACCATGTACGCCGCGGCTATCGTCACCTTCATTGGCCTGGCGTTCTCTTTCGCGCTGGCGCCGGAAACCCGTTCGCTGAACCTGCAGCAAGCTGCATCGCTGGGCTGAATCACCACCACGGCGTGGCGCTGATCGGGCGCTGCGGCCTGAACAAAACTGATCGTTGCATTGGAGAACTCACCGTGAAATTCGAAGGCATCTATACCCCGGCAATCACTCCGCTGGCCGCGGACGGCTCGATCGACAAGGCGGCGTTCGCCGACGTTCTTGAGTACCTGGTCGACTCGAAGATTCATGGCGTCATCATCGGCGGTTCCACCGGCGAGTACTACGCGCATACCTCCCAGGAGCGCATCGAGCTGGCCGCCCAGGCCAAGGACGTGCTCAACGGCCGCCTGCCGCTGATCGTCGGCACCGGTGGCATCCGCACCGAAGACGCGGTGGCCTTTGCCAAGCACGCCAAAGAGATCAAGGCTGATGCGTTGTTGGTCGGCACGCCGCCGTACGCCCTGCCGACTCAGCAGGAGATCGCTCAACACGTCAAAGCCGTTGACGCTGCCGCCGACCTGCCGATCATGCTCTACAACTACCCAGGTCGCATGAGCGTGGGCATGGGCGAGGAATTCTTCGATGCCGTGGCGGATGTGAAGAACATCGTCGCCATCAAGGAAAGCTCCGGTGACATGGGCCAGCTGCACCGCCTGGCCATCCAGCGCCCGAACATCCAACTGTCCTGCGGCTGGGACGACCAGGCCCTGGAGTTCTTCGCCTGGGGCGCCCAGAGCTGGGTGTGCGCCGGCTCCAACTTCATCCCGCGCGAGCACGTGGCCCTGTATGAGGCGTGCGTGATCGACAAGGACTTCGACAAAGGCCGGCGCATCATGGGCGCGATGATGCCGCTGATGGACTTCCTCGAAGGTGGCAAGTTCGTCCAGTCGATCAAGTACGGCGTGGCCCTGAACGGCCTGAGCACCGGTGGCGTGCGCAAGCCGCTGTCCGAGCTGGACGCTGCCGAGAAGCAAGCGCTTGAGCGCGTCGTGAGTGAACTCAAGCGCAACATTGCCCAGATCACCGGAGGTGCCTGAACATGGCCCAATTGCTGAGCAAGGACCAATACGCGGCCATCGCCGCCGACCTGCAACTGCGTACCCAGGCGTTCATCGACGGTGAGTTCCGCGATGCCATCTCGGGCCGCACCTTCGTCACCACCAACCCGGCCACCGGCAAGCAGCTGGCCGAAGTCGCCGCCTGCGACGTGCAGGACGTGGATGTCGCCGTGGCGGCCGCCAAGCGCGTGTTCGAAGACGGTTCGTGGTCCAAGCTGCAACCGGGTGAGCGCAAGCACATCCTGCTCAAGTTCGCCCAGCTGCTAGAAGACCACAGTCACGAGCTGGCGGTACTGGAAGCGCTGGACAGCGGCAAGCCGGTCAGCGAGTGCCAGAGCGTCGACGTTCCAGAAACCATCCACACCATCCGTTGGCACGCCGAGCTGATCGACAAGATCTACGACAACACCGCGCCGACCGGCAACGCCGCCGTGACCATGGTGGTGCGCGAGGCGATTGGCGTGGTCGGCCTGGTGCTGCCGTGGAACTTCCCGCTGCTGATGCTGGCCTGGAAGATCGCCCCGTCACTGGCCGCCGGTTGTTCGATCGTGGTCAAGCCGGCCAAGGAAACCACCCTCAGCGCCCTGCGGGTGGCCGAGCTCGCCCATCAGGCGGGTGTCCCGGCCGGGGTGTTCAACCTGGTGCCTGGGGGTGGCCGTGAAGTAGGCGAGGCCATTGGCCGGCACATGGACATCCCCATGGTCAGCTTCACCGGCTCCACCGACACCGGCCGCTTGTTCCTCAAGTACGCGGCCGAGTCCAACCTCAAGCGCATCGTCCTCGAGCTGGGTGGCAAGAACCCGGCTGTGGTGATGAACGACTGCGAAGACTTGGATGAAGTGGCCCAGTTCGTCACCGCCGGTGCGTTCTGGAACATGGGCGAGAACTGCTCGGCGTCGTCGCGGCTGATCGTGCACAAGGACGTCAAGGATCAACTGCTGAGCTTGATTGCCAAGCACCTGAAGGAATGGAAACTCGGCGATCCCCTCGACCCGGACAACCGCCTCGGGGCGATGGTCAGCAAGTCGCACTTCGACAAGGTCAAGTCCTACCTGGAGTACGCCGCCGAGCACAAGCTCAACGTGGTGCAGGGTGGCCAGACCGAGCAGGGTGTGTTCGTGCAGCCGACCATCGTCGATGGCGTGGCGCGCGATAGCCGCCTGTTCGTCGAGGAGATCTTCGGGCCAGTGCTGAGCGTTACCTCGTTCGAGACCATCGAGGAGGCCATCGAGCTGGCTAACGACACCATCTACGGCCTGGCGGCTTCGGCCTACACCGGCAGCCTGCGCAATGCCCTGCGCCTGTCGCGGGAGATTCGCGCGGGCGTGGTCACGGTCAACTGCTTCGGCGAAGGCGATGCGTCGACGCCGTTCGGTGGTTACAAGGAGTCCGGCTTTGGTGGGCGCGACAAGTCGATCTGGGCGCATGACCAGTACACCGAGCTCAAGACCATCTGGATCAACGCGGCGTAAACCGAGCATTTTGGGGCCGCTTTGCGGCGGTTCGGCGCCCCGACAAGCCCGCTCCCACAGGTACAGCGCCGTTGCGAAGATGAGCGCTATCCCTGTAGGAGCGGGCTTGCCCGCGAAGAGGCCGGATCAGACACAACCTAGAACACAACCTTCAGACACATCCCGCTTCACAGCGAATAAGCAGCACGGCTCGGCAATGAGCTAGACAAGGCTGCGGCGCTGACGGCTACCGGGACACCGGTGGCCACACATTCCCTGAAACCAAGAAAAACCCGTGCACAGGTCCACTGGGGAGTGGCTGCGTGCGCACCTAAAATCTTTTGTGAGTCGACTGCCATGATCGTTTCCCAAGCCAGCGCGCTTGCGCCTGCGCTATCCCATCGCAACGCCCTGATCGTTGCCCATATCGCCGCCGTGCTGTTCGGTCTGACCGGCATTCTCGGCGCCCTGATCCATGCTGACGCCACGGTCATTACCGCCGGCCGCGCGGTGTTCGCCGTGCTGGCCCTGGGGTTGGTGGCGCTGGTGCAGCGCAAGGCCCTGTTCCGTGGCCTAAGTGGGCGCAAGTTCGCCGTGATGCTGTTCACCGGAGCCATGTTGGCAGCGCACTGGGTGACATTCTTCATTGCCATCAAGGTAGGCGGGGTAGCGGTGGCGACCCTGGGCTTTGCCAGCTTCCCGGCGTTTATCGCGCTGCTCGACCTGCTGGTGTTTCGCGAGCGTCTGCACCTGCGTGAAGCGCTGTTGCTGGGCTTGGTGACGCTGGGGTTGGTGCTGGTGGTGCCGTCGTTCGACCTGCTGGACCAGGGCACGCTGGGGCTGCTCTGGGGCTTGGCCTCGGGTCTGTCGTTCGCCTTGCTGGCAATCGCCAATCGGCGTGCCGCGCGGGGCATGGATGCGCTGCAGGTGGCGTTCTGGCAGAACCTGACGGTGGCCGTGCTGGTAGCGCCGTTTGCGCTGAACCAGTTGATGGTGCAGGGCTTGCAGGTCGCGGATTGGGTCTACCTGGCACTGCTCGGGGTGTTTTGCACGGGGTTGTCGCAGTACTTGTTCGTCAAGAGCCTGGAAGGGCTGCAGGCGCGTAGCGCGGGGATGATCATTGCCCTGGAGCCGGTGTATGCGATTGCCTGTGCCTGGGTGCTGTTCGCCGAGCAGCCGTCGCTGCGGATGCTGGCGGGGGCGGCGCTGGTTATCGTGGCGACGGTGCTGTCGGCCTGGAGCAAACCTGCCAGTGAGCGTCTGGCTTGAGATTTTCCGGCCGCTTCGCGGCCCATCGCAGGCTGTCGCCAGCTCCCACGAGGGGCACAATTGCCCATGGGTGGACTGCCCCCAACCCATCCAGCTTTCAGGCGGCAGTCCACTGCGTGGGAGCGGGCTTGCCCCGCGATGAGGCCAGCCCTGCCTACTTGAATTTGGGCCCGGAGCGCGTATTGAGCCCCTTGGCCAAGCGGTCATACAGCACCACATTGACCGTCGCCGCCAAGTTCATGCAGCCCTCGGTTGGGATATAGATGGTCTCTTCACACCACGCCCGCACGCTCTCATCGAGGGTGCCGTCTTCAGGCCCGAAGATGTAGATGGCGCGATCCGGGTGGGTGTACTCAGGCAGCGGCCGAGCACCTTCGACCAGCTCCACCGCCACCGGCGTGCAGCCCAGGGGAATGATGCGCTGCAGGTCATCGATTCCGATCAGCGGAATGTCGTAGTGCACCCGCTTGGTATCGGTGACGAAATCGCGCGCGCGCTCATAGCGCTTGCCGGTGTAGAACACTGAGTTGACGCCGTAGCAACCCGCTGCGCGCATCACCGAGCCGACGTTCTCCGGGGACTTGGGATTGAACAGGCCGATGCAGCTGTACCGTTTGTTTGCCACGTGCCGGGGCCCTTCGCAAAAAAGACGCGATTATACGGGCTTGCCGGCAGTGATGGGGATCAGTCTTTCTTCAGCAAACCGGCCAACCCGGCGAACGGGTTGTGAGTGGCCTTGGCGATGCTCGGCGTGCTGGTCGAGCCTTCGCTGAAGTACTGCTGGTCGGTATAGCGCGAGTGCTCGTTGTCGTGGCAATACAGGCACAGCAGTTCCCAGTTCGAGCCATCCTGGGGGTTGTTGTCGTGGTTATGGTCACGATGGTGCACGGTCAGCTCCGACAGGCGTTTGCCGGAGAACTCACGGGCGCAGCGGCCGCAGACATGGGGATACATCTTCAGGGCCTTGTCGCGGTAGCCCATTTCCTTGTCGCGCTTGGCGTCGGCAAGGATGCGGTCGAGGCGGGCGGTGGCCGATAGGGTGGAACTCATGGTGTTACCTTTGTTGTATTCAGGCGAATGACGGTTATAGCCTTGAGTCTAGCGCGCCTGCAGGCCACGCGGACAGGCAAAAACCTGCAGATGGGCGTAGCCTGTAGAAAGATTCCCGACAGGAGGTTGCAGATGTTGCATGCGATCCTCGCCGCATTGATCGTGGTTGCCGCGCCCTTGGCGCACGCCGCTGGCCAGCAGCCCCGGATCAGCACGCCGGTGCCTGGCGCACCGGGCACCGCCACGCCCACGCCCTATCCACAGATCACCCCGAGCGCACCGCCCAAGGCCTACGACCGCCAGCCCGGTGCACCGCTGTTGCCGCCGATGCCCGTGCCTGGGCCGCCCCGCGATCAGCCGCTGCCGGGCCTTTCGCAAGAGCCGCCGCGACCACCGGCCAAGGACGATTAGACCTGAGCCAGGCGCTGGCCGTCTTGCATGCGCAAGCGCTTCGATAGCGCCACAGCCAGTGCGCGGATGATCCGCGCAGCGATGCGTGGCGCTTCGTTGAGCATCTTTTCCAGCGAGTCCTTGCCCAGGGTCAGCAGTTGGCAGTCGCTGGCCGCCACGCAACTGGCCGAGCGGCGCTCACCGTCGAGCACGGCCATTTCGCCAAACGCGCCGCGGCGCAGCACGGCGATTTCCACCGCCTGGCCGCTGCCATCGGTCTTGCGCACCGAGACTTGGCCGCGGTGCAGGATGCACATGAAGGTACCGGCGTCGCCTTCCTGGAAAATCGTCTCGCCGGCAGTCATATGGGCCAGGCTGAAGTAGCCGGCCACGGCGTGGAAGTCGGTCGGTTGCAGGGCGTCGAACAGGCCGCAGTCCATGAGCATGTCGCGGATTTCGGCGTTGAGCTGGGAGGCGTCTGGCATGTGTTGTTCTTCTGTCTTGGACGGTGGATCGTTGGTTCGCGTCTTTCAAGCGCAGTTTTTGTCGCCAGTGCTGGCCTCTTCGCGGGCAAGCCCGCTCCCACATGGGCCGAGTCGATCACACAATTGATAGCGGTCTGCACGATCCCTGTGGGAGCGGGCTTGCCCGCGAAGAGGCCAGCACTGGCGACGCAAAACCCGCGGACAAATCCACCCTAAGACAACAAAAAAACCGATTTACACCACGCCAAGCTCATTGAAGACGAACGCATACTCCAACGCCACGTCCTTGAGGCCTTGGTACCGGCCGCTCATGCCGCCGTGACCCGCGCCCATCTCGGTCTTGAGTAGCAGCAGGTTGTCGTCGGTCTTGCGCGTGCGCAGGCGCGCGACCCACTTGGCTGCTTCCCAGTACTGCACGCGGCTGTCGTTGTAACCGGCCACTACCAGCATGGCAGGGTAGGCCTGGGCCTTGACGTTCTCGTATGGCGCATAAGCCTTGATCCGTGCGTAAACCTCCGGCTCCTCGGGATTGCCCCACTCGTCGTACTCGGTCACGGTCAGCGGCAGCTCGGGGTCGAGCATGGTGTTGAGCACGTCGACGAACGGCACTTCGGCAATCGCGCAACGGAAGAGATCCGGACGCTGGTTGAGTACCGCGCCAATCAGCAGGCCGCCGGCGCTGCCGCCGCTGATCGCCAGGCGTTCGCGGCCGGTGACGCCCTCGGCGATGAGGTGTTCGGCGCAGGCGATGAAGTCATCGAAGCTGTTCTGCTTGTGTTGCTGCTTGCCAGCCCGGTACCAGGCCTCGCCCAGCTCGCCGCCGCCACGCACATGGGCGATGGCGAAAGCCACGCCGCGTTCGAGCAAGCTCAGCCGGGCGTGGGAGAACCATGGATCGAGGCTTTCGCCATAGGCGCCATAGCCGTACAGATAGAGCGGCACTGTCTTGTCCAGATCCTCGCGGCGGCGGACCAGGCTGATCGGCACCTGCGTGCCATCCTTGGCGGTCGCCCACAGGCGCTGGCTGACATAGGCGTCGGCATCGAACGCGCCAAGCACTGGCGTCTCTTTGAGCACCTGCTGAGCACCGCTGGCCAGCTCCAGTTGGCGCACCTGGGCCGGGCGGTTGAGCGCTTCGTAACGCAGGCGAATGCGGCTGCTGGAAAACTCCAGGCTGTCTTGCACATACAGGCTGTAGGCCGCATCCGGCAGCTCCACGCGGTATGTCGGCAAACCTTGCGGGCGCACTTCGATGACCGGCAGGCCACCTTCGCGCAGGCTCAGTGCCAGCGCGCTGGCATTGAGGCTCAGGCCTTCGAGCATGATCGTCTCGCGGTGCGCCACCAGCACCTGCCACTGCGCGCGGCCCGGCACCTGCTCGGCAGGGGCGTGGAACAGGGCGAAGTTGATCCCGTCCTGGTTGCTGCGGATGAACCAGCGCCACTGGCCATCGAGCTGGCCGTGATCGGGGTAGTACTCGTGATTTTCCTCACGTGGCGCCAGGCAGGTGAAGTCGGCCTGTGGGGTGCTGGCGTCGAGCACCCAGGCCTCGCTGGTGGTCTTGCTGTTGAGCAGCAGGATCAGCTGGCGCTCGGAGCTGGCGCGGTAGCAGTGCAGGAAGAACCGTCCATCGGCTTCCTCGAACACGGTCTGCGCGTCAGCCTCGCCCAAGGTAAAGCGGCGTAGGCGCCAAGGGCGATGGGTGTCGTCCAGTTCGGCGAAGAACAGCGTCTGGCTGTCGTTGGCCCAGGTCATGCTGCCGTCGCAGTCTTCGAAGGGCAGGGTGGTGATGCTGCCGCTGGCCAGGTCCTTGACGTACAGGGTGTAGGTTTCTTCGCCGTTGGTGTCGAGGCTGTAGGCCAGCAAGCGGTGGTCGGGGCTGACATTGAACGCGCCCAGCGCCAGGAAGCCGCCAGCGGCCAGGGCGTTGGGGTCGAGCAGCAATTGTTCGCGGCTTTCATCGACCGTGTTGGAGTCGTCGGCCGGACGCGGGCAGCGGTAGTGGCGCGGGTATTCGTCGCCGGCGGTGGTGCGTGTGTAGTACAGCCAAGGGCCCCAGGGCGAGGGCAACGACAGGTCGGTTTCCTTGATGCGGCCCTTGATCTCTTCGAACAGTTGCTCGCGCAACGGCGCCTGGTCGGCCAGGCAGGTTTCCTGGTAGGCGTTTTCGGCGTGCAGGTAGGCCAGCACCTCGGGGGTGTCGCGCTCTTGCAGCCAGGCGTAGGGGTCGGCGCCTGTGGCCTGATGGGCTATTGGAGCTTTAGCGGCGGTAGCGGTGGCTGGCATGAATGATCTCTTGGTGTGCTGTTACGGGCTTTGCCGGCCCTATCGCCGGGCAAGCCCGCTCCCACGCTGGCAGTGTTCTATCAAACAGCACGTGGGAGCGGGCTTGCCCCGCGATAGGGGCGCCTAGGCCCAAATGTGTTTATCATAGGCGTCTCTTTGCCTGGCTTGCACGAACACCATGACCGAGAACGACTATACCCTCGCCTGGGGCCTCTATGCCGTGGCCGCCCTGGGCTGCCTGCTGGTGGGCTTCAAACTCACCGGCTGGATGTGGCGTTGGCTGCGCGAACCGCTGCGGGTGATCATCGCGGTGCTGCTGCTGACCCCAACGATCGTCGATCCGGTCAAGGAAAGCTTCGCCCCGGCCATCGCCATCAGTGCCTTGGATATCGCCTTCAAGGTCGGTAACAACGCTTGGCGCGCCGCCTCGGACCTGGCCATGTACGGCATGATCGCCTTTGCCCTGTATCTGCTCTTCGTGCTGATCCGCTGGCCGCTGGAAAAACGCGCCCGCGAGCGCCGCGAGCAGGCCGAAGCCGCCGCCCAGCGCCAGGTCAACGAAGATGACCAGGTGCTGGTCGAGGCGTCGGTTGCCGCCGATCGCAATGACCGTTATCGCAACGACCCGCCGCCAGCGGCCCCTGGCCGCGGCCGGGTCGAGCCCCGTCTGTAAAGGAAGCCGCGCATATGTGCGAACTGCTGGGCATGAGTGCCAACGTCCCCACTGACATTGTCTTCAGCTTCTCCGGGCTGATGCAGCGCGGCGGCCGCACCGGTCCGCACCGCGATGGCTGGGGCATCGGTTTCTATGAAGGGCGCGGCCTGCGTCTGTTCCAGGACCCGGCAGCGAGCAGCGAATCGGAAGTGGCCAAGCTGGTCCAGCGCTATCCGATCAAGAGCGAGGTGGTCATCGGCCATATTCGCCAGGCCAACGTCGGCAAGGTCTGCCTGTCCAATACCCACCCGTTCGTGCGCGAACTGTGGGGGCACAACTGGTGTTTCGCGCACAACGGCCAACTGGCTGATTTCAGCGGACAGAAAACCTTCTATCGGCCCGTTGGCGACACCGACAGCGAAGCGGCCTTCTGCGACCTGCTCAACCGCGTGCGTAGCGCCTTCCCGGAGCCGGTCAAGGTCGAGCAACTGTTGCCCGTGTTGGTCGAGGCCTGCGCCGAGTACCGTGGCAAGGGCGTGTTCAATGGCTTGCTGAGCAACGGCGACTGGCTGTTCTGCTTCTGTTCGACCAAGCTGGCGCACATTACCCGTCGCGCACCGTTTGGCCCGGCCAGGCTCAAGGATGTCGACATGATCGTCGACTTCCAGGCAGAAACCACTCCCAATGACGTGGTCACGGTGATTACCACCGAGGCCCTGACCGAAAACGAAACCTGGCACCGTTATGAGCCCGGCCAATGGGCGCTGTGGCGCCATGGCGAGTGCATCGCCCACGGGCAAAGCTAAGGACGCTGCATGTTCAGAAGTTACCTGCGGTTGCTGCTGTTCACCTTCGGCCTGTTGGCCGGTATTCAGGTCCCAGGCGTGGTCAAGGACTACAGCCAGCGGGTCGAGGCGCATGTACTGGAGTCGCGCGAGGCGCTGTCGGGCTTCCAGGAGACCGCCGAGCGCTTCTTCAAAGGCGATTTGCAGGCGCTGGTGCGCCACTATCGCAGCAGTGACGATCCAGTGTTTCTCAGCGACGCCAACAGCATCGAGAGCCTGCTGATCCGCAATCAGTTGCTCGAACGCGAGTGGCAGGCGTTGCAAGGGTCGTGGTTGAGCCGTAGTTGGCATGTGCTGGTGCAGGCCGATCCACAGCTGCGCGATGAAACCCTCAAAGGCTACAGCTACCAGATTCTGCTGGTGCCAGAGGCGATTGGCTGGGGCCTGGGGGCGGGGTTCTTGCTGGCCTTGGTGGTCGAGAGTGTGTTGCTGCTGGTCGGCTGGGTGATTCTTGGCGGGCGGCGCAAGGCGGTCAAGGAGAGCTGGCGCTAAGTTTGGCGGCGCCTTTGCC